>NZ_PGUZ01000019.1 GCF_002860165.1 Bacillus sp. V3-13 | reverse complement strand
AATAAAAATACCACAGCCTAGATGACCGTGGTAGACCCAAAATTTTATACTTTCTTATCTTTTTAAAAAAGGCACACAGATTCCACTGAAATCTGTGTGCCTTCGTGTACTTTATTATGTTAAGGGCGGCTTAACTCTTTCCCCGCCATTTCCATCCATTCCTGCTGCCGCAGCCTTACCTCGAACAGCCTTAATGGATCGCGGTACAATTCTGGATTCGCTCTGATCTGATCCAGGGCCGCCTGCTTTTCGACGATTTCGCTTTGCGTCTCTTCGACTGCCTGCTTCAAAACACGGAACGGGTTTCGGAAGAATATCGTCACATCACGCTCAAGCGTCCGTTCAAACATTTCGAAAGGCTGCATAAAATTGTTGATAATTAACGTTTTTGCTTCTTCATAATCTTCGTTTTCTACGAATTGTGTGTATTTATTATAGAGCATTAACTTGTTTTGCTGGATCGCACCGAACAATTTTCCCGCACTCTTTAATAAAAACTGAGAAGGTGTGAAACGAAGCAAAATATTTACTTTATCGACAGGCACTCCGCTTGTCATCCGGTCCGCATCACGGCGCCAATCCTCAAGCACTTTAAAATCACACTTAAGCTTGAGTCGCTCTTCCGCAAACATTGTATTAAAACCGTCACTCATATCGGTTAAGAACGACTGGCTTTCGTCAAATTCGTCCTTTGCAAAGTCAATCCATTCCTCGAGAGCCTGATTGAATTTAGGCAGCACCGTTTCAGTGAGATATGCCTGAATTCTCCTGTTCATCTCATCGTTCAGTTTAACATGGAGGCTTCCAAAGTCACTGTCCTCTTCAATGATATCTGAACAGCCCTGAAGAAGCTTTGGAATTTCATCTTCGAGCTCATTTTTGATCTGCTGCTTTCTGCCCCGGTACGATTTTTGAATTACATTACTCTTTTCCTTCTCAACATCACTAAGCTGATTGATCGCACCGTTTAACTTGTTCGCCATTTCCTCATTCCACTTGATCGATTCAATCAAGCCATTTTCCATTTCGACCCGGCTTTTTAGAAGCATCGTAATCGTTTCCCGGATCAAGGCCAACAGATTGAAAGTACGTCTCTCCTCCGTGTTCACAGCACTTGCATTTGCCTGGATAAATTCTGCAAGGTCGCTTAATTGCTGTGCGCTTTCGTAATTGGACGAAAAAGCAAACAGCTTTGCTGCCGGGAAATATCCATGGATTCGTGCCCAAGTATCATCCACCAATTTGATCGCTTCCTGCTCATCGGCAATCGAATCAATATTGTTCAGTAAGAAGTGAACCGGAAGATCTGGTGCTTCCCCGGCAATTTTTAGAAGCATATCCCTTTCTCTCTCTGTAAAAGGGGAACCCGCATCGAGTACAAACAAAAGGCTGTCTGCCAAATGCAAATACTGGACTGCCTCGTTTCTTTCACTTCGTGTTCCTCTAAAATCAGGGATATTGAACAATGACAGCCCGTTTTCAGTTAAGAAGCGGCTCGAAATCTTAAAATCAATAACAGCGCCTTCGGCAGAAGCAGCCGATAATTCAGGTATGTGCCTGATTCCGGAATCATCAATTTCGGTGATTTCATTATCTTCATCACCTTTAAAAAGAACCGCCGCCTGAACATCGTTTTCTAAAATATTCTCACCAAGGATGGCATTGATGAAAGATGACTTCCCATTGCCCGAAATTCCGGCAATCAGGAGATGATGGGTCGTCAAATCAGCCAGCGCGCCCGCGAGCCACTTAAACCGGTTTCCTATTTCCACATCATTCTGTTCCGCCCATGCTGTGATTGTGTCAAACAGTTGCAGGCTTTCTTCAAGGCCATTGCCTTCCGTCCTGAGCCCTGCAATAAGGTTTTCCGCCTCCTCTGCCGCTGAAACCTTTATGCTCGAAGGAAATAGCTCATTCCATGCGAGTACGGCAGATGCTGCGTATAAACCTTGGCTGCTGCCGGAAATTTTCAGCCAATTGGTTAAATGATTCGGAACAATCCCGGACAGCTTTTTCAGCAGGAATTTTCCACTCATTAACTCGAGAAAAGATTGATGATAAAGGGTGGAAAGCTCAGGCCAGGAAACAGACCGGTCAATTTCAATCTCAGCTAAAAAGCGGTCCATCCCGCGAATCCAGGAGAAATAAACATCTTCTCCTTTGTAGCTGTTCCATAATGAAACCACTGTTTTTTCGAGACGCCTTTTATCCGAATGGTAAAGTGCCATTAAAACATCCATAAAATAGTCCGGTTGAATTTTTTTCGTTAAACCATCTTGAATATAGGTATTTAAAAGATCAAACCAGTGTACCGATTGCGTCCTGATTGCCTCGTTCACTGCCAGTTCAACCGCATTTCTTGCATCTCCGTGCTCCTCAAAGAAAGTTCTTGCGATTTCAGTAACGTTTGGATAATCAGGATTGAGAGCAACCGCTTCTTTTATTACTTTTGTGGCACTGTCCAATTTGCCCTGCTGTATGTAGAGGGTGAACAATTGCAGGAAAACTTCTGTTTTCAAAATGACGTTATCGGTTTGAACCGATTTATAGATATTCTCGGCAGTTGATAATATTTCAAGCGCAAAATAGGCATCAGCCGTATTTTTTTTCGCCCACGGTTCAAGTTCATTATCGATATTTTCCCATTTAAAAATGGCAGCTTCAAAATCATAGTTCGCGTAGTAAACTTCCCCCTGGGCAAAACGGATGTAGGACAAATCAGGCACATCCTTCTGCTGTTCTTTTACGTAAAGCTCACCCAGTACACGCGCAGGCTGGTTGGCATCAATTTCATCGGTAAATGTTCGGTAAAATTCCTTTTTAATTAATTGCTTTTCCACAATTCTTTCCTCCGCTGATCGTATTTACAAGTCATCTTACTTGAACAAAAGCGTAAGTGCCTTGAACAGCCCTGACAAGCGCTGGCCGACTAAGATCGCCACGTCCTGTGGCAACGTCGGCACTAGTACGTCCTGTACGTCGGACGGCCTGACAGTGAAGTCGTTCTTTGACTTCATTGGCAGGACCGAAGCGACTCGAAGGGCTAGGCACTGGAGCTGGACGACTAGACATCGGACTCAAAGTTCCTCCAAGTCCATAGTATAATAATTGCTATATGACAAGAGAGTGGTAAATATGCTATAAGTCTTTATCCTTATTATTTTACCAGAGTTACTTCGTCAAAAAGTTTCATTTAGCTTTCATTTATAATACAGAATGATCGCTGATTGTTAAAAATTTAATATTGCTGACAAAATAAAAAAGCGTTTAAGGGGGGAAACCCGCTCTTAATCGCTTTTTATTTTATTATTGCGAAGATGCTGTGCGGCGGCTGCGCAACAATCCCCTGCGTGCTTCAATAAAAGTGAAGATGATGGCAATCACGAGAAAAATACTTGAAATCTGGAAAAGTGCAGCTGTTTCAACATATTGGGCCAGCAAGCCAAATACGACTCCTCCAAGGCCAATTCCAAGGTCCATTGCTGAAAAGAACATACCATTTGCGACCCCGCGACGGTGCGGAGGAGTCATTGACAGTGTCCACGATTGCAAAGTTGGAATCAAAGATCCAAAACCCGCTCCAAACAATGTTCCCGCGATGATGATAAAGAGGTTTGAATGGGCGAAGGAAAGAACCCACATTCCGATAAACGTTAACGAAGTACAGAACAGGACAAGTCCGAACGGTCCTCTCCGGTCAAACCATTTTCCGGCAAAAGGTCTTGATAAAGAAGCCATAATCGCATTGAACAAATAAAACAGAAAGATTTGATCAATGCCGCGCTCTTCGCCAAAAATAACGATAAACGTGACAACCGATCCATAGCCAAAGGTGATCATGACTGTTACAAATGCAGGGTACCAGCTTGTTTTTTCTATCAGCGAACCGAAGTAGGAAAATTTCAATTCCTCTTTGCTTGTTTTTTCAACAACTGCCGGTGTCCGGTAGCGCACAATCGCCAGGAGCAAAATGGCAATGACTCCTAATGCCACTGATATATAGATTAAATTTTCAAAAGATGTTACCTGAAACAAATATATTCCGAGGCTTGGAGCGATGATCATACCAATCGTAACCGACAAGCCATAATAACCCATTCCTTCACCTAATCGTGAGTTAGGAACTATGTCAACAGCCGCAGTTCCATTTACAGTAGTAGACCAGCCCCAGGCAAGTCCATGAATGAAGCGGAGAAACAGGAAGATGGCGACAATTTGGGAAATCGGATAAAACACTGTAATCAGCAAAAGTGCCAGTGCCCCAATTAACACAAGTGGCTTCCTTGCTTTATACTCGAGTAAATATCCGATAAACGGCCGGCTGAAGACCGCCCCTATTGAAAAAAGGGCAGTCACAAGACCAATCTGCAGCCCTGACGCACCAATTGACTTGATATACGGCGGCAAAGTGGGAATCAGCATTTGAAATGACATAAACACGAACAAATTCCCTGCCATTAGCATAATAAAGGACTTTGTCCATAGCGTTTCTTTTACGTTATGTTGATCCAAGGATCTCCCTCCCTTTGATTTTAAAAAGGAACCTTCCAGCATGAAGATCCATGTGCAGATTAGTCCTTCTAAACATGATTATATTTCGTCCCGCTAAATATTAACACACTTAACGTAAAAAAGGAATTTAAAAATCAGGTGCAAAAATACAAAAAAGAACCGGTTGTGATTCGGTTCTTTCACCTTATTTACTTTTCCCGATTTATTTTCATGATAACCCAATATAAAGCTGGAATTTCAAGCTATTTTATTTTCCCCAATTATGTATTAAAGCTAATATAGATAGAACCTGCTGAGGGTCATCATCAGCAGGTCTAGGTGTTAACGTCTATTACTTTTCGGGTCAAACGCATCGCGGAGACCATCCCCGATAAAGTTAATACAAAGAACCGTTGTTAAAATGGCAAGTCCCGGCGGTACCCACGCTTCCGGGCTGTTACGCAGAATACGCAAGCTTTGCGCCTCGGAAATCATATTGCCCCATGTTGGCGTAGGCTGCGGAATTCCAAAACCGAGAAAGCTGAGTGCCGATTCAACGATGATCATCGTTGCCATCATCAATGATGCATTTACAACAATTGGACCGATGGCATTCGGGATGAAATGCTTAAAGATGATTCGGGCATCACTGGCACCGATTGCCTTGGCCCCAAGTATAAACTCTTGTTCACGGAGAGATAAATAAGTACCTCGTATGATCCGTGTGAGGTTTGGCCATGTGGTTAGGGCGATTATCGTAACAAAAATACCTATTGTTACATTTTCTAAAATCGCGACAACCGTTAAAACAATAACAAGGAATGGCAGAACCAGCATCATGTCAGCAGCACGCATAATGATTGCATCAATTTTTCCGCCATAATAACCAGCGATTGAGCCTAATGTTACACCAATTACGAGTGTAAATAACATCGCACTAAAGCCTACAATTAGAGAAATTCTTCCTCCGTATAGAAAACGGGAAAGATTATCCCTGCCTGAGCTGTCATTTCCAAGCGGGTGTTCGTCACTTGGCGGACGTTCAATCATCAATAAATTGGATTTAGTTGGACTATGGTCCGTAAAAACTGGTGCAAGAATCACCATAATGATGATCAAAGCAAGAATGATCACGCCAGCGACTGCTAATTTGTTTTTCATAAAACGCGCTAACGCAAGCTGGAAAGGTGTTTTTCCATATTCCGACTTGCCTTGCGGCTCGATTTCCGGATTTGTATTTACCGTATCTTGCGGATTAAGTTGCATATTTTTCACCTCAGTCGTAGCGAATTCTTGGGTCGACGATGCTGTAGAATATATCGGCCAATAAATTGCCTAATAAAATAAAGAAACCAAACATTAAGTTAAGGGCCATGATAACCGGATAATCACGATTTCCGATCGATGTGATAAATAGTGTACCAATACCCGGAAATTGGAATACCCCTTCGGTAATAATGGCACCACTGAGCAGTGTACCAATTTCAAAACCGAGCAAAGTAATGATAGGAATCATGGCATTGCGGAGGGTATGCTTGTACAACACAGTCCGGTCTGTCATTCCTTTAGCTTTCGCCGTCCGAATATAATCACTGCCAAGCACATCAAGTACTTCGGAACGCATATAGCGCATATAAGAAGCAGTTCCTGCTAAACCAAGTGTAATGCCCGGCAAGATTAGATGGTGAAGCCTGTCTACAAACAGTTCCATACCTGTAAGTCCTGGAGATGAAACTGAACCTTGCGACGGAAACCAGCCCAGGTGAATTGAGAAAAAGTAAATAATGACTAAGCCGAAAAAGAAGCTTGGAACCGCAAGTCCAAAGAAGCCAAATGCAGTTGCGCCATAATCAAGCAGTGAATATGGCTTACGAGCAGAATAAATACCAATCGGAATCCCGACAATTAGCGTAAGAATCAGCGCGAAAGTTCCTAAATACAATGTATTGATAATCCGGTCTCCAATTAAATCGGATACGGAACGTCCCTTATAAGCAATCGATTGTCCAAAATCACCTTTGGCAGCATTCTTCACCCAATTCCAGTACTGAACATGTACGGGATCATTTAGCCCAAGGGCTTCCCTTTGCTTCTCAATCGCCGCAGGATCGATATTCGGATCTAGAAGTCGACCGGCGATCGGATCTCCCGGTGCGGCATGAATCAATGCATAAACAGCAATGGTGAGGACGAAGAGCATTGGTATAAAAACAAGAAAGCGTCGAATGATGTACTTGTACAACGTTTCCTCCTCCATTCTAAACAGCACAAGCGCACTAATTGATCCATCCGAGTAGGTAAAGACTCTCTTTGGATGGAGAAACGTCCAGCCGATTATCTCTTACTTGCCGGAAAGTGATGCGCTTGAGCAATACTTTTACTTCTTGAAAAGAAAAGAACGTGCGGCGTTATCCACACGCTCTTTCCTGTAAGTCTTTTCCCGTTTATTCTGTTACCCACCACTTGTGTGGATTATTAATCATGGTATACGGCAATTCTTCAACACTCTGCAGACGCTTATTATATGCCCACAAGCTGTCTTGCGCATAAAGAATTAATGCAGGAAGATCGTCCTGGAACATTACTTGCCAGTCGCTGTATACCTTGTTACGGTATTCTGCGTCAAATGCTTCCGGTGCTTTCATTGCATCTGCCAACAGCTGATCTGCTTCTGGATTTTTCCAACGTCCATAGTTATAACCTGCATCTGTAGACCATAATCCACTAGGATCTGGATCACCAGAATCAAGGCTCCACCCTAATAGGTAAAGATCCCAGTCCTGATTATCTTTCTCAAGCGCTTCGGCATACGCAGCAAACTCCATTGGCTGACGAAGGTCAATTTTAATACCTACTTCTTCTAACATCTCTTTAATAATTGGTGCAGATTTTTCACGAAGCTTGTTTCCAATTGGATAGTTCAATGTCAATACCCATTCTTCACCTTCTGGAGTTTCACGGAAACCGTCATTGTTCGTATCAACATAGCCCTCTTTATCAAGCATTTCTTTTGCTTTTTTCGGGTCATATTTGTATTGGTTCGGTTTTTCATCATCATAAGCCGGGAATTGTGTGGCAATTGGTGCGTTGATAACATTGCCCTGGCCATACAGCAATCCATCAATTAAACCTTGACGGTCAATTGCGTAGGCCATTGCCTGACGAACATTTTTGTTAGACAATTTTTCGTTTGGTACCCAATTCTCAGGTTTAATTGCACCAGATGCAGCATCTTCCGGTGTCCGGTGATTATGCATAAAGCCCATGATTTGGTATCCAAAGTCAGGCTGTTCAATAATTTGAAGGTTATCCATTGCAGCTACAGTTTCATAGTCGGCTGCCTGGAATCCATTTGGCTCCGCAACAAAATCGATTTCGCCATTTTCCAGCATTCCAAGGATAACAGCCTGGTCAACAATTCGCCAAACAACTTTATCTAAGTATGGCTCGCCGTCCCAGTAATCTTCATTTCGTTCAAGAACGTATTGCTCCCCATCCACCATTTCAGTGAACTTGAACGGACCGGTACCGATAACTTTGCCAGCCTCCAGTGTCCCTTCATGTTTAGGAATTTCAGCAATAGGAACATCTTTAAAGATGTGCTCAGGGATAATATCGAAAGATGCATCCTTAAGTGCTGTTACGTTCGGCTCGGCAAACTTGAATGTAACCGTGTGATCATCAACTGCGACAACACCCGGGAATTCCAGTAGAGAATTCTTCATAGCCTAGCAAGCGGACAGCGAAGTCTTGTCGTACACCGCCAGCCTCAGCATATCCAGGACTTGATATCGCTTTGTAAGTAAACACAACATCATCGGCAGTGAATGGCTCGCCATCATGCCATTTTACATTTTCCTGTAGTTTAAAAGTTACTTCAGTTTGATCCTCATTAAATTCCCAAGATTTCGCGAGCTTTGGAATAAACTCTAAATCTTTATTCTGGGTAAGCAATGCTTCGTGAGTGAAATAAAGAATATTTTTTTCATAAGCTGATGTGTAGAAAATTGGGTTGAATACTCCCTCTGGGGCAGTATCCATTGCACCTGTTAACGTACCGCCTTTTTGCGGCTCTCCGGCTGTTTCGTCACCTTTGCCATCGTCTGACGCAGGCTTATCGCCGCCGCCACTACACGCAGCAAGCAATCCTAATACTAAAACAAACACAAGCATTTGTAACCAACGTTTCTTCTCTTTCAAAAATATTCACCCCTTTTAAATTTTCGGTTTTACATGGTGGAACATTCAATATCTCCGTTCAGCACCACCTCCTTAGATCAATTAGCAGTTTGATTATTTATCATACAAATGGCATGCAACCAAATGATCGTTGCCAACGTCAATTAATTCCGGACGATCAACTGCACAGCGTTCGTGGGCATGTGGACAACGAGTCCGGAATGCACAGCCTGATGGAGGATTTGACGGACTTGGCAAATCCCCTTTTAAAATAATTTTCTCCCTGCGGTTTCGGACATCGATGGTTGGTACTGCCGACAGCAAAGCCTGTGTATAAGGATGAAGTGGAGTTTCATATAGATCTTTCTTGGGAGATATTTCAGCAATACGCCCTAGATACATTACCGCTACCCGGTCACTGATATGTTTAACGACACTCAAATCATGGGCAATAAACAAATATGTTAGATCAAACTCATCCTGGAGATCAGCCATCAGGTTAAGAACCTGGGCTTGAATGGATACGTCAAGCGCTGATACCGGTTCGTCACCAATGATAAACTTTGGGTTAAGAGTAAGCGCCCTGGCAATACTGATCCGCTGGCGCTGCCCGCCGGAAAACTCGTGGGGGTATTTATGTCTCGCATCGGGGCGAAGCCCTACTTTTTCAAGCAAGCTGCTCGCTATTTCCTTGCGCTCGCTTTTACTTTTGTTCGTTTGAACAAGCAACGGTTCTTCAATGAGCTCACCGACGCTCATTTTCGGGTTTAGCGAAGCAAACGGATCCTGGAAAATCATTTGCATATCCCGTCGGTAGGGGCGCATCTTCCGGTTTCCCAAAGTCGTGATATCATCATTTTCAAAGAGAATTTGCCCTTCTGTCGGATCGAGTAAACGTAAAAGCACCCGCCCAAGCGTCGACTTTCCCGAGCCCGATTCACCAACAACACCAAGCGTTTCACCTCTTCTAATATCAAGCGATACGTCATCTACAGCTTTTACATGTCCAACTGTATGCCTCAAAATCCCGCCCTTGATGGGGAAATACTTTTTGATGTTTTTTGCCTGCATGATCAAGTCATGCTTTGTCTCTTTTTTTATCTCTTGTTCTATAACTGACACTTGTTAATCCCCCTTATTCATATAGATAGCAGCGCACGTTATGACCCGGTTCAGTAACATAGAGGTCCGGGTTGGCCTGCCGGCATTTATCCATCACATGCGGACAGCGGTCGGAAAAACGGCAGCCGACAGGAAAGTTATATGCAGGCGGAACTGTGCCTTTAATCGATCCAAGTCTCTCAACGTCTTTATCCAGGGCTGGCAAGCTTTCAAGCAATCCAGTTGTATAAGGGTGCTTCGGCTCTTCAAATAGCTGTTCAACAGTCGTTTCTTCGACGATTTGTCCGCCATACATAACCATTACCCGGTCTGCATACTCTGCGACAACACCAAGGTCATGCGTGATCAGCAAGACAGCCATATTAAATTTCTTCTTCATCTCATCCAGAAGATCGAGAATTTGTGCTTGAATCGTTACATCAAGTGCTGTTGTTGGCTCGTCCGCAATCAATAATTTTGGATCGCAGGAAATCGCGATCGCGATCATTGCCCTTTGCCTCATTCCCCCTGACAGCTGGTGAGGATATTCCTTCATCGTCTCTTCCGCTCTTGGAAAACCGACAATCTTCAAAAGTTCTACCGCTCTTTGATGCGCTTGTTTTTTTGATAATTTTTTATGTCTTACTAATGTTTCGACAATTTGGTTGCCAATTGTAAACACCGGGTTTAACGCAGTCATTGGTTCCTGGAAAATCATCGCGATTTCACTGCCGCGTACTCTCGACATTTCTTTATCGGACAGGCTGACAAGATCCTTGCCGCCAAATAAAATTTTACCGCCTTTAATTTTGCCCGGCTTGTTGATCAGCTTCATGATCGACAGCGATGTAATACTTTTCCCGCTGCCTGATTCTCCAACGAGTGCAACTGTCTCGCCTGGATTTATTGAAAAGTCAACACCGTCGACAGCCTTGGCTACCAACTTGTTGTCCAAATCAAAATATGTCTTTAACCCCTCAACATTTAATAGAGCATTTTGAGCCATTTATGTCAGCCACCTCAACTTCATTTCTCTTTATCTAAAGTTCTACTAATCACTTAGTTATTACTTTATGAATGAAAGTATACAGTTAAGAAGTAATTTTTTCAATATAAAGAAAACTAAAAAATATGATAATGTTCCTAAGTTAATAAAAAAACAGTTATAATTCCTATATTTTACCTCACTATACTGGTGCAATTTACATGAAAAAATTTTCATTTCTTCATTTCTAAAATGAAAAAAGAAAAATTTTTAAGGGTGCACAAAAGAAATTTTTACAATTAAAAGCATAAACGCTTTAACGTGATAATGCGGATTTTGGCAGCATAGCTATTCTGATAAAATACTGCCAATTTGTTTTATTACGAAATTTTCAAGAACCAATAAGGACGAATTTTCGAAATAAATACGGACACTATAAATATAGAAAATTATGTTTATAAAAGGGATGCAATTTCCAACTGTTTTTACTGGAAAGCATCCGCCTTTTTCTTTGTCTGAAATACACACATAAACTATATTACAATTATTTTTTGCGATAACTCTTTTTATTCTGATCTTTTGTTAGTAAGCAAGCGATCGTTATGCTCGATTTTTTATGTATTTTCCGCAGCACGCTTGAATTTATGCGCGATTATCAGTAGTATAAAGTTCTATGGAAATATATAAGGGATATCCTTAAAATAAGAGATAACTTACATAAAAAGAAAGGCTGATACAGTTTGGAACAAAACTCGTCAAACTTTATTCGGACCATTATTCAAGAGGATTTGGAAACAGGAAAACGCGACAAGGTCGTCACCCGTTTTCCGCCGGAACCGAACGGCTACCTCCACATTGGCCACGCAAAGTCGATTGTCATTAATTTTGGCCTGGCCGATGATTTTAATGGCAAAACCAACTTGCGCTTTGATGACACCAATCCATTGAAGGAAGACCGGGAATTTGTTGATGCAATCAAAGAAGATGTCAAATGGCTTGGCTACGAATGGGACGAACTGCGCTTTGCCTCCGACTATTTTGAAGAAATGTACAACAGGGCCGTCCTGTTGATCAAAAAGGGAAAAGCATATGTAGATGACCTATCGCAGGAGGAAATCCGCCAGTACCGCGGTACTTTAACGGAACCTGGAAAAGAGAGTCCTTACCGGAATCGTTCGATTGAGGAGAACCTGGATTTATTCGAAAGAATGCGCAAGGGCGAGTTTGAAAATGGCGCCAAGGTGCTGCGTGCAAAAATTGATATGTCGTCACCAAACCTTAATTTGCGCGATCCCGTTATATACCGGGTTTCCCATGCGACACACCACAACACCGGTGATAAATGGTGCATTTATCCGATGTATGGCTTTGCCCACCCGCTTGAGGATGCTATTGAAGGTGTCACCCATTCTCTTTGTACAACCGAATTTGAAGATCAACGCCCTCTTTATAATTGGGTCGTTGAAGAATGCGAAATGGAAAACAGGCCACAGCAAATTGAATTCGGCCGGCTAAACCTGACAAACACGGTGATGAGCAAACGAAAGCTAAAGCAGCTCGTCGATGAAGGTTTTGTGGATGGCTGGGATGACCCAAGGATGCCGACCCTTTCCGGGTTAAGAAGAAGAGGCTACACCCCGGAAGCTATCCGCGAGTTTATTCAGGCAACAGGTATCTCAAAAGGGTTTGCAACGGTTGATTCAGCGATGCTGGAGCACTTTGTCAGGGAGGATCTCAAGCTGAAAGCACCAAGAACAATGGGTGTTTTGCGGCCTTTAAAGGTCGTCATTACCAACTACCCGGAAGGTCAGGTGGAAATGCTTGATGCCGAAATCAATCCGGAAAATCCGGAAATGGGAATGCGCCAAATTCCTTTTTCAAGAGAAATCTATATCGAGCAGGATGACTTCATGGAAAATCCGCCGAAAAAGTATTTCAGACTTTTCCCTGGAAATGAAGTGCGCTTAAAGCATGCCTACTTTATCAAATGTGAGGAAGTCATTAAAAACGAGAACGGCGAAGTGGTTGAGCTTCGCTGCACGTACGATCCCGAAACAAAAAGCGGGACAGGCTTTACCGGCCGAAAAGTGAAAGGAACGCTGCACTGGGTTGAAGCATCTCAAGCAATTCCTGCCGAGTTCCGCCTGTATGAGCCATTGATTCTCGATGCGGATGACAACGAAACTGAAGATTTGGACAGCATGGAAGAGAAAACGTTCCTTGATTATGTAAATGAAAATTCCTTGCAAATCTTGCAGGGGTTTATCGAACCAAACATGAAAGATGTGAAGCCGCACGATAAATTCCAATTTTTCAGGCACGGGTACTTTAATGTCGATCCAAAGCTTGCAACAGAGGCAAAAGCAGTTTTCAACTTGATCGTATCACTGAAAAGCTCGTTTAAGCTTTAAACATACAAAGAGGCGGAGCCTTGTAAGGCTCCGCCTCTTTGTTTTTTAAACTACTAACTGAATACGGTTTCCGGACGGATCCTCGGTCAGGAAGACACCATTTTCTTCCCGAACCGTGGCACCAATTTTATGGAGCTGCCCGATCACTTCTTTTCTCGCTTGTTCATTGGGCAGCACTAAAGAAAACCAATTCAATCCAACACTGTTTTCAGCAGGCGCCGGTGCTCCCACTCCATTCCATGTATTCAAGCCGATGTGATGGTGATATCCGCCGGTAGAGATAAACAATGCCTGATTTCCGTAACGGGTTGCTATATCAAATCCCAGACCCTGAACATAAAACTGTTCAGTTTTTTGTAATTCGGCTACATGCAAGTGAATATGTCCCATTAATGTCCCTTCAGGAAGGCCATTCCACTCTTTTCCGTCCCCCTCGGCAAGCAGGTCTTCTGCGTCCAACCGTTCGGTTGTCATCACCACTTCGCCATTGTGCCAGTCCCATGTTGAAGCTGGCCGGTCGCTATAAATCTCAATCCCATTCCCGTCCGGGTCTGCTAAATACAGCGCTTCGCTGACAAGATGGTCAGAAGCTCCTTGCAGTGGATAGCCATTTTTGA
The DNA here is from genome assembly GCF_002860165.1 of Bacillus sp. V3-13. Taxonomy (GTDB): domain Bacteria; phylum Bacillota; class Bacilli; order Bacillales; family Cytobacillaceae; genus Bacillus_BJ. Next base: position 32,298 of record NZ_PGUZ01000019.1, on the reverse strand, counting down.
TAAAGTGCTTTAAAACCGCTGCTAAATCGGACCGTTTCGGGAGCAACAGTGCGTAATGGTATAAACCTGTAGTGCGTGGCTGTTTCGGAACCACATTTTCCGGCTGTTCGATCGACAACAGGGGAGTTCGCCCATCCGCAGTTAAAACCGCTTTTCCGGCTGATTGCTCCAAAACGCGAAACCCAATCATGTGTTGATAAAAATTTAAAGACCGCTCCAGGTTTTCCACCTTTAAGTCAACGTGACGAACGAATGTGTGCGGCTGGCGATGAAATTCCATAAGAACCTCCTGTGTATAAATATTCATTTAGCAAAAATGTATCCGGATTCTTTCTTATTATTTACTATTCATGCTCATTGTACTTAGTTACTTTATGTAAGTAATTATATTTTTGTAATTTAATTATGTCAAGTAAAGAAATTACATGAAATAATATTATTATTTTTTATAATAGGATATAATATAACCAACGGGAGGATGGAAAAATGAATCAATCTGCACTTTGCCCGAGATTTGAAAAAGCGATGAGTATTTTAAGCCAGCGATGGACAGGGCTGATCATTTACCAAATGCTCTCCGGCCCGCAGCGTTTTTGTGCTATTGAAACTGCTATCGGAGTGAGCGGCAGACTGCTTTCAGAAAGATTAAAGGAATTGGAGAATCAGGGAATTGTAAAACGCGAAGTTTTTCCGGAAACCCCTGTTCGAATCGAATACTCCTTGACCGAAAAAGGTTTATCTCTGGAACCACTCATGAGGGAAATAGAAAAATGGTCCCAAACATGGCTGGAAACTGACAGCACAGCAAAGAATGATTAAAGCCGATTGTGTCTGGGACAGTCGGCTTTTTTGTTCGAGGAACATCTATTATCTTCTTTAATTCAATTTTCTATATGATCTTTTAAAAAAAGATTTTAAAACCTTAATTTCTTGTTTAAAATTAAGTTTAACTAGGAAATAACGAGTTGGAGTGATTGAGGTGAGCGAACTGATATGTAAGAAAATCATAAACACTTTGGTGACGGAACTTGAACCAGTTTTTGTTATCCTATTCGGTTCGGCAGCGAAAGGAATAGCAAACCAAAATAGCGATCTCGATATTGCTTTTTTTAGCAATAAGTCATTTACACCATACGATTTATTTATTCTCTCTCAGCAGCTCGCTGATTATGCGGAAAGGGATGTTGACCTTATTGATTTGTCCCGGTCGTCCACCGTCTTTCAAGCTCAAATTATTACAACGGGAAAAACGATTTATTGTGCTGATGAAGCTGCAAAAAGAGCGTTCGAGATGAAGACTTTAAAAATGTATGCAAAGCTCAACGAAGAACGGCAGGTTATATTGGATAAAATTTTTGAAAGCGGGATTATCTATGAAAAATGACGTCATCCTTAATAAAGTCAGTATTATTGAACGTTGTATAAAGAGGGTTCGTGAAGAATATAAGGACAACCCGGACAATCTAAACAATTTTACAAAGCAGGACTCGATCATCCTCAATATTCAAAGATCCTGCGAAGCTTGTATTGATATCGCCATGCACATCATTGCCACAGAAGGGCTTGGTTTGCCGCAATCAAGCAGAGATGCTTTTGACATTCTGCACTCACAAAAAATTATTAATGATGAATTAAGCAGACAAATGAAAGCAATGGTTGGATTTAGAAATATCGCTGTACATGACTATCGAACTATTCAACTGAATATTCTTCAAAAAGTAATCGAGGTCCACCTTGACGATTTTACTCGATTCACAAAAACAATTCTTAGCTTTTATAAATAGCTTTCGTATCAAATTTTAGTTCAACAAAAAAATGCTCTAAGCACTTAACAGCTCCTATTTAATGCAACACTCCCCCACTTCCGACCTTAAAGTGAAGGAGCCTCATCATACATAGTTTGCAAAAAGTTACATTATTATGAATAGTATTCATTTATTGCATCCCTGCCATTCTCCTCCATAGCAAGTGAACGCTTGTAACTTTTTTTGGCTCCTGCCGGTTGATACTTGCTCATTGGCCGCTTTTGGAGAACTTCTTTGAGGTAGGGAGCTCCTTTAGGACTTAACTTTTTAAGCAATTCCATTAGGTATGTAATATCATCCAACGCCCTATGTGTCTGGTAGTCGGTAATGCTATGTGATTTTAATAGGGTCAGCAGCTTGCTGTTGGGAAAACCATAGTCTTTCCAGGCAACACCTTTCATGGTGTAATACCATTTTAAATCGTTAACCTCCGGGTACATCCAGTACAAAAAACTCCGGTCAAAGGATGCATTATGGGCAAAAACGGTATCCGCCCTGTAAAAAAAAGATTTCACTTTGGCATCATAAAAGCTTTTGCCCATCACCGACTGATAAGGGATACCATGAATTTTAAAGGCTTGCTGATAATTTTTCCGGGCAGATTTTGAAATTGGCTCTCTGAGAAAAGAATTCTCATCAATGATGTCAAGAACCTCTCCTGTATCCTCCCGATAAGAAAATAACTTTAAAGCAAGCTCAATGATTTCATCTGACTTTGGACTAAGCCCTGTCGTTTCAACATCAAGCACCAGGCCGGTCTTCAGCTGTTTATTCAAGATCATCACCCTTATTCCATATCTTTATTATTTCTAAATTATAGCAGAACTGATGGCGGAATTGTTCTGCCAATCTTTTTCAGCTTGGAGGCCTTTAAAAAAATGAATCTCTTAACAGAAACCAATTCCATCAAGCTTATGCTAAGGACGCCAGGTTATAAATTAAGCCGGCCTGCCGGTTCAAGCTTTTTGCATATTGGAGTAGATGTACAAATAATTATTCGATTCTTCAATCATCCCGAGCTCGCGATAAACCTTTGTCAGCCATTGGACAGGATTCGGATCGTCGGGATTTAGTTCCATTTCCCACGTAAAACACTCGATCGCTTTATCGTACTGCTTAAATTTATGATAATACTGGCCAAGCATAAATTGTTTGTCCGGGTCATCTTGGATCGCAAACATTAACTTAACTGATTTTGTGATCGGAAGGGGATTTTCAACTTGCAACAAAGGCTGGAGCCAATTATGGACATAGGTGATGCTGTACTCACTTAATAATAGAGGAATAAAGGATTGCAGTATCTTTTCCAGATTGTCATCGTTTGGTTCATGAATAAGGTATGTGCGCAGGTTTTCTAAATGTATTTTCTTGATGTTCAAAGAGTTTTTTTCAAATAATCCTGCTAGCTGCTGATGCTGGGGCCCGGTGATATTGGAACGCGGCTGTTCAATGATCAGATTGATTGCATCTTCGTATTTTCCAACATCAATCATCGTTTCAAATACTTCCTTCCGGAGCCGGTTTCCTTTTACAACTTTTTGAAGATAAGGATCCGATAATAAGACAGACCGTTCTTCTTCTGGCAGATGAGCAGTAATCAATTGAATAAACTGGTCATAATGTTTGTCTTGCGGATTGCTTGCTGTGCGGAAATAATCAATGTATAGGACGAGCAGGTCATGCCACCTCGCTTCCTTCAATAAAACCGTTTGCAAATAAGCAAAATGAGGTTCGCTCTCCTTTTGATAAAAGGCATTCATCTCGGAATAAAGGGAATCTTTAACGTGCAGTTCCGGATCCATCCTGTCATAAAGGAGCTTATATTTTTGGTAATACACATGGTGGGAAAGTTCTTGTGCCCACGTATTTTCCGGTTCAAAATCAAGAATAATCATGAGAATTTGGTAGGCAAAGCGGAGCTGGCCATTTCGCCGGTATTCGTAAAAGAAAGTTTTCATCGTATCAATGATGGCCTTTTTCGGCATAAAGGAATCAAAAAAAGTGAGAATGAGTGCAGTTTCTTGTGAAGAATATTGCTTTCGGAGCATGCTTTGGACCTGTTTTTCCAGCTTCAATGGGAAGGTTTGCTGCTGAAGAAGCATAGCATCAATAAGCGGATGGGGTGATAAAAAGACAATCCCTTCTGTAAAAACCTTTTCCAAACGGGAATGTTCGGTTATTTTCGCAGATTTACCAAAAATAAAGCGGTTTTTATAAAAAAACAAATAGATGGGCTCATTACCGGGACTTATAACCTCCAGAACCTTTACCCGATGGTAGCAGGCCATTCTGTTCACCTTAAATTCGGTCGCGGCTTTTGCAGTGCTAATCGTTACCGATTGTCCACTCATCGTGATCCCTCCATATTTTCGGCTAAAAAAACTACTTTTATAGTTTCATTTTATCACTGTTACAAATAAGATGGAAATCAAATCGATAAACACTAGTGTAACTGAGAGTCGCCCTTATGTACCCGTCAATGAGGCTGGAAGCTCTTTTATTTCCTTTGTATCGTATAGCAGCAAGTTCACCTAGAAAACTCTTTTCACAAAAAAAGAGCCATATCATTAAATGGATCCGCTTACAAATGGCAAAATCACTTAAACCCGTGTTTCAGAAATGGCGCTTCTTACTTTTTCAAGGGATTTTTTGGCCTTCTCTTTATTTAAAATCATCATATTGACATACAGGGCATCAATCAGACTCAGTTGGCCTATCCGGGAGGCCAATGCTTCAGACCGGTACTCTGTTTCTTCTGAACTTGTATAGAGAGGGACGTCAACTCTCTGACCTACAGGAGATTTTGGGAAGCCCGTAATCCCGATTGTTTTGACCTTATTTTCCTGCAGCGTATTCAAAATACGGATTGTATCCTTATTGGTTCCTGAATGGGAAATTAGAATCGCAACATCCTGCTCAGTTAACTGGGAAGCCGACATCAGCTGGAAATGGGCATCGAGAAACGCAAACGCTTTTATGCCTGTTCTGATAAATTTATGATAGGCATCCATGGCAATCACTGCCGAGCCTCCCGTCCCGTACAGCTCAACCCGGTTTGCTTGCATAATTAGCTTGACCGCTTCTTGAATCGAATTTCCATCAAGAATTTGCAATGTATTTTCCAATGTTCTGATATTCGATTTAAACACTTTTTCAGCCACCGATTTTTCGTCATCCAGTTCGGTTATTTCTTCATGAATTTGCTGAATAGGTGTCATAATTTCAGAAGCAAGGGCAATTTTCATCGCTTGATAGCCTTTAAATCCAATTCGCTTACAAAAGCGAAAGACTGTAGCATCCGCTACATTTAATTCTTCCGCTACTTCGTTGATCGTATGGTGAATAAACTTTTCCGGGTTATCCAATATATAATTTGCGATCCTTTTCTCCTTATCACTTAATCTTGTATAGTAGGAACGAATCTTTCCCAGATTAGTGGACATAAACCATTCTCCCTTTCTAATTTGTTCGGCGCATGACCATAAAAAAGCCATAAATTTTGCGTTCTGCTGGATTGTTCTCGACAATGGATACATTTTCCGAAATAAGTGGATAGTTTAATATAGCATATTTTTCAGAGAAAAAATATTTTTTTGTAACCGAATACAAAACAAAAAATATTTCTTATAATTAGTATTATCATGAAAAAATATTTCAAAAGGAGCTCCTGAACTATGAAAATAGGCATCGTTGGTCTGGGAAAAATGGGGTATAACCTAAGCTTAAATTTGATCGATCACCGATATGAAGAAGTAGCAACGGATGTCAAACCGCGAACGTCAAAAGCATTTCCAAGGATGGCGCTACCGGGGTTTCATCTCTTTCAGCATTGGTCGAACAGCTTCCCAGTCCACGAATTATTTGGCTAATGGTTCCGTCCGGGTAAATCACTGAGAATGTTCTGCACGATCTAAAAGCTTTGCTGCAGACGGGAGATATCATCATTGACGGAGGAAATTCAAATTATAAAGAATCGATTCGCCGCGCAGAAGAATTAAAAAAACAAGGTGTTTATTTTCTCGATGTCGGAACGAGCGGTGAAATGGAAGGTGCGCGAAATGGGGCATGTGCAATGATTAGCGGTGACATTGGAACAACCAGTACCAAATCTGTTCTCTTTTCGCTGGACCGTTCAATTATCGAAAGCTGTGGTATTGAGTACCCTTTATATAGTCCTGCCGCGGAAACGGCAGAACAGGATCCGGATGAGATTTTTGCAGCTGTCATTAAAACAATTCAACAAGTAATCGAGGCAAGCAATGTGCAGCACTCCGAACAGAATTCAAGCAACCGGAGGATTTGCAAGATCCAAGCTTTGGCGGCAAACGATGGCTGATATCTTTGATCAAGACGTGTATGTACCGGAAAGCTTTGAGAGTTCCTGCCTCGGAGCTGCAATCCTCGGTTTGTACGGCTTGGGTAAAATCGATTCATTAAATGTCGTTTCAGAAATGGTCGGCGCTCATACCTACCATAAGCCGAACCATGATAATGTTTTGGTTTACAAAGAGTTAATTCCTATTTTCATCAGAATATCAAGACTGTTGGAAGATGAATATGATAGTGTCGCTGCTTTCCAAAAGAAAATGCTTTAAGATTGTCGGCATATTAAGTATATCTTATATGCCGACACTATCTTTTGTGTTGAAAGTCTTTAATTGAAATGTTTTATCTGATTTTAGCTCCATACTCCAACTTATTAGGTTTTACAATTGAGTTAATAATCTGTCCACGGTCCAATTCATGTACCGTGTCACACAGTATTTCAATATCCTCTTTTCCATGACTGGCAAGTATGATTGTTTTGCCTCTGTCTCTGAGTTCCAGAAGCAGCTCACGGATATCTGCGACACCCCGGTTATCCAAGCCGTTCATAGGTTCATCAAGAATAAGGATATCCGGGGCTTCCATCAAAGCCTGGGCAAGCCCAAGCCGTTGCCTCATGCCCAGAGAATATTTTCCCACGTGTCTTTTACTTTTTGGATCCAATCCTACTTTTTCAATAATAGCAAGGATCTGTTCTTTTGAAATTTTGTTTTTGATAGCAGCCAGAAATTTTAAGTTTGTGTATCCGTCATAGTTGGGTAGAAATCCTGGGGCTTCAATAATGATTCCAACATTCTCAGGTACATCGCAGTCTTTTCCTATTTGCTGCCCGTCCACTTTGATTGTTCCGGTTGTCGGGATGACGAATCCACAAATACACTTTAATAGCATCGTTTTTCCCGAACCGTTTCTGCCTATTAAACCATGAATTTTATTTTTCTCCAGTGATAGGGTGATTCTATCTAAAACGGTCGTATCTCCAAATTTTTTTGTTAAGTTGTCGATCTCTATAGCTACCTTCATATTTACAGCTCCTCTCTGCCTTAAATGGGGGGTAAAACATTAATTGTCTGCTTACGATTTACAATAATGGCTAATATAATCATCGTCACAATAAGCAGTGCAAAACCAATATATATATAGGTTATCGATGGCATTGGTGTGGTTCCTTCAATATCAATACGGTCGAGATTGCTCCATGAAACAGGAGAAAAGCGGTAAAGATAAGGTTTACCTGTAACTGTTGCATCTAAAACCAGAAAGAATGATGCTGTCAACACGCCAAAAATCCTCGTATTAGTAAGGGAATTGATCACATAAATCATAAGTCCCAAAAAAACACCAGCTAACCATGAAAGCAAAAAAGAGAACCACATGGCTTGGAATGGGGAAAAATAGTGAAGGGTACCAGAAGTGATTAGCGTTTTTAACCCCACCACAACGGAAGCATTTGTATTTGCAAGCGTTCCGAGAACCTTTCCCCATTCCATTGTAAACTGAATACTCGGAAGATTTATAATGATCGTAATGGACATCAAAAAGATAAAGTAACAAGCGGAAGCGATGAAAATATACCCTATTTGCCCGATACTCCATGGAATTCGACCGCTTCTAGCTATGATGTACGGCTGATTATCATCTACGAATGGAGCATCGCAAAAGAGTAAGATCAATGGAAAAAAGAAAAGAAGCTTAATAAATTTCTGGGTAAATAGAAAAGGAAACATCCAAGGGGAAACATCTATATTAATGTCCCTTGCAAAATCGGCTATTTCCTTTGTGAAATTGTGTGTCAAAATGATGAGCAGGATTGCTATCACCCAAACTCTATAATTGGATGACCATTTACGAAAATTTTGATAACAAACCAATCGGGATATATTAAACAACTTCATTACGTAATCGCCTCTTTACTTGATAATCAAAAAGTAACCCTGCTAAAACAGAAAACAGAATGAAAATAAAAATGAAGTAGGCAATACTGACAAGGGGACCTTGATGAATGACATCCGCACTCCCTGTCAATAAATAAATGTTGAGCCAATTAGGTAGAAATATAGTCATTTCTTCCAGGACATAACTCGCAATTACTGGTGCAGCGATCGCAACAAAGTGGATCGGAATGAATGCGGACACAGCCAATCCGACCACTGTCCAAAAAGCTGCCGCCATACTAAAAACAAAACTTTTGGCCAATAAAAATAAAATCGGGAATTCTCCCACAGCTAGCGGTGCGAATGGCGGATAGATTGCTTGGTCCAAGTTTTCATCTGGAAACAAAGGCACTTTAAACGATAGTAAGGTTATAAAAAGGATTAGCCCTATAAACACAGTTAATAACCCGCTAACAAAACAGGTAATGATCTTTGACCACACATACTTTTTTGTTCCGGTCCGAATAACGACTGGTTTTATATATTGACATTTCCAATCGCTGCAGAAGCTTGCTACATAAGGAAGGGCCGCAAATAAAACGACTAATTTTTTTAGCATTGTTAAACCAATGAATATGTCTAAACTATAGAAGACCGTTACTCCTGCTTCCGAGGTGGATATTCTCTCCCAAATACTTATAAAACACAGGACAGTAACTCCAATGATTGAAAGATAAAAAACCGGAGAGGCAAACACCTGCATAAAGGACATCGTCAATGCTCTTCTTTTCATTTTCAACGTTCACCTCCGATACGTAATTCCTGACCCGTTTCCGCATTGATCATGATTGTGAATTCTGCAGAAGCTTTGAATGTTCCTCCTTTTTCATTAAAAGTTACGTCCTGTTTCGCTGTGAAAACCCAAGCAGGAATAAGTTCATATTTAATAGCCTTAGTATTCGACATTACTGGCACATATTCCAATGCTATTTTGGAAATAACAATCGGATCTGTTATTAAAACATCTTTATACTTGTTTTTTACTTTTCCAAGAGCCGTTTCTAAAGAAATCGGGGTTATGTTGTCGTTCAGCGTTTCACCTAATTCGTAAATACCACTGCCTGTAAAGAAAATCAAACCATCTTTATTAACAACGCCCATAATCCGGCTTCCTATAACAGACATCTGATTATTAGCATTGGAATACCCCTTGTTAGTAATGGTTATGTTGTCATAAACGACAGGAAAAATGACTATATAAGCTTCATCATCCTTTTCCCATTTTCGCGGATGTCCCCCATCCTTTGTTTCGTAATCCTCCCATTCGCTTTCTAACGTTTCAAAATCAAGAGCGATCACCTCTGGTTCTCCTAACTGGGAGATACCCACTTCATTTGCTGCATTCCTGACCTTTTCAATCGCATCATTTTTATTTATGTTATCAAGCGTTGTTTCTTTATATACGTCTTTTAAATCCGAACGAATAAAGTAGGTGGAACCGCTTATGACATCGTCGTAGCTACGATCACTGTAAAAAACATCTGTATACCTTATAGAACCTAATTCCATTATCAAATACGATTCATCTGATAATTGAAAGTATTTGTCTTTATATTCAGGAAATAGTTCGTTATTATTTTCGTGAGTCTCTGCTATCGTTTTGTTTTTCAAAAAAGTCTTTTTTATTTGGTCCTCATCAAAATTCTTTAAAGAAATAGAGCTGATTTTTAAATTTTTATTATCAGTGCAAGTTATGTCCGCTTCAACCATTAGATTTTCGTCCAATTCCATATCCATAAAATTAGGTGTAGTACCGTTGGGTGTATCTACGCTTACCGAACCTGAAGAATCCTTCTGTTCGCCTTTTGGAAAGCACGCGCTAAGCACAAACGAAGATACACATAACAACAATATCACTATTTTTTTCACTTTGAATCCTCCCTGGTTTAGAAAAAATAGACCGATGAAGGTAATCGGTCTATTTTCAATGACTTGAGTATGAAATAATCTTGTGATTATTTATCTAATGTATAGCCTTCAGGTATAGCAATGGAAAATTTGTTTTTATCTATAGTTTTGTTTAACTCTAATTCCTTTGTAACCAGGGATTCTACAACTTGATCATCTTTATATAATTCCATTTTAAGGAGAATTCCGGTTTGTCTCTCAACCCAAAATCTAAAAGATGAAGCATTGTATTTATCAGAATCATCGTCATTTAAGCTTCCTTTGATAATAATTACATTTTTATCAAGTAATGTTGAAGATTGCTTCTCTATCTCCCATTTGTCATGATCTTTCAAAAAATTTGTTGCCATTCCATATGGATATAAAGAGCTAGCAGCAGATCCGGCAAATGGATGATTTCTATAAACTGGTGATCCATCTTCAGTTTCTTTATAAACTTCATCTAAAGTAATCTTACTGTCTCTATTAAAAGATAATGCAGCATCGGACACTTGATATTTTTTGCTTTCATTATTAAGCTGTAAAATTTTATCTCCATTAAAAATTTCAGTTTTATCAGTATCTTTTTTATCAGTTTCTTCATTCAAATCTTGATTTTTCATATCTAAATTTGTTTTTATATAAGAACCGATTTCATCTTTTATCAAACTAACTTGATATTCAACTGTTTCTTTGTGGTTTTTACTTTCGTTAATGAATAAACCTTTAGCTGTCTTAAAATGATGCAGTGTATTTAACATAAGTAGTTGAGTTTCTTCCTTTGTTAATACTTCTGAATCTTCATTTTTTATTTCCTCTTCAGTATTATCCGTACTATCAGAACTCATATTTCTTTCGTTCGTCTCACTTTGAGAGTAATGGCTGTTTTGAGATGAGTCTGGTTTCAAAATATACTCCTTAGCAAATACTAATGAAGCGAAAATAAATCCAGATATCATCACAATACTAAGACTTCTAGGTATCCAATCATTCACTCTTCTATGCTTTTTTTTATTAGAATTTATACTATTAAAGACATATTCTTTATTTTTGTTTCCGAACTTTACATCACGTAACTCACTGGTAATCATGATTTTTCTTAATTCTTTTAATTTCTCATTCAAAGTTATATCCCCCTTTCTCTTTCTCTATTTTTTCTTTTAGCATCGTTCTTGCTTTTCTTAATCGAGTTTTTATCGTATTTCCTTTTAAATCCAATATCTGCTCAATCTCTTTTATTTTTAAGTTTTCGAAATAATGCAACATGATAACCTCTCTATATTTTGGTGGTAAACCAAATACACATTGAATTAGAGCATTCGATTTATCACTCTCGAAATAAACTGATTCGGTTGAGGGTGAAGGCTCTTGAATAAATTTTTGAATTATATTAGTTGGCAATATACGCTTAAAATAAGAGCTTCTCAAATAATCTTTACAACAGTTAATAGCAATTCTATATAACCAAGTTTTAATTGTTGAATCACCTCGAAAAGCAGAAGCATATTTATAACATTTTATAAAAGTGTTTTGCGCTATATCCTCAGCAGTTGATTTATCTCTTACATAGCTATAGGCTAGCCTGACAATGTCTTCTCCATAGTTATCCATTAAATCATTCAACCAGATTTCTCGATTAGTCATGGGAAAATGTCCATCCTGTATTTCATTTAAACTAGATGCATTGCAATGATCGGTAGCCATGCCCAACCTCCCTGCCCTTCTTTCTATAAATTTGACGTTACTAATAGAGATTCGGTTTTTAGTTATTGTAAATTTATTATGAATCAACATTTTCATGGTAAACGGTGGCGGCGAGAATCGCCGCCATAGTGATTTCCTAACAACAAAAAAAGAATCCTTATTGAAAGCATTCTTAAAACAAAAATAGATTCCTATAATTCCTTAATTTATTGAACATATATAGTTCCAGGATCTAATCATTCATAGAAAGCTAAAACCGCCTTTTACATATTAACAGTTTTAGCTTTTTCATGTTCAATTGTTCGAAAAGAAAACAGAACGTTTAAAGCCGGGAGGATTCCGAGCATTATAACTATTGCCCCAGCGATCATGATATAGCGAATTGGAATGCTGCTGATAAAAATACCTGATATTACAGTGGAGACAGTGGATGCTGCTGTAGGTAAAATCTCTTGTAAACTAGTTATCCTGCCTTGAATATTTATAGACACCATATTTTGAGTTAGAGTAGAACTCGCCACAAAAAACGTGGTTCCTCCTATTGCCGTTATTAACAATCCAATTACTAAAGTTATAAAATTTACTGAAAGCGCAAATATTAAATTTCCAATAGCCGTAATGAGGAAACCAAAAAACAATAAAGAGCCGGAACTCAAGTAGCGAGATACAAAAATGTTACAAAAACTGCTAATAATGTAAGCAATACCACCCATACTGATGATTAAACCATATTCACTTTTCCCTAATCCTAATGTTTTAGTAATAAACAATACTTCATAAGCATCTATTGCTGAAGAACCAAAAATAAATATAGTCATACTTAAGGTTATACTTCTCAGTATAGTATTACTCCAAATATACTTAGAAGAAAATTTGATATCTTCCCAAAGATTTTTTAACCTTAATTTTTCTGTTTTTAATTCACTCGTTCCTATTGAACCGTTGGGAAAAGAAATAAAGATTAAACTGATTGCTGATACAATAAATGATATAGATTGAGCAATGAACGGTAGTGAGTTGTTTTTTTGCATTAATATAGTCCCTAGAAAAGGGCCTATAAATTGAGCTAATGGCACAATCATACTGAGAATTGAATTTACACGGTGTCGTGATGAAGGTTCATTCTCTGTGATCCTCGAAATTATAGGATTAAGAGATGAGGAGAAAAAGGAACCCAAAGAACTCGTTATAAAAACTAATAATAGTAGAATAAACGGTATTTCAATACAACTAGGCATTAGTACAACTGTTATGGCACGTAGTACATCCGAAACTATAGCCGTTTGTTTATGCCCAAATCTATCAGAAATTGTCCCCGCTATGAATCCAGAAAAAAATGAAGCAAGACTCTTAGCTAACCATAACAGCGGGATATAATGCGGAGCATGTTCTGCGAAAATCAAACTCAAGATAACCATATAGATCCAGTCTCCAAGTGATGATACCAGGCGACCAATATAAAGTATAATTAATGAGATTGAAAATGCAGGTGATTCTATATTTTTAGGTTTTAAATTAGTCATGTTTTAATGCTCCATTTTTAAGAAACTCCTGATATAGTTGTTAATACTTTCTTAATATGTTTTTTATCAGTTGGGCATGGTTGTTCACCTGTATTTAACCTGACCAATGGACAAGAGGCCCCTTGACATGATGGTCTAAAAAAGCATTTTTGGCAACCTTCATCAATTGTTTCATTCGATGTAACCCAAAGATCAAATCGCTCTTGATTAATATCTAAACTTCCATCAACAAGAAGTCTTCCTACTTTATTGCGCTCATCCTCTAATGCAACTGTGCATTTGTATAAAGTACCGTCTGAACCTATAACTATAGACCATGGTTTAGCAGCATAACATACACTACCTCCTGGCGCTAATGTTTCACGTAATGTTAGGTCATGACCTAAGTCAATAGCTTTTTCAAATAACTCATATCTCTTTTGTGCCCCATCTCTTTCAGAGCAAATTAATAAGTTATCATCGTTATCTCCACCCCATTTCCCAATGGTATGGAAGTCAGGAAAAAAACGCTGATCGCCATTTAAACGGTCTTTTATGTCTTCTATAAATTGGTCCATATTAACATAACTTTCTGGATCAAAATTTACCCTTAATACTACTTTAAACTCCTCGTCTGTTTTACTCATAGAGGTTAGGTTAGACATTATGTTCGTATATGTAGAGCCGCCATCCATTTTAATCCTTCGCTTATCGTGATCTGTTATGCTACCGTCCACGGTAATCTGATATGATCGAACTTCACATTCAATCAATTTTTGAAATACATTCGGAGTTATATTATATCCGTTTGATGTTATTCCAGCACTATACTGTACCCCATGTTCTCTAGAGCGTTGCATTGCATGTTCTGAAATATCGTATATAACTTCTAATGCTTCTGTGGGTTCACCTCCAAACCATGAAATAAATAAATTATCCAATCCATTTATCTTCTGATCAATCAACTTTTTTACACCTTCAACTATATCTTCAGCCATAGTCCCTCTTAAAAACGATTCGTAACAGTATACGCAACGAAAATTACATTCTTCAGTAGGCATAATTATTAACTGTAATGCTTTCTCATTGTTAAAGTAATTATGGTGTAATTCTGCTGCTTTTTGAAACTCATCTGTATCAGAAGTAATAAAATACCCATTTGCAATTAAATCATTTGCCAATGGAGTTTTCGAAACCACCTCTTCACTAAGGACTCCTTTTTTCAGAAGGCTGTCTGCTATTCCCCTTTCTTTCTGTGGAACAATTCCAATAGCGCCAGATAAACTATTATATAAAATTACCTCACCAGATTTAGACATACTTCGTACATTAAACCTTGATTTTTTCCATTCTTTCATTATGAGTCCCCCCTGTTATAATGAAGAAAATATAACTATAGGGGCATCTGCATCCGCCCCCATAGAAACAAAATTATGAATTTATTGATAGTTAAATTATTTACATCAGATTGTAGTGCAGTTGCAGTTATTCAACACACTTCATGAAAATTTCAGATAGAATATTTCGAATTGTATTTGAGTACTAACAAAATCTCTCTTTGTTATTTAATACAGTTACAGTTATTCAACGCTCTTGATGACATTTCAGATAAAGTATCCTCTAATGGCTTTTGAATCATTTTCATTAAAATCCCCTCCTTTGTAGAAAATTTATATAGAATCTGTCAGTGCCTGCTGGCAGATTGCTACCGCTTTTAACAATAATTAAATTATCTTTAATATAATTGCTGAAATCTATCATAGATGGCGGCGTCTATTTAATTACATAAATTACGATTTATTCAATGTAAGGTTGTCAGGATTTACTAGTTCTAGAATTCAAATCATATCAAAGAACCTACAAAAAAACGGCTGTTAAACAAATTATTCGTAAATCCTCTTTATCAGGTAAGCTATTTTTATATTTTCCTATAGGATGTAACGATCCACTCATAAAAATATTGATACGTTAATAAAAATGTCGCCACACTATTCTGACCAATGCCAGTATGTAGAACGTCATTATCGCGCAAACAACCGCTCCCCTTGAGCTTGTCATGCCTTGAAGAGAGCAAATTATCAAATTTCACTAGATTGCTTATCATTTCCCTATTATCTGCAACAAACTTATTAAGATCTTTTGACACAAGTAGTATTTCTTACATTTCGCTTCTCTTTCTACTAAGTTGTTATTTATTAAAAGACGGTATAACAACATTTAGCTCTAAACTTTATTATTCGTTAGTTAATGAAGGTGCTTCAGGCCAAAACTCATCAGCTAAGTCTTTACTATTCGGAAAATACACATAGGTTCCAACAATTAAGAGCATCAGTATTAAGCCCAGTACAATTTTTATGTGCTTCTTCATAATTTCGCCTCCTATAACATTAATCAACTAAATAATTTAAAAAATAAAAATGTTACTTTTGTTAATAATTATGTTAGAACAATATTCCATTTTCGTCAATTAATTTTTTGCGTTTTTTTACTTTTTATAAATATTTTACTTTTTGTTAAAAAATACAGTATTATACTTAAGAAAACTTTTAGAGCATGGGTGGCTAAAAATGAAATATATAGGTCAACGTATAAAAGAATTGCGCAAAGCTAATCTGTTAACACAACAAGAGTTAGCCGACGGTATTGTAACCAGAGGTTATATAAGTCAAATAGAAAAATACTCTATCCGACCTTCATACGATATATTAGAAAAGTTAGCTAAAAGATTGAATTGTAAAGTTGAAGATTTTTTTGAAGAGCCAACAAACGAGGATTTAATTCTTGTTAACTGGAAAAAGGATATTCATAACGCTGAGGAAAAAGTTGAATCTGGTAAAATTGAACAAGCGGAAAAAATAATAGATAAACTTACATATGATAAAACGACTGAAGATGAGGATAATTATGATTATGGTCTCCTTTTATGGATAAAAGGCACAATTTCTGATAAAAAGAGAAATTGGAAAGAGGCAGAAGATTATTTTAAGAGAAGCATTAAAATATTTTCAAATGGAGATCATGTAAAAGAGCACATCCGATCCCTGGATTCACTTGCAAATGTATATCTAAAACTTGAACAGACAAGAACAGCATTAAATATGCTGAATGAAGCATACAATCTATTACTATCTCATCAGATAGGAGGGCTTCTAAAAATATCACTTTTAGTTAGTTTAGGGATTACACATGGAAAACTTGGAGAATATCACTCTTCAATACGGATATTAAAAGAAGCGTTGCAGATCAATCAGGCTACGCATACTAACTTTAAGTCTGGTCATATTTTTATGACACTTGGTATTTGTCATAGACGCCTTCAAGAATGGAAAGATTCTGAAAAATCATATCAATTAGCTTTGAAATTTTTCGATATATTTGAAGATATTTCAAACAAAGCAGGCACATACACAAATTTAGGGGTTCTTTATCGCTATTTAAACGAATATGACAAATCGATAGAACATTTATTAAATGCAGTTGATCTATTTAAAAAAATTGACCAGATAGAGAAAATTTTAAATGTTAAATTTGAATTAGCATATAGCTTGTTTTTAAATAACGAGTTGGAAGAAACAGTTACTTATTGCAAACAGATATTAACTGAGAATCATACTTTGTCAAAAGGAAAAGCACTTTTATTGTTAGGAGACGTAGAAGCTAAAAGAAAGAATCATTCAGCAGCTCTTGCGCATTACAAGGCAGCAGAGATTCTTTTTAAAGACTCTGATTCGATAGATTATCTCCATAAGGCCTTATCAAAAATTGCAGATATTTATTATATTTTGGAGGATTATGAAAAAGCGGCTCATTATTATAACCAGATCAAGCTTTTTCACGATGAACATTATTAATGAGGCCCTTTGTAAGAAAAAATGATAGCCAAAATTGTGGTACATGACACGACAGGACCTAGCTTACCAAAATAACATCGCGGCAAAGATAAAAAAAGCTCTGTTTGATAAATATTGAACAGAGCTTTCGGTATTTTACATCTCTTTCACGATCGTAAGGGTGTCCTTGCGTGCGGTGGTTTCTTCTGGAATCCAGGTTTTATCCTTTTTATACGCATGCCAATATGCCATCGCGACAAAGACGGATCCACCAACTGCATTACCTAAAAATATGGGAACCAGATTTTGTATGTAATCGAGCCATGTGAATGAGCCGGCAAAAATGGCAGCAGGAATGACAAACATATTAGTGACGACGTGCTGAAAGCCAATCGCAACAAAGGCCATTGTCCTGTTTCGGTAAGCCCGGCGGCATGGCCAAATATGTACGCAACAAAAATCAACCCTATGCAATAATCACCACTAAAGACCTGTTACATTATTTAAATTTATATGGTATTATTTTACAAAGGAGGCATGGAAGATGAGCTTTAAAAAGTGGTATAATTTTGGGTACTTGATGTTTGCTATTCTTGTGGTAACTGTGTATTTTACAGTGCCACCTAATTATGGTGTTTACGTCTTAGTTGCCTTGGGGATATTATTTGGGTTATATGAATTCATTCTAAGACGAAAAACAAAAAAGGCACATAATAATTCGAATAAAAACCTCTCCTAAATAGGAGAGGTTGTTTTTTATTAGTAAACTCTTACTTTCTCAGGAGAAGTCGTTTTAGAACTCAGTAAATTTGTGCGTGCACTATCTTTATACAGGTTTATTTGATATTTCGCCCATAGATAATTAGGGTCTGTATCGGCAGCTGTTGCTCCACCGCATTTGCGAAACTAGCTGCAAGAGGGGAGGCCATAAGGGACAGAGACAATGAAGACGCAATAAATGTTCTTTTTCTCATGATATCACTCCTTAATATTATTGGTAATAAACTTCCAGTTAATCATAGAGCACTGTTTATGAATTTACAATATATTTTGGAAGATTCAGGATTAAATACCTGCCAAAAATTTTATAAAAGTACAAAAGTAGTATATTTTTTAAAAGATTCCTGTAATTCCACAATTTTCAGCCAATAACAAGTTTAAAACCCGTAAAAAATCTCCAGTCATGACATTAATTTGACTGGAGATTTTTTTAAAACGCATACAGTAGATTCACACTATAACTACTAAATATAGTACTTAATATAATTATATATATATTACTTTAACATGCACAAAAAAGCTCTGTTTGAAAAAATACGAACAGAGCTTTTGTCATTATATTTCTCTCCCTTTAACGATCGTGAGGATTTCCTTGCGCGCGACAGCCTCTTCAGTAATCCAGGTTTTATCTTTTTTATAGGCATGCCAATATGCCATCGAAACAAAGACGGATCCGCCCACTGCATTGCCTAAAAATACGGGAATCATATTTTGAAGGTAATCGAGCCATGTGAATGTGCCGGCAAAAATGGCAGCAGGAATAACAAACATATTGGCAACAACATGCTGAAAGCCAATCGCAACAAAGGCCATCGTCGGAAACCAGATGCCGATTATTTTCCCCGTCATATCCTTTGCTCCGTATGAAAGCCAGACCGCAAGTGCAACGAGCCAATTGCAGCCGATTCCCGATAAAAATGCTTGAAGGTAGGATGCGGAAAGTTTATGTTCAGCAATACTAACGGTTTTTTCTAAATAAGGGCCCGTTTCGGTAAGCCCGGCGGCATGGCCAAATATGTAAGCAACAAAAACCGCTCCTGCAAAATTACTGACCGTGATCAATAACCAATTATAAAAAAGCTTATTGGTTGAGATTTTATCAGCAAAGCGGGCCAAAGGAACAGCCATCATATTGCCCGTCAACAACTCTCCCCCTGCAATCAGGGTGAGAATAAGCCCGATTGGAAAAACAGATGCTCCAATCAGCGAACTTAAACCAGCCAGCTCAGCCGATAAAGGAGCTGTTACACGAATGTACAGCAAGTAGCCGAGCGCAACAAATGCGCCTGCCTGGAAACCCAAAATCAATGTTTGCTGCAGAGGGTACTTGGTTTTCTTGATCCCGCTTTCAATACTAATTTTAACAATTTGCTCAGGCCGGTAAAATGACATGGAACCAGATCCTTTCGAAAATAAAATGCCATTTGTGAATGATTTCACAATATTTATTTTACTGTAGATCATGGTCCATGGATTTGAACAATTCTTTAAGGTTTTCGAAGCGTTTTCATATCAAAATAAAACCCAAAAAAAATCCCCCAGTGATTTTCACTGAAGGGATTAAAATTAGCTCTATTTAAAACTTTGTTTGTAGTATAAATGCTCTGCCTTCTGTTTTTTCGTTTTTTTCGGTTTTGGCCATTTTATATCAAATTTTGCCCGATCATAAATCGCGGCGCTGACGATTTCGGCAACATCCTGAAGCTTTTCCTTGCTGATTTTATCAATCGTATCTTCTGGAGTATGATACCACGGCTCAACCGGGTTGTGAATAAACAGTGCCGCCGGAATACCGACTTCCGCAAATGGCACATGGTCGCTTCTCCCGCCCTGTCCATATGGTGTTGGTTGTCCATTCAATCTTGTGCTGGAAGCCTGGGCCAATTCTGTAACCAGATTTGGCTGGCCATCAAGTGTAAGCATGACGAGGTCTCCCGCATCTTTGCTTCCAACCATGTCAAGATTGAAGATTGCGATGATCCGGTTTAGTTCGCCATCTGGCAGATTGTTCACATAATGTCTTGAGCCAAGAAGACCCTCTTCTTCCGCTCCAAACGTAATAAATCTGATTTCGGTGTCGGTTGGAATGAACTTAAGAACGCGCGCCAACTCTAACGTCATGGCCGTTCCTGATGCATCATCATTGGCGCCTGGAGCACCTGCGACCGAATCATGATGTGCACCGAGAACAATGATTTCATTAGTGGATTTCTTTTTCGATGTCGGCGGTTTTGTTGCTATTACGTTATGGGAAGTTCTCTCACCCGACTCGGCTCCTGCAATTGTTAAAGCAGCTGTCAATGTCTGGCCACTATTTAGCAGGGAGGCAAGCGATTCTCCTTCGGACTTGCTTAATGAAACAGCCGGCACATATTTATCATTCGCCGTCCCAAGCGTTCCATTTAAAGGACCATCAACATTGTTATAGATAACAACGCCGACAGCTCCCTTTTCAGCAGCATTCAACACTTTTTCGGCAAAAGGAATTTCACCGCGTTTAATAAAAGCAATTTTCCCGGTTAAATTGAGATTTTGCAGCTCGTCTTTTTTTCCTAAACCCGCACTTGCCAATTCGCCGGAAACATTCCCATTCACAGAGAAGGTAAAAGCTGCCGGATGCAGCTCACCACTGAAACCATCCACACTAAGCTCCACCGTATCAGGTGGTGTGTAACCAATAAACTTAAACTCTTGTATTTCGGTTTTATAGCCGTATTTTTTAAATTGACTGTTAATGAATTCGACGGCTTTCTTCTCGGATTCTGTTCCCGCTACACGCGGTGTTTTTGATAGAAAGTCAATATTATTATAAATATTATCAACGTTGATCCTCTTGGTGACTATTTGTTCAATTTTATGATCCCACTGATTGTGAGCGGTTTCAGTTGATTTTGCTAAAACAGCAGGCGACCCAACCGCACCAAAAGATAATGCAGCAATTAAAGCTGCCAATAAAATTGGCTTTTTCATTGAACTCCCTCCTAACAAGAATGATAGTCTAGTAGATATTATAATATTTAGAATATTATAATAAGGGTAAATATTACCGAAAAAGGTAGGCCATTCATTCTATTTAATGGGTTTCATGTAAAATTTAGTGCGTTTGCTATGGGGAAGAATCACTATAGGAGCTATAAAGGCATTACCTGCAGAAATAGGATTAACACTGTTTCGCTTAAATAAAACCCGTTTTCGCTTAATTCCTGGATTTAGCGCTTAATTCAGAAGCTTACATCATAACAGGTTTCGCTTAAATCCCTCCATTTTTCGCTTAATTCATTGTTTCTAGATATCCGGCGAGTAGGTTTGTTTGGAGAGAACAAGCTTTTCCAGTTCCATCTAAAATTTTTTTTAACAAAAAAGCACTCTACCAAAAAAGGTAGAATGCTTTTAGTATGATTATAGACTTCCCACACTTTCCTGCTCCGCTTGGAGCGCTTTTGCAAATCCTGCCAGCATATGTGCCATGTGGACAACACCTTCTTCAAAGTCTTGAAGGCGGATCGATTCATTTGGTGCGTGTGCCTTCGATTCTACCCAGCCCACACCGGTGCTGACGATCGGCAGCTTCAGGTATTCCCCGAATTCGTACATCGGGCCGGTTCCGGCTGAATTGGGAGCGAGCACGGCTTCATGTTGGTAGACTTCTTTCGCCGTTTTCATCACATGAGCCACAAATGGGTGGTTAAAGTCTGAACGGTATGCTTTTTGCCCGTTTACTGAGGTGACCTTAATATCATCAAAACCATGCTTTATTAAATGTTTTTTCATGCGCTTTATCCTGGACAACGTAGGTGAAACGAATAAGCGCATCCTTTAACTGGCAGGTATGATCTTTTCATATATGTGTCGAAGAAAAACGAAAAACAACCAAATTAACGGACAAAGTGGGTAGTCCCTAACGAAGATGTGAAATTACTGAGATTCAGCCAGAAAAAAATTGATTTGCAGAGAATGCAACCCCTGTTTTAAAAAAGCATCTCAGAAAAAAGGTGTGAGTGTAATTCTAAGGTGCAAAATGTGGGTATTATCATTCTCCTACTTCAATAATTAATTCCGCAAACTTTCTCTCATTAATAACGACTTCCAATTTCCAATTTCCTGGTTTATCGAACTGAACATACGAGGGTTTTGTTTTATTTGCGCCTAATTCACCTTGAGAATAGCCATCTGCTAACTCCCATGTTTTTAATCGACTTCCATTTAGTAATACTTTCGTTTTCTCATTAGTTTCAATATGAGTACCCTCAACTCTGAAAGTTCCAGTAATTACATCTGGGGAGCCCCAAAGATGCCACAACACCTTATGAAGTTCATTGGCTTTAAAGTCGAGGTTAAGGAACCCGATTTTATCTGGTATCCCCCTCAAAGTGTTGTTCTCTACGGAGAAAGTAGGAGTTAGTTCATAGTTTTGAATTTCAGCCACTTTCTGTTCTT
This sequence comes from Bacillus sp. V3-13, assembly GCF_002860165.1. Taxonomy (GTDB): domain Bacteria; phylum Bacillota; class Bacilli; order Bacillales; family Cytobacillaceae; genus Bacillus_BJ. The sequence continues at coordinate 10,093 of NZ_PGUZ01000019.1, read as the reverse complement.
TACATGCTGTTAATAACATTAAGCAAGATAATGCTAATAAAAATAATCTCATAATTATTCTCCTGTCTGTAGATTATTTTTCATCGCGATTGATTACAACTTACTTTCTATACCAAAAATAAGAAAAGCACCACACACTCTTTCCATTAAACACTTCCTTGAAAAGATAAATTAGGTTTTCTTTTATATGTCCAAGATGGTAGAACTTAGCTTACTTCGAATAGTTAGACGAGTGATATAAAAACTAAGAAATCAGAAGTGAAATCCGGAGGAGAAATAATAACAGAAATCACAATAAGGATAAAATAAGCTACTCTTCGTGATTTTGCTAACGTTCGCTGTGATTATCCATGCACAAACTCTTCTCAAGTAAGTATGCATGAATATTTCGGAAACCGGAAGAAAAATCCTTGGTCTTTTTTTAAAAAATTGCCAATAATAGCGGGTCACAATTACGTTTTTACAAAAAAAACTGCTTTATGAAGAAACTGTTTCCTCTTTATAATAAACCTGCTTTCCAGGCTTTGCAACGAGGACAAGAATCAAAACCGAAAGGAGCATGTTCAATCCCGGCCAGAATCACGATTGTATAGCGGAGGGGAAAATGTCGCCCAATACACCGATTAACAATAAGAACACGATTTGCGCGGCACTTTGAAGTACTCCGACAACGCTTGTCATTCTTCCCATCAGGTGGATTGGAATGTTGTTTTGATAAAAGGTACTAAAGCCTGTATTTGAAAACGCGTTAAAAAACCCGAGAATCGTAAAACCGATTGCCACCATCAGCATTCCGCCTGCAATCAAATGTTTTATGCTTAAAAATCGAGTTGTTACGCTAACCAGGAAAGCACCAAGAGAGTAGCCCAATCCCGGTAATACTGACTAGAAAGCTGTAATCCGTCTCTGTTAACCCCACTACATTTTGAACAAAGACAACTTCTTGAGAGTCCATCGCTAATGAAAATAAGCCAAACGCGAGAAAACAGGAGCAGACAGCCAGCACAAAAGACTTTTCCCTGCCAAACTGGATCACTTCTTTCCAGTCGTCCCGAAGTGTTTCGTAACTGCCTTTCTTCGTTTCATTTGGATTTTGATATGTATCAGGCAAAAACTGATAATGAAGGCGGAAATGAGAGATGAAACGGCATTCAACATAATCGCAATGTCGACTGAACCGATATTAAGAAAAACACACCGGCGATTGAAGGAACGATAAAAGCCCCTTACGTCACAAAAATATTAATCGAATTGAATTTTTTTCGCTTATCGATAGGAATAAGTTGGGCTATATAAGTGGTTGATGACGGAACAAAAAAAGCTCTCGTAATGCTGATAAGAAACAGCAGAATATAGATGAACCAAATTTTGGAGGCAAATGGAATAATCCCGACGACTACTGCCCTGGCCAAATCAGCCATAATCATAATCTTTTTCTTATTGCTCGGTTAATAATACTCCCGCTCCACGAATTGTCAGGATTGCGGTGACCGGCCCGTCAATCCACAATCCGGCCACAGCTGCGGCCGATTGGGTCATTTCATATACCAACAGATTGATAGCGATCAAATAAATAAAATCGCCTAACGTTGAAATCCCGATTCAGGTAAGCAGAAGGGATACCAGTCTCCAATTAAACATTTCTCCAACTCCCGAAAATCATTTCATTTTTAATACAAATGGCAAGCGACCTTGTGACCAGGCTTCACCTCCTTTAATGTTGGCTTAACCGCTGAGCATTCGCTTTTGGCGGCAGGACAACGGGGATGAAATGGACAACCAGTTGGAGGATTCAATGGACTTGGCACGTCTCCTTGGAGCACAATTCGTTCTTTTTTGTGACGGGGATCCGGCATAGGTATAGCAGAAATCAAAGCTTTTGTATATGGATGAAGTGGCTCGTCATAAAGACTATCTTTATCAGCAATTTCAACAATATTGCCTAAATACATGACACCGATTCTGTCACTCATATGTTTTACAATGCTTAAATCGTGGGCAATAAACATGAAGGTCAGATCGAATTCTTTTTGCAGCGATTTTAGAAGGTTCAGCACTTGGGATTGAACTGATACATCAAGAGCCGAAACTGGTTCATCACCGATGATGAGTTTAGGTCTTAATGCAAGTGCTCTTGCAATCCCGATTCTTTGCCGCTGTCCTCCGGAAAATTCATGTGCATAATTGTAATAGGCATCCTCAGGTAAACCAACTTTTGACAGAAGATCCATGACTTCGTTTTTCAATTCTTCTTTGCTCATTTTGGTAAAATTTTTTAGAGGTTCAGCAACAATATCACCTACCATTTGCATTGGGTTTAAAGAAGCATATGGGTCCTGAAAAACCATTTGAATATCTTTGCGAATCTCTCTTAATGATCTTCCACGAAGATTGGTTATGTCCTTACCTTCAAATATTATTTTGCCGTCTGTAGGGTTCAGTAATCGTAAAATTGTACGCCCTGCAGTCGATTTACCACACCCGGATTCACCAACAAGACCAAGTGTTTCGCCTTTTTTTATTACGAAGGATATGTCGTCAACTGCTTTGATATAACCAAGAGTTTTTCGGAAAAATCCACCCTTAACCGGGTAATATGTTTTCAAATTTTTCACTTCTAGCAGGTTTTCTTTGTTATTGACGTCTTTTGCCATTGTTGCTGTTGCACTATTAAGCTCTGTGCTTCTCATTATGCTCTCACTCCTTCTGTAGGTCTGCTTGTTTCATAGAGCAAGCAGGAGACATCATGTCCATTCTCAATGCTAGCCAGAAGGGGTGTTATAGTTGAACATTCAGGCATCGCCTGCGGACATCTATCCGCAAATCGACAGCCTATATTGGGCATATTTTTTAATGATGGGACAATCCCTTTTATTGAAGTTAATGTTTCTTGTTCTTCACCCATCTTCGGAATTGCTCCCATTAACAGTTTTGTATATGGATGTTTAGGGTTATAAAAAAGAGTATCCACATCGGTTTTTTCTAGAATTTTTCCCGCATACATGACAATAACTTCATCACACATTTCTGCTACTACGCCGAGATCATGAGTTATAAGAATAATGGACATATCATTTACTTTTTGAATTTCTTTCAGTAGTTCCAAAATCTGTGCTTGTACAGTAACATCTAGAGCAGTGGTCGGTTCATCAGCTATAAGCAGCTTCGGCTGACAGGCAATGGCCATCGCAATCATAACCCGTTGCCTCATCCCACCTGAAAGCTGATGAGGATATTCATCTACGATTTTTTCCGGGCGGGAAATTCCGACACTTTTTAAAAGGGCAATACTCTTTAAACGAGCCTCACTTTTTGAAATCTTCATATGATTAAAAAGGACTTCCTCCACTTGGAAGCCAATTGTAAAAACTGGATTTAAAGATGTCATCGGTTCTTGAAAAATCATCGAAATATCCTTACCCCGAATTTTATTAATCTCTTTATCTGACAATCTATCTAATTGAACACCGTTGAAAAGAATTGTTCCGGAACGGATCTCTCCAATTCCTTTTGGAAGAAGTTTCATGATTGACAAGGACATAACCGATTTCCCACAGCCTGATTCGCCGACTATCCCAACGATTTGCCCGGGTTTTACCTGAAAAGAAATGTTATCTACCGCGTTATAGCATGTACCATCTAATGAAAAAGCAGTTTCTAAATTTTTCACTTCAAGCAAAGGGGCGTTACTCAATAACTGAGTCTGAGCGCTCATATGTACACCTCTATATATCAAATATTCTGTAAATTCGTTATATTTATATAAAATATTATTACAATTTAATTACAGTCTATTGCTTTTTCCTATAACAGTTGTGGTACATTCCATTATCATCTAGATGTTTTTAATATTGATACAATCTTTTTAATTTAATCTTTTCAGGGTTATTTATATTTACTTGTTTTTGCAAAAAATCTGTCGACAAAAATTATCGGTTTATGACTCATTTTGAAAAGTCCTAAATAAAATAAGAATAACATCCCTTTAATTGTGGAATTGGAAGGTTACCCCACACAATCAAATCAAAAAAATAGATAGGTCATCTGTTATATCTAAATAGTCTAGATGACTTTCACTATAAGCATGATCTTAAATACATCAATAAAAAAAGCAATAGGTAACCATAATTCATGCGAATCCACGAGAAATTATAAAAACCAAAATTATTTTCCCTCAAGAATCCTCAACTTTTAAAAAAGCAAGTGCGAGAATTTATCTTAGTTTAAACCAACCGGCTTTTCATTTCTGATTCTTCAAGCTTTAAAGAATGACTTTGGTTTTTTAGTTCCACAATTTTGTTGTTTCTCTTCCGAAACTTAGCATCAAAATATGTCTGTAGACCCTCAGCAAAAATATTAAGAGCTAATATGGCAAACGTCATAAACAAAGAAGTATAGAAAGGTATCCAGATGGCGCTCCGTATATCCTGAAGGTAGTTCCCGAGAAAAAATGGCCATGACATTGATGTATTAATATAATCCACCCCTCCTGTATCCAACCGATAAATGATCTGTTCCATATAAATAGAAAGAAACCCAAGAAGTCCACAAATAAATAAAACTCTACTCATATCTGTAACAAAATTGTATATTAGTTTTTGATATAGGTTGGGCAGATAGTGTCTTTTTAATAAATTAAAAGGACTGGTTCCAGCTGCAATCGCTGAGTAAATAAACTCATTTTTTCGTATCTGAATAAATTCCTGTTTAAAAATTTCACTAACTCTTCCGACTTCCATAACCGCAATTATGAGAATCATCCAATACAAACGATTTTCATTATACAGTAGTGCTTCCGTTCTTGAGAGCAGAGCTATTATGATAATAGATGGAAAGAAGGATAATATTCCATTAATCCAAGTCGATATTGAGCTGGCAGCTTGATTAAATGATGCTAGATACCCCAACGGAATTGCTATCGCATATCGAATAAGTGTAATGATTAATATTTGAAGCATCGTTTCCTTCGTACCTAAAATTAACATACTGAACATGTCAGCGCCTTCACGATTTGAACCAAATGGATAATCCTTACTTGGTTCTACTGGAAATATAAGAATTTCTCCATTCTCATTGAATAAGTCATTAACCTTGTCCATTGATGAATCTACATTTGGTAAGATGGGGCCGAATACCGCCAAAAATATAATGATCATCATCATAAAGGATCCTATTCCTAAAGTTGGATAGTCTTTTATTAACCGTATTATTTTTTTAACATAAACAAAAGGATTCATCGATATTTCCATTTTAGGAAATGAAAGTTTTCTCAACTTGAATTTTACTTTGGGGAGCGAAAAGGCCGGCAGAGTTAATTTTCTCCTCTTAACCAGCGTTTTATCTATCATTTCATTTTCAATAGCTGTAGGTACCAAAAACGTTTTAATAATATCAGAGATTAAGATGCTAATAAACATTAATAATAAAAACATCAAGCACAAAGGCAGGATGACATTTGTTGAACCTCTGTTGATCATATCGTACATTAGGTAACCGGCGCCTTTGTAATAAGCGATTAATTCAATAACAGGTAATGAAGTTATAATATAGAGCATAATCGTTTGGGTATAGCTTAGAATCGATGCCCAGGAGTTCCATAATAGATGTTTCGTAATGACATAAAATTCTTTTGTTCCTTTTGAGTAGGCAGTCCGGACGTAATCCTTCGGTAACTCTCCTACTAATGATTTATAAGTAATATTGGATATGAAAACAACTGGATAAATTGAAAGCACTATTGTAGGGAAAATTAAATTATACCAATGTTCAAATCCCATTAAATCTAACTTCGGAAATCCATATCTCATTAATACCCATAACAGATATTGCACGGAGATAAATATAAAGAAGTCTGGCAGGGAGCCAAATAATAACCTGTTTAATATCCAGACTAATCTTAACTTGCTGTTACGAGAAATAAACATGAATATTCCTTTGGTGATTCCAAATATCATACTGATAAAGAACGCCGGAATAATCAATTTAAGGCTTCGAACAAAATGGAGCTCGGCTTCCTCAGTTGCATCTACCCCATAATAAGTTGTTCCAAAATCCCATTCCATTATGCTCCTTAAAGTTCCCACAAAAAATTTGGATACCGAAGAAAAATTAGTGTCTACAATACCACCTATTAATAAAACTAACCCCACAAAAGCTAGACATAAAATAATTAGATTTTTAGTTAATCCGATTACAAATCGCATATTCAACTCCCCTCAAAAAACAAATCATACTTAATCTAGTGTATTAGAGTGCCTCAATAAAAAGATAGAACACAACATGCTTACCTAATCTTGTTAATCAGTTAAGTTCGGTTACCGGATATAAATTTAGTGTCTTAATTATTATGATCATTCATCTACTTCAATAATTAATTCCGCAAACTTTCTCTCACCAATAATGACGTCCAATTTCCATTTTCCTGGTTTATCGAACTGAACAAACGTTGGTTTTGTTTTATCTGCGCCTAGTTCACCTTGAGTATAAACCTCTGGTAACTCCCATGTTTTTAATCGACTTCCATTTAGTAATACTTGCATTTTCTCATTAGTTTCAATATGAGTGCCCTCTACTCTGAAAGTTCCAGTAAGTATATCTGCGGTGCCCCAAAAATGCCATAATACATTAGTAATCTCATTTGCCTTAAAGTCGAGGTTTAGGAACCCGATTTTATCTCGTATTCCTCTCAAAGTGTTATTCTCAACAGTGAAAGTAGGAGTAAGTTCATAATCTTGAATCTCAGTTGCTTCCTGTTCTGAACATGCGGTGCACAATAATATTAAACAAGCTAATACTAATAAATATGACCTCATTATTATTCTCCTCTCTATAGAAATATTTGTACACTTAAATTAGATTTCTTGATAATAACATACTTTCTGCCGAAAATAAGGAAAGGACCACACCCCTTTCCTGTTATACGCTTCTTTCAACCGATAAATTAGGTTTTCTTTTGTATATCCAAGAAGACAGAATTACGCTAACTTCGAATAGTAAGACCAGAGGTATAAATACTAAAAAATCAGAAATGAAATCTGGAGGCGAAATAATTACTGAAATGACGATAAGAATAAAATAAGCTGCTCTGCGTGATTTAGCTAACTTTTGGGGATTAACAACTCCTACACTTGTTAATAGTAACATGACCAATGGGAATTGAAATAGAATCGTTACTGGTATAACAGTGTTAAAAAGAAATTTATAATACTGTAAAGCGCCGTAGGTTTGCTCAAATTCCATTTTTTCATTCATGATTGTGGTGAAGTTAATTAACGATGGGAACAAAATGAAGTATGAAAAAAGAAACCCTAAAATCAGTAAAAAAATGGAAAATGGAATATATCTAAATGATGCGACGGTTTCTTCACGAGTCATTCCAGGTTTCAAGAAGGCCAATAAGTGATAGATAGCTATTGGTATGGTAAAAGTAATTGCCATGAAAAACATTGCCTTCAAATATATATTAAGAGAATCTCCAGGTGAAAAAACATTCCAAGTGATGTTTTTAGCAACGGCGGAGCTTTTCACCCAGGATAACAATATATCTACCAACCAAAAACTTATGATGAAAAAGAACACAAATGAAATTAAAATATAAATTATTCTTTTCCTTACTTCTTCTACGTGGTCACTTATCGACATATCATTTTTAGTACCCATTTATTCACCCTATTTATTAACATCTTTTTTTATTAATATGCCCTCTTTACTATCTTGATCTTCTATAATACCTTTTGTACCTTCCCTAAATTCTTTAAGAGTACTGCCAACAGCCCGGCCTAATTCAGGTAGTTTTTTTGGACCAAACATGACTAATGCAACAATGCCAATTATGACAATACCCGAAGCACCAATTCCAGTCATTTTTATTGCCTCCTTTTATTAATATTTACAATATTTTCAATGTATTCTCAATAATGTTGGGAAAATGTTCACCATGAAGAAAACTCTTTTTATATTAGAGATGTTAACGATACTATTATCACTATTATAAAAATGATACTGGAATATATTTGTCTTATGATTCTCAAATATGTGTAATTTCCAATTGAACACCCTTCTAATTCTAATATTTTTCTTCTAATTACTTTAAAAGAAGGCAAAAGAGTTCTTCCCAATGCGTATAAAACACCAGTAATTAACCCCAGTTGCCAATTCCCTAAGAGTAACATTGTCATCAAATAAGCATGCCAAAGGGCACCTGCAGAATATGTAATAAATCCTAATCCTAAAGACAAGCCCCATAATATTGAGGATTTATCCTGTGCCGCATCAACCCATTGTGCAGGTACTGTAAATTTCCCGTTTGGAAGGATAGAAGTTCGGTTACTCAATTCAAGAATAAATAAAATAACTAAACAGGTTAAGAGGATAAACATTCTAAGGTGCGGCTCAATTAATAAACTTATCCATCCACCAATAGTTCCTAATACGGTTCCTGTTATAACTGCACCTAAAATGGTGAAGAAAATATAGCTCAGTAAGTATTTATACTTTTTGCTATGGTTGCCATCCAGGCTCCCTAATACATTGAGGCCTCAAATAGTATGAGTCCCAACAAATCCTGCACTGAAAGAAACAATTCCTAACATGATAATTGTGTACATGTTTATCCCCCTCCCCTCATAATATTTTCACTACTAGAAACAAAAGTGTGAGTGATAACTTACGTAAAATGTGCAGTAGAACGGCATCCACACAATGTAAGCAGTCCGCCTGATCTATATCCCGCGTTACAACGACTAGCAGAAGTTACATAACTTAGATAACAATCACGGCATTTATGACCACCATTTGCTCCTTCAGAAAACCACCATCCGCTGCTATAAGGACACCAACTTGGACAGTCTGAATAGCGGCTTGAAGTAGTACAAGTCGTATATCCAGAGGGACATGAATCAGCACCACATCCAGAACAGTATTGGCCATGAGGAGGATTACAAGCAGGACCATGAGCGAAAGCCCTTTCAAGTCCACCAATTGGTCTTATCAGCAGAGTAGCAATAGCTGCTGTGACACCCATTGCAACCTTATAAACAAAATTTCTTCTGCTTATTTTTCTATGCATTCCACTTAAGAATGTTTGCACCTTTTGATCGACACTTTTATAGCGTTCCATTGGTTTACCTCCTTTCTATTTAAAATGTTCTATTTAAAAATTGGAGGAATTCCAATTCTTAAATACAATATTAAGCTGCTTTATTAGCAACTGATTTAACATACCTTTCAATGTGTCCTTGTGTATTTACAAGACCTTTCTCTTGAACAATTCCATCCGAGTTAATAGCATATGCAAATGGCGTAGCCGATACATCCAATGGCAAAGCTTGTTCGTGAGAGATCGATAGTGATCGACCTTTAAAACCTATTTTATTGATATATTCCGCCGCTTCTACTTTGTCCGCAAAAATTACTAGGATAGGGCTAACATTATACATGCTAGAAATCTTTAAAAAATCGGGTAATATTTTTTTACACTCATTACAGCGTGGAGAAATAAATAAGAATAGTGAAGGTTTACCCAATTCTTGACCCAAATTCCACTTAACTCCATCTAATTCTTCACTCTCAAAATAAGGCAATTTCTTACCAATTGGTATTCCACTTTCGTTCACTCCCCTCGCTGTTCCCATTACCATGATCCCTAATTGCCTAAAAAGAATGAGATTTAAGATTACTAAAGGTACGACAAGTAACCAAAGGACAATGTAAGATGTTAAAAAGATAGTGCTCATTTTTCCAGCTCCTTTATCATTTTTTTATGACGTAAAGATATCTTTTTCCTCTTTCGGTATAGCCCTTTATTGCATATATTGCATCGGGTAGACCTATGAAGAATATTAAAACCGTGACCATGAAAAGAAATAATAAAAATAGTCCTTCAAGAGGCTTCAGTTGTGATGGGATGGCAATGATGTGAGGCAAAGTTGCGAGAAGCAGGTTAAAAAAAACAAGCTTTTTTGATAATGTAGACGATACTTGGGAACCAAAGCATCCACAGGATACATTTCCTTTTTTTATTAAGAAATAACACTAGCGTTGCATAAATGTAGTTAGAATATTCAGTTAATACATTTCCATGATTTTGAGCCAA
>NZ_PGUZ01000018.1 GCF_002860165.1 Bacillus sp. V3-13 | reverse complement strand
AGCGAACTGACGGAGTGGGAGCAGGAACGTAACAACCAGCAAAAAGGAGTGGATTGGCAATTCACAACTGAAGAAGCAAGGATCAAATTAAAAAGGCTTTACCCACAGATTAAAGCTTGATGATCTACTAGTTTGATTTCGTTCTTCTTACTGTATTTAATATTATCTTTTTCCGAATAAGCTGCTGCATCCCTGATAACCGTTTCAATCTCCTTGCTCAGCTGCAACACTTTTTTCAATCAATGTTTGTAATTGCTTTCCCGTCGCTTTTTTCGCTACTTCGCTTTCGCTTGCTGGCCTTTTTGAAATCATTACGACTTAGTCCTAATGATTTCAAAAAGGATAAATTTCTGAGTCTTATTTCCCTTTGAAATTACCATAAAGATACTTTGTTATAGTGCATTTGTTCGTATTCACAAAAAAACACCCCATTTTTCAAAGATGGGGTGTTTGAGTTGCAGCAACGTTCAAATCAGTCCGGGGACAAAACGATGGTTATACCGCAGCAACCGCCTCGGCAGCAGGACGAATTCTCAGTTCGGTTTCAGCATCGAAGAAATGGACTTTGTTCATGTCAAACGCAAGCTCAAGAGTTTGTCCCGGAGTGATGTCGGTGCGGGAATCAACGCGGGCGACAAATTCCTGTGAATCGACGCTCGAGTAAAGCATCGTTTCGGCTCCTGTTAATTCAGCAACTTCAATGACGGCGGAAATTTTTGAACCGGCTGAAGCATCGATGAAAACAGGCTCATCATGAATGTCTTCAGGTCTGACGCCAAGAATCAGTTCCTTTCCAACATAGCCTTGATCACGAAGAACTTTCATTTTCCCTTCCGGAACGGCAACAGATACATTGCCAATGACGAATTTTCCTTCTTCAAGTGTGCCGTTAAAGAAATTCATCGCAGGAGAACCAATAAATCCGCCAACAAACACATTTTCAGGCTTTTCGTATACTTCTTTCGGAGCGCCGACCTGCTGGATAATTCCGTCTTTCATAACGACGAGACGTGTTGCCATCGTCATTGCTTCAGTTTGGTCATGGGTTACATAAATCGTAGTCGTTTGCAGACGCTGATGAAGCTTGGCAATTTCCGCACGCATTTGCACACGGAGCTTTGCATCAAGGTTGGAAAGCGGCTCATCCATCAAGAACACTTTCGCGTCACGAACAATCGCACGGCCGAGGGCGACACGCTGGCGCTGCCCGCCGGATAAAGCCTTTGGCTTGCGGTCCAAATACGGTTCAAGGCCCAAAATTTTCGCAGCTTCTTTGACACGGCGGTCAATTTCATCTTTCGGGAACTTTCGCAGTTTTAAACCAAATGCCATGTTATCATAAACGCTCATATGCGGATAAAGGGCATAGTTCTGGAAAACCATTGCAATGTCACGGTCTTTTGGCGCGACATCATTGACACGTTTGCCGTCGATATAGAAATCACCCTGGGAAATTTCCTCAAGTCCGGCGATCATCCGCAATGTTGTTGACTTACCGCACCCGGACGGACCGACAAAAACGATGAATTCTTTATCCTTAATATGAAGGTTAAAATCATGAACCGCTGTTACCTTATTATCGTAAACCTTGTAAATATGATCCAATTTCAATTCAGCCATCTAGTTCATCCTCCTATGTTTTCTGCTTGAATTCAGTGTAGCGAATTATAGAAGAATAAAGTATGGACATCCTGCACAAAAAGTGAGGGGCGTTTTTGGGCAACTTGCAGAAAATCAAAAGTCAGGTTAATTCGTGCAAAAGACAGGCAATATATACAGTTATCGCTCCGTTAAAGTCCTTCAAGCTAATCCCGGTTTTATCAGTAAATTTGTCAATCCGGTATTGCAGGGTGTTGCGGTGGATATATAGCTTTTTAGCTGTTGAAGAAGCATTCAAATTATTTTCCAAAAAAACTTTGATTGTATGAAGCATTTCCGGATCCTCGTCAAAGACCGGCAAAATTTCTCGCGTTAAATGATGGCGTAAATTTTCCGGTATCGAATCAGACAGCATCGCGGGAAAAATCCGTTCGAACGTGTAGATCCGTTCCTTCGAGAGGAGTTTCATTCCCTTCTGGAAGAATTCAATTTCCTGCTGAACAAGGCGGGGCATTTCTTCGTTTATAGGCAGAAACTTGCCCAAATAGAAGTAGGTTTTAATATAAAAATCGCTTTCCAGTGTACTGGCCAATGAATGGAACTCATCCTCGCCCATGATGTAGCCTTTATTATTTTCAATCACAAGCCCTTTTTCATCACCCAGCCAGATAACCATACATTCATCCGCAAAAAAACCTTTTAAGGCAGGTTCCATTTCGTTTTTATCGAGGCTTTCCCCGTCGAATTGAAACTGGATCATCCTCCTTGGCACATCATCAGAAGCGGGAGGCTGTCCTGCTGCAAATAAAAAATCATGCCAGCTTTGTTCCAGGTAACCCCGGTAAATGGATGCGGGTTGTTCAGAGCTCCCGAACAGCGCTCTGAGCAAGTCCAATTCCTTTTCGGTTAAGCTTTTTTCCGGAATGCCGATCCATTCGTCTTGATCGTGAGCCAAAAACCAATGGTAACCGGGTTTCAATTGATCAGGAGGGCCGGACGCAAGCACTGCACCGGGGTATAGTGATAAAAGTTGTTTAAACATATCGTTTCCTCTTTCAAGGTTTGCTACCTCTCATTATAGCAGTTAGAGGTATAGGCAGAAAGGCAGAAACAATTCAAAAAGACATTGATAGTAACGCTGCCGGCGAAAAATAGCCAGTGTTATGCCCCTCAATGTCCCCGTCTCATCATAAACGATGAAATGCGTTTCAGAGCAACGATTTTTGATCGGCTCCTGAAAAAATCACATCCTGATTTGCTTTCTATTTATTACGGAAAAGTACAGCAAACTATTTTTCATACACATGAAATAACATTAATTCATGGATCTGGCTTTGGACATCTGCAATGATCTCTTGATCGGGCTGCATCGATGTCCACTCAATTTTTCCACTTTGATGATAAATTCCTTCATATTTTTTCTTTTTCAAATAGAACGAGAACGTCCAGCCCGGGAGCTGGCTATTTGCATATAGCAGCCTATACTGAAAATGCGTTAACATTCCGAAATCCCTCCTTGCTTCATTTTAACGTCTGGAACCAACAAAATAAAACAACAGGCTTTAATGTAGTTCGCCTGTTGCTGATCATTGGGCCGGCATGGAAAATCCGGAGCGAAGGAAGAACAGGTTGCAGAGTTTCTCAACCCGCCGTTCTTCGATCTCAGGTTCATCAAAGGCCATCGGCTTGGAGTTGATTTCATAAAGGACATAGTCGCCGGCTGCTGTGATCCCGGCATCAATCGAAAATTCACCAAAAAAGCCTAACACCGAAGACAGGGATTCACCGCATATGCGGACGATTTTTTCAATAAATTGATCATGCTCATTTCTGCGGACCAGGCTGTACGGCAAAAGCTTGCCGCCGTTCGGAAGATGGGTGGTCAGATCCTGGCGGCCCGATTGCCTGATGCCGACTCCCGTCGGACGGTAGCCATTTTCCCCCCAATGGGCGAGGATTCTAAAATCAAAGCGGTGGCCATCCAGACGCGCAGGCTCGACGGCTTGCTGGGCGATGTACTTGCTTGTTTCGACAGTGGAGCTGAGATAGTCCCAAAATTTCGCGAAGCTTTCGAAGAGGCGTTTCTTGCGTTTACTTTCAAGCGTAATTGTACCTCCGGAATCCTGCATGACCCGAAAAATTCCTTTCCCTTGTGCTGAAACGCGCGGTTTTAAATAGATGGAACGATTCTCGTCAAGAAAATATGAGAGTTCATCATCATTGTGAACGGTGATCGTCGCTGGCAAGTAGGGACGAATCTCTTCATTTTGATTAAGAATGTCATACAGGACATATTTATCGAGAAAACAAGGGTTAAAGATCGGAACATTCTGGTCAGCAAATTTTATGAATGCTTCGATCGTCGCTGCTGTTTTTTCAGCTTGCCTGAAGGGAATCCGGTTGTAGATGAGATGCGGAATCGGCGCAGAAACCGCGATCCATTTTTGCTCGTCTGGAACGTATAAATAACCCTGAATGGTTGAGTCTGCCAGCTGATCCGGGGTAAATACAACAGAAATCCCGCCCATTCCGATTAACTTTTTTTGGATATCTTCAAACAGCTGGCCGTTTCCGGCTATGCTGCCATTTTTCTTCCGGGCCGTCATAATCCCGATTAAGGGCCCGGCATTTTCGCACCGCGAATGAATCGGGAAAGCGAACACGGAACCCTGGCCGGCTAAAGGGTGTACCGTCAAATGCTGTTGGCTGGAGGCGAAGGCGCGTCTTGGACCATCGCCGGTTAAAATACACCATAGCTTTTCATTTTGATCATAATGAAGAATCACTTGAATACTTCCTCAGGTTTTGTGATCGCCTTCTCTGCTAAAAAGACGGCAAAGGCTAATGAGAATTTCCGGGTCAATAGCTCAAATTCTTTTAATTGGGGATGCTTGAAAATGGATCGGCCCGGCTTCGAATTAGCTTCGAACAGCCATATACGGCCATGCCGGTCGATCCCCATATCAAAGCCAATTTCACCGATAAACCCATCGATGTTTTTTTCAATGCCTTTGCTTAATTCAAGAGCCGCCTTTGTCAGCTTTTCTAAAAACGCCTGTTGGTCATTTTGATCAGGAAAAATTTCCTCGATTGTCCTGATCGCTCCACCATTGTTTATGTGGGTTGTAACGCTTCCCGGCCCGGCAATTTTGGCAGCCAGGGCGGTTATTTGCCATGTTCCGCTTTCATCCTTGTTCGTATGAATCCTGAAATCAATCTGGCGCTTTTCATGCCTGATAAGGTCGATTCCTTGCTGGACCAGCATTTTTGAAAGACTTTTGTTGGAAAAGATATGGCGCATCAATTTTTCCAGTGAAGCAAACTTTTTTAGTTTGTTTTTCCCGTCTTGATCGCGATAGCGGCAATAATAATCGCCGCCCCGTTTGTCATAGATAATTTGGTGAACGCCGGACCCAAGGCTGCCGTTGATCGGTTTTATATAAACATGGCCGTAATCTGCGAGCATTCGTTCAATATTTGAGAACGATGTGAATGGGTGGGTTTCCGGCAAATATTGAGACAGGGCCTCTTCCTGGAACAGCCGCTCATGAATTTCAAGCTTATTAAAAAAGCCGGGATTGTAACAAGGAATTAAATAATCGTTTTGCAGGCGCTCTTTCACTTTTTTCAGCTCAAACAGCTTTTCCGTCCGCCGGTTTGGGAGCCGGTCATAAATGACATTTGGAAAGGGCACCTCAAGGATCTCCCAGCCCTTTTGTTGATAAAAATACCCCTTTATGAGCCCGTTTTCCCAGTCAATATGTTGCTCTCCAAACACAAATGGCAGGACACCCACAGATTTTTGCACCGAGAGCAGTTTGGCAAAAAACAATGACCTGTCTCCGACCGGCCTGAGCGGAAACGGTGTGAAACCGGCTGTGAAAATACCGACAAGAGGTCCGATAAATAAGGTCTCGTTTTCGGCAAATACATGCAGCGGGTTCGTCAGTTCGGGCATTTTTAGCTCATCCTGGATGTTCCTGCTAATGATGATCACATTTTGATCTTCAGGATGGGGGAGGATATATGCTGCGACCGATCTGCTTCCAAAAGCAATTTTTGCCGCGGTTTCGTTTAACTGCAATTCGGCGGGATAGTAAACGACATCGTCAATATGTGCTGAAAATTCAATTGGATAGCGTTTTCTCATTGTACCGTTTCCTCTCTTTCTGTACGGCGCTGCCGATTTTTTTTGCATAAAGAAGCGGGGCGGAAAACAATTCTTCCTGAAGATGCGGCAGGGACTGCAAAATTACCTTGCGGCCCGGTTTAGAATTAAGGTCCAGTATCCAAACAGCGCCGTCTTTTGTAATGCCAATATCAACACCAAGCTCAAAAAGCGGCATAAAGGAATCCTCGAGAACGGCGGGGATTTTAATTAATAGCTCATCAAGCTCCTCACAAATAAATCTTTTAAGCGGCGGATTGACGATATCAGCCCAGGCTTGAAAAGGGGCAGCAACTCCCCCGGCGCTTAAATTTGAAAGAATCCCTTCTTTTTTGCCGGTCCGAATACCCCGTCCTCTCTCAAGCCAATTACCATTTTCGTCCTTTTGGAGAAGGACCCGGACATCAAAGGGCCGGTCTTGATCATCTGTTAATTGTAAATATGGCTGAATTAAGAAAGTTTTTTTCGTTAATAAGGACTCCAGCCACCGGGATAGCTTGCTTTTATTTGAAAAAAGATAGTTAACCTGGTTACCTTGTTTTTCCGTTTTCGCAAGGATCCCTTCTTTTTGGACTTCTAAATAATAAATTCCGTTTCCTCCCGAACCGTTGACAGGCTTCAAAATGACTTTCCTATGCCTTTTTAATTCCGTAAAAACTTCGTCCGGCAACGATAAAGGTTTTGTAGCAGGCAAATAGGGTGCCAGTGGCGATGCTGCCAGCACTTCATAAATTTCAAGCTTATTGGGAAGGCCATAACCGAGGAAAGAAATGTCCGGATTGTTTTTTAACCAGCTGACGATCGGAATACATTGCTTTGAATGGCGGTCATCTCCATAAAAACAACGATCATAGAGAATTTCAGGGATCGGAAATTCCGCTGGAATCCAGCGTGACCTTTCTGCGTCATACCTTTCACCGGTGACAAGCATGGTAACTGGGTTAATTTGCGACGGGATGAACCGGAAGCATTCGATCCCGAAGCCCACGGCTCTTGAAGCAATTTCATTTATATATTTATTTTCACTGTTCAAATGCAAGGACATAATTCCGAACTTGATCATAGATCACTCCTCCTCCAGTTGTAATGGCTTTAGTGCCCATGATGTAACAAATTCAATAATTGCTTTAGCCGAGGGGCGAATTTTTGTATCGTGTTCTTCAAAATTTTTTGATGGCTTTGAGTTCACTTCAATCAACCAGACTCCTCCTGTACAGTCAACTCCGATGTCGATGCCAAGTTCAATCGTGAGTCCATCCGTCCGTTCCCCGACAATGGCGGCGGTTTCCAGAGCCAGCTCTTTCATTAAAGCCGCTATTTGCAAAGCGGAGCCCCGATCAAAATATAATGAGAGAGCTTTTAACGGGCGCATCGTTTCTCCGCCCCGGGCGATATTCGAAACAAATTGGTGCTCCGCCGATATTCGTGCGGTTGTCGAGGTCACTTTCCACCTTCCTGACAAGTTTTTATGGCATAAAAGCCGAAAGTCAAGCTTTCGGTCATGAACCGATATGAGCGGAATTCCTTGTTGAATGAGATAATGCTTGTTATGCAGGCGGGATTCAATCTGTTTCATCGTTTCATCCAAGCTTTTATGTTCGAAGTTGGCAAACCAGGAGTTTGATGAGCTAATGACAAAATCGTTGTCGTCCAGTCTGGTCAATTGAATAATGTTTCTGCCCTGGCTGCCGTTAATCGGCTTTAAGTAGAGACAATCAAATTCAGAGATCATTTCGGCGAGATTGTCTTGATTGAATAATTTGGTTACCGGGATGTAAGGGAGAAGGTGCTCCTCGGCCATCAGCATTTCATGGATTTCCCATTTTGAAAGGAAGCGATGATTAAAAAAGGCAATATCCATGGCAGCGATATCGGCTTGAAACCTCTCATAGTAGCGTGAGAATTCGAGTGTGCGGCTTGGATTACGGTTATATATCGCATCGGGAGCCGGGAGGATCATTGGTTTCCAGTTGTCATTCTCGAAATAATACCCCTTTATCGCGTCAACACGAAAATCCTTAAAGTTAAAAACGTAAAACAAACCTCCCTGGCTGGAAAGGCCATGATGCATTTCCTCACAAAATGCATGCAACGGACCGAAATCGGGTTCGCCAGTGACCGATTCTTCTATGCCTGTTAGCAGTGCAAGCACAGGTCCAAATGAAATTGTTTCGTGCTGCGGCTGATAGTGGACGATAAATTGAAGGCTTTGAACCGGAAGCAGCATTTCCTTCAGTGTAAACGTGGGAATGAGAAAAAGCTTTGCTTCCAGCCTGGTTGCAAAAACAGCTGCATCGACAACCCGCTTGCCGATCCGCATTTTTATCGTAGTCCCTTCTTCTATTCCCCACTTATCGAGGAGATTTTTCCCGATTTTTATAAAGTGGTTTTTTTCCTGAAATATTTTGATCGGCGTAATCGTGATTAATATTGGGGAAATACTCATAAAGCATTCCTCATTTGTTTGTCATTGTCACTTTTTTAATGAAAATTAGGCGAAAGCTGATATGGTATCGTATGAACCGGCAGGCTGGTTTGTGAAACATTTGTAGTAAGCAATCGGCTGGGGGTTGAAAAAGGTTTGTAAATACTGGGATTTATGAAAAGGGATTTTTGCGGGGATTGTTGTAAAACGGTCCCGGGTGAACGCGCTCGCTTTTTGCTGCATAGTTTGGTATAGTGTAGTGGAATTCCCGCTGGAAAAGGAGTGGTATCTTTGGCGATCAATTTGTATGATTCTGCCTATGATCTTGAAAAAGCTGTTCGTGGCAGCGATGAATATATGTTACTGAAAAAAATTTATGATGAAGTAAATGCAGATGATTCGGCCCGAAGAATGTTTGAAAACTTTCGCAACATCCAAATGCAATTACAGCAAAAACAAATGATGGGCCAGGAAATTACTCAGGATGAAGTAGACCATGCCCAGAAAGCAGTGGCTCTCGTCCAGCAGCACGAAAAAATTTCAAAACTGATGGAAGCGGAACAGCGGATGAGCATGTTAATTTCCGAACTGAATCAGATCATCATGAAGCCGCTCGAAGAACTGTATGGAAAGATGGAAAATCAGTAACAGAGTTCCAACTGTTGGAGCAGACTGCAACGCTGTTATGAAAGGCCCCTGGACAGGGGTCTTTTTTTCATAAAAAAGCCTGAGCAGGCTGCGTAGTCGTCGAGATTGTTAATTCCGTTTATGACGATTTCTTTAAAGCATGTTCTATTCCCCGTCAAGGTTTCATAAACCTGTTATAAGGAGTGACACCAAAGAATAGGGGGCACGATGATGATTTACCGTTTGCTTGCTTTAAATATTGATGGCACCATTTTACAATCAAACGGAAAACTCCATAAATCCACGAAAGAAGCGATAGACTATGTTCAGCAAAAAGGCATCTATGTCACGCTTGTTACCTCAAGGAGCTTTCCATCTGCAAAAAAAGCCGCCAGGGCTTTAAAAATAAATTCTTTGCTTGTCAGCCACAGGGGTGGGTATATTTCCGGCCCTTTTGAAAAAGAGCCCCTGTTCGTGAAACGGATCGCGGAAGATATCACCTTTGAAATCGTCCAGCTGCTCGAAGCTTTTCCATGCCAGATCCGTCTTGTTCATGAACGGTTTTCGATTGCGAATAAATATAAGCTCAATCATAACATGCTGGCTAAAACAGTATTTACAACAGGTGATCCCGTTTTTTATTCCCAGCAATTCGTTGAAATTTTGAGTGAAGCCCTGGTTGATCAGCAAGTGGCACCGCCTAAAATAGAAGTGTATTTTGAACATGAAGAGGATTTGGAAGATTCAACAAAAGCGATGAAGTCGATGTTTTCCGAGGTGGATTTTGTAAAAGTATCTGATCTGCGTCTCGACATTGTTGCATCCGGCGTATCAAAATTGAACGGGTTGATTTATTTAGGCGAGCAGCTGGGAGTCGCACGGCAAGAAATGGTCGTCATCGGAGATGCTCTTGATGACATTGAGATGATCGAAGCGGCAGGCCTTGGTGTAGCAATGGGCAATGCGCCATATGAAGTGAAAAAAGCAGCAGATTGGGTGACCCGCTCCAATAATGATCACGGGGTTTCTTACATGGTGAAGGAGCATTTCCGCAAACAGCACCGGATCGATTTTTTGAAAAAGATGAATATCCTGAAAAAATAGTTGATGCATAGTGCGCTCCAAATTTGGGGTGCTCTTTCTTTTTGCGGAGGCTTTCATGGCTGCCGCAAGTTGACCGCAATTAGCCGATTCAGTAAACTAAAGAAAGCTTATATTTGAAAGGTGATTGCTTTGCAAATTTATATAAAAGGAATAGAGGATGAACGTTTCTCCAGGCCGCTTCAATTAATCGCGAACCTCTTTTTTGAAGAAACAGAAATTTTACTTGGAGACGGCGAAAATGCTGATTTGGCGATAGAGCTTCAGCTTCATGAACAAGCCAAAAAGATTGAGGTGAATGCGGTCCTCAATGATCAATCCGGAAATCATTATCATGCATCTTTCGAAAAGGAACTAGCCGGCGAGGACACGGAAAAGGAGCGCTTCAAGAAAATGAAAACTGCCGTTTCGCATGTCTTTTTGATGGTTCTGCAAGAGCATACCGGCATCGTCCAAAAATGGGGCATTTTGACCGGCGTACGGCCGACAAAGCTGCTGCACCGCAAATTGCAGGATGGCATCCCGCGTGAAGAAGCGCATAAGCAGCTTCAGGAGGATTATTTGATTTCAGACGAAAAGATTCAGTTGATGCAGCAAATTGTTGACCGGCAGCTTGCCGCTGTTCCTGATCTTTACCGGCTTCAGGAGGAAGTGAGCATCTACATCGGCATCCCCTTCTGCCCTACAAAATGTGCCTATTGTACATTCCCGGCTTATGCCATTAACGGAAGGCAAGGCTCAGTCGATTCCTTTCTCGGCGGCTTGCACTATGAAATCCGTAAAATAGGGGCATGGCTGAAGGAAAATAATATCCGGATTACGACGGTTTATTACGGGGGAGGCACGCCAACAAGCATTTCAGCAGAAGAGATGGATATGCTTTATGAGGAAATGTACAGCTCATTTCCAAACGTCCGGGATATCCGCGAAATTACCGTCGAGGCGGGGCGTCCGGATACGATCAGCCCTGAAAAACTTGAAGTATTAAAAAAATGGAACATCGATCGGATCAGTATTAATCCCCAATCGTATACCCAGGAAACGCTGAAGGCGATTGGCCGCCATCATACCGTTGAAGAAACGATTGAAAAATTCCACCTGGCACGAAATATGGATATGAACAATATCAATATGGATCTGATCATCGGGCTTCCCGGCGAAGGTACAGAAGAGTTTGCGCACACTTTAAGCGAGACAAAGAAGCTGATGCCGGAGTCATTGACGGTTCATACCCTGTCATTTAAACGGGCGTCCGAAATGACGAAAAACAAGCAAAAATACAAGGTTGCGGACCGATCTGAAGTGGAAAGAATGATGAATATGGCCGAAGATTGGACGAAGAAATATGGCTATGTGCCTTATTATCTGTACCGGCAAAAAAACATACTCGGCAATCTTGAAAATGTCGGGTATGCATTCCCGAAGCAGGAGAGCATTTATAACATCATGATTATGGAAGAACAGCAAACGATTATCGGCCTCGGCTGCGGAGCGGCTAGCAAGTTTATTGATCCGCATACAGGAAAAATCACCCATTTCGCGAACCCAAAGGATCCGAAGACTTATAATGAAAGCTTTACGGATTGTACTGATAAAAAACTGAACATCCTGAAAGAATTATTTTCCCGGGAACAAGCTCCTGCCTGAGTAAAAGCGGGAGTTTTTGCTTTTAAAAAATGATAAAGACGGTTCAGAATGCTATTTCGATCCGAGAAAAAAAACACCGGGATAAATACGATATACAAAATTCACGAATAAAAGTTTTTGAAAATTCAAAAGAGTAGAGGAATTTTTGCGGATGTGGAGAATGAATTAAAAACAAGATTTATAGACTATTATGAAAGCGATTACTTAAATAGGAGGGGATTTTTGATGATGCAGACAGCTTTAACACTGACGCAAATGATTAACAGGGCAGAAAAGTATTTTCCAAAAAAGCAGGTTGTTTCCAGAACAGCAAGCGGCATTAAGAGGTTTACTTACAAAGAAATTGCCGAAAGAACGCGGCGGCTGGCAGATGGCCTCGAAAAGCTCGGTGTTGGAAGAGGTGATAAGGTAGGCACATTGGCGTGGAACCATCACCGCCACCTCGAGGCCTATTTTGCGATTCCTTGCAGCGGGGCTGTGCTTCATACAATTAACATACGACTGTCTCCACAGCATATTGCTTATATTGTCAATCATGCCGAGGATAAAGTGCTGTTGATAGATTCCGATATATTGCCATTGATCGAAAAAATTCACAGTGAATTTACAACCGTTCAGGCTTATGTCATCATGACCGATGAAGAAGAGTTGCCGGAAACGACACTTGAGCCGGTTTATCATTATGAAAAACTGCTTGCTGACGCAGATGCCAGTTATGAATTTCCGGATGATTTGGATGAGAATGCTCCGGCTGGTATGTGTTATACATCAGCCACAACCGGCAATCCAAAGGGAGTAGTTTATTCACACCGGGGAATTGTCCTCCATAGCATGGCTCTCGGTTTGGTGGATGGAGCAGGAGTGAGTGAGAAGGATATTGCGCTTCCAGTGGTTCCGATGTTTCATGTTAATGCCTGGGGACTTCCATTTGCCGCAGTCTGGTTTGGAACAACTCTCGTCATGCCGGGACCATATTTTACTCCGAAGCTGATCGCCGAACTAATTGAACAGGAAAAGGTGACCATTACAGCGGGAGTACCAACGATATGGCTTGGCCTGTTAAAAGAGCTCGATGAAAAGAAATATGACATGAGCAGCCTAAGATCCGTGCTATGTGGTGGAGCTGCAGCACCGAAAGGGATGATTCAGGCGTTTGAGCAGAAACATCACATCCCATTTATGCATGCTTACGGCCTTACTGAGACAAGCCCGCTTGTCGTGATTTCGAACCTTAAGAGCTATCAGGAACAACTATCCAAAGATGAAAAAATAAATATTAAAGCGATGCAGGGCATTTTAGTTCCTGGTTTAGAGATGAAGGTGATTGGCAAAGACGGGGAAGTAAATTGGGATGGTACGGAAATGGGAGAGCTGGCGTTACGCGGCCCCTGGATTGCCTCCGAATATTATAAGGATGAGCGGACGTCTGAAGCATTCAAGGATGGCTGGTTTTATACAGGTGACGTCGTAACTGTTGATGAGGAAGGGTTCGTGAAAATTGTTGATCGGACGAAGGATTTGATCAAGAGTGGCGGCGAATGGATTTCTTCCGTTGATCTGGAAAACGTGTTGATGGCCCATGAAGCTGTTTTTGAGGCAGCTGTTGTCGCGGTGCCACATGAACAATGGCAGGAACGTCCGGTAGCCTGCGTGGTTTTAAAGGATGCCTACAAAGGAAAAACGTCAGCGGAAGAATTGTTGCAATTCCTCGAGCCACAATTTGCGAAATGGTGGCTGCCCGATGAAGTCATTTTTATGGAGGAAATCCCAAAAACATCGGTGGGGAAATTCCTGAAGCGAACGCTGCGTGATCATGTGCAAAAGGATATTTTGCAAAGAAATTAATGATAAAAAGGCCAGGGCACGCTGAAGTGGTCCCAGGCCTTTTCATTTTGAAGCTGATGACCTTTGTGAATCGCTTCCCTATTAAAGGGGTGGCATAGTTATTTTTATCTAACAACTTATAACTTTACTGTTCCAATCAGGATCGGTTCCAGTATAAACGGATTAAATTAAAAAAGAAGGGGCTGTCTAAAAAGTCCATTTAAGAGTAGCAATGACCCAAACTAAAAACCCAAGAATGTTGATTTAACAGCATTCTTGGGTTTTGCTTTTATCAAGGTTTCGGCTGAAATAATACTTTCTGTACAGCCCCCCCTTTTATTCAAAGGTAACTATGCCAACATACCAAGGACTAAAAAATATTAGTGGGTTGTGAAACTCACCGTAAAACCTTCTTTATGATTATGTAACAAAAATAAATATGCGGAGGTAGAACAAAAAATGAAAGATTTATTCAAACAGATATAAATATTATGTGAAATAAATCACAACAAATTGCGGCCTTAGGGCTAACAAAACACACTCAGGAGGAAACAAATATGTCTACATTGTGTATTAATCGAAAAGGTGCTAGTGTTCCAGTTTATTCTGATTATGGGATGCCTTCTTTCTTGGGGTTATCAAGTTGGGTCAGTTTATGCTAATGAATTATTTTCTTATTATGGACATTTCAGCGAAGGAAATGGTGCTGTTTCAATCGGATTCTACTCTCCGAACGGCTGGAGACAGGGCTATGTTAAACCGGAGCATGCTACTAGTGCATTCTTGAGACATGCTTATTCACCTCAATATGGTTCTCCTTTCCTCAGTGATTATGCTTTCAAGGTTTTGCACCGACAGTCAAGAATTTTCTCTGGAGATGCCGTAATTACTGCTGTTCAACCCGGTGGATGGGTTATCTCTGATGGGTATTCTGAAGGAGGAAGCACTTACCCATATAATGTTCCTATCTGAACCTTAAAAACAACGGTGACTCTTATCTGTAAATAAATAATTATGATAAAATAGACGTAATTTACTTTTTATAGGGTGTGATGTATTGTCTAGAGCAGTAGGCGTTTTGTTATTAGCACTATGTCTATTTTTCGCTGGTACCTATTGGTATAATGAACGTCAAATTAACAATGAACCTGAAATTATTGGTGATTTTTCAATTTCTGTAAGTACATCTCCAAACAAGGTTAATATAGTCGAAATTAAAGAAATGTATAAAGAATTTACAGACGCAAAAGAAGGAACAACTGAACCAGCATTTCATTCTCTTCGTATTTATTATGGGGAATATGGAAGCGTTCTAGATAAATATAAAGAACTCGAAGTCAATGATGTTCAAGCAATAGATTATTTTGACTTCCATTGGAAGGACGATGAACATGTAACGGTGCAAGTATTCAGTAGAAACGAACAAGGTAAAAGTTATATATCACAAAGCGTCAAATACAATTTATCTAATTAAAGTTATTACCAGTATAATAATTGTTAATAACTGTAAATGGTACTATATGATCCTAAAATAACTGTCTGCTCCAGCCCGGTAAGTTGTCACGTTGATCCCTCTCTCTATTGGTCTTATTTTTAATATGCTTGCATGTGAAAACTCGTTATCAAATGTTTAAAATTATTCGAAAAATTTGTTTTTTTATTCAGCTCTCTCGCTTTATAATAGAAAAAGAGACCGGAGTCGAAAAGGAGGAGATCAAATGAAGACTGAATTTGCCACCAATACGGTAAACATCCATGTGGATGGCCGGGTTGCAACCGTGGAAATGAACCGTCCCGAAACTTTAAATGCCCTCAATAAAGAAATGATCAAAGAATTGGCTGTAAAATTGAAAGAATTAAGCCTTTATGATGATGTTGACATTGTGGTGCTTAAAGGAAACGGCAGGGCTTTCTCATCCGGCGGTGACATTAAGTCGATGCTTTTGGGCATAGATGAAAGCGATTTCCTTCATGTGATGGATTGTATTAATGAGTTGATTGTTACTCTGTACAGCATGCCGAAACTGACGATAAGCGCAATTAATGGAGCAGCTGCAGGACTTGGCTTAAGCCTTGCATTAACAACCGATTATATTTTAGCGGAGCGCACAAGCAAAATTGCCATGAATTTTATCGGAATCGGCCTGATCCCGGATGGAGGCGCGCACTTTTTCCTTGAACGCCGTCTCGGCGAAACAAGGGCAAAGCAGCTGATCTGGGATGGCAAAATCATGTCTGCAGATGAAGCCTTGCAATTGGGGCTTATCCAGGAGATTGCAGATGGTGAAATTGGAGATGCTTTAAAAGAAAAATTAAATGACTGGCTCAACCGCCCTATTCAGGCGATGGTAAAAACAAAGAAAATCATGGCAGAAAGAAATCGGCCGCATCTTTTAAAAACATTGGAACTCGAAAAGCATGGACAATATAAAGTGAGACAAACCCGCGATCACCAGGAAGGAATCCAGGCATTTCTGGAAAAGAGGCAGCCAAAATTTATTGGGAAATAAGGCTGGAAAAAGCAAAGGAACAATCCTTTGCTTTTAAACTATAGCAAAAGTATAAATGTTTCTAAATATAGTTGGGTGTTTCGATGTCCAGCTCCAGCGCCCAGCCAGTTTTCATCCCTGACTTTCTTCCCTGAGTATCTTGTGAACATCATGGCTTGGTACAAGCGATGATGTTCACAGCTCGAGTCGCTTCGGTCCTGCCAATGAAGTCAAAGAACGACTTCACTGTCAGGCCGTCCGACGTACAGGACGTACTAGTGCCGACGTTGCCACAGGACGTGGCGATCTTAGTCGGCCAGCGCTTGTCGGGGCTGATCAAGGCGCTTGCGCTTTTCTTGTTACGGATGAAACAATAGCAGTTTTCCGCTTGGTGATGTGCAGCGGTGTGTTTTGTCCAGAAGATTTTTTTCCTCGAGCATTTTTTCGCCAGCCGTTTTAGCTTCGTCATCATTGTTGGCTTGAAAAGCTTCATCCAAAATCTTTTCCCCGTTTTTCTCAAAAGCCGTCAATTTATACGTTCTCATACCATAACCCCTTTGTTTTAAAAATTCAGATTAATTTACTATTATTCTTGCATAATTTCGTTCTCTGTGCAAAGCTAAACTTCTTTTAAGAGAAAGGGAACTTTTAAAATAGTTAACCGTACTAAATATGGTAGAGGAGGAATGAAGATGGCTTTGCAGCTTGACCATGTTACAAAAAGATTTGGAAGCTTCACTGCGGTAAATGATTTATCTATTCTTATTCCTGAAAAAGAAATGTTTGGTTTTTTAGGAGCGAATGGAGCCGGGAAAACGACAACATTCCGGATGATCCTTGGCCTGCTCGATACGAGTGATGGCAAAATTACCTGGGATGGCAAGCCGATCAACTATTCGACGAGCCATTTGATCGGCTACCTCCCAGAGGAAAGAGGATTATATCCAAAGCTGACCGTAAAAGATCAAATTGTTTATCTTGCGAGACTGAGAGGAATGAAGAAGCAGGATGTCATTCATGAGCTTGATTTTTGGCTGGATCGTTTCAAAGTTCCTGAGTACAAGAATAAAAAGATCGAGGAACTTTCAAAGGGGAATCAGCAAAAAATTCAATTCATCGCCGCTGTCATCCATCAACCAAAGCTTCTCATTCTCGATGAGCCGTTCAGCGGCCTTGACCCGCTTAATGTTGAGCTCCTTAAGGAAGCTGTTCTTGAATTAAAAGAAAACGGGACGACGATTGTTTTTTCAAGCCACCGGATGGAGCATGTCGAAGAGATGTGTGAGCATTTATGCATCATGCATCACGGAAAACCAGTCGTAATGGGCGCCCTCAAGGAAATAAAGCGTTCATTCGGAAAAAAGAATTTGATTATTCATGCCGATTTCAATCTGGACTTTTTGAAGGGTTTTCCCGGGGTGACGAAGGCGAAACAAACAACTGAAGGAATTCATTTGCAAATTGAAGGAGAAAAGATTGCGGAACAAATGTTTTCCGAAATAGCCAAAAAGGGGTTTGTGCGAAAATTTGTTTTAGAAGAGCCTTCTTTAAATGATATTTTTATCGAGAAGGCAGGTGCTTCCTATGAATAACTTTTGGATTATTCTTTTTCATACATACTGGAGCAAGCTGAAGACGAAGTCGTTTATTGTAACGACCCTGATCACGCTGATCATTGTGATCGGATTGACCAATATGTCAAACATCATCGATTTTTTTAATCGGGACGATGAAGCTGACACGATCGCCGTACTTGATAAGAGCGGAGAGCTGTACGAACCTTTTGAACAACAGCTTGCTTCGGCGAATGACACAATAAAGCTGACTAAGTACACTGGTTCTGAATCCAACGCTGCAGCCGCTGTTGAAAAGGAAGAATTCGCGGGTCTTCTTGTTTTGTCATTGGATGAGCAACGGCTCCCATCTGCCACTTATAAAGCGATGAGCATCGCCGGCTCAACTGATTCAGCAGATTTGCAAAACGCGCTGCAGCAGTTGAAAACGATGATGGCTGCTTCGCAAATCAATCTTTCTTCCGAGGATTTGAACCGGCTGTACGAGCCAGTTACTTTTGAAAAGATTGCCCTCGAGGAGAACGCAAAAACGGAAGAGGAGCTAAACCAGGCAAGAGGACTCGTTTACGTCCTGCTGTTTGTGATTTATTTTTCCGTGATCATGTATGCAAGTATGATTGCAATGGAAGTAGCAACTGAAAAATCTTCCCGTGTCATGGAGATCCTGATTTCAAGTGTTTCACCGATCAAGCAAATGTTTGCGAAAATTTTAGGAGTGGCACTGCTCGGCTTAACGCAGTTGTTGGTGATGGTTTCGGTTGGATATTTTGCGATTGAGCAAAACCTTGAGACGATGAAAGGCGGCTTCTTTGAATTTTTTGGATTTGGGGAAACGCCGCTCGCGACGATTATTTATGCCATTATTTTCTTTTTGCTCGGTTATTTCCTTTACGCAACGATGGCTGCATTTCTCGGTTCGCTTGTCAGCCGGATTGAGGATGTCCAGCAAATGATCACGCCGATGACGCTGCTCATCGTAGCGGGCTTTATGATTGCGATAACAGGGTTAAGCCAGCCGGAAGCTTCGTTTGTAACGGTCACATCGTACATTCCTTTTTTTGCGCCGATGTTAATGTTTATGCGTGTCGGAATGCTTACTCTGCCAGTCTGGGAACCGCTCCTTAGCATCGCGATTCTTTTATTAACGATTATTTTGTTAGCCGTATTTGGAGCACGCGTTTACAAGGGCGGGGTTTTAATGTACGGAAAGTCAAACTCGTTCAAGGATATTAAAAAAGCGCTTCAGCTTACGAAAAAGAATTAATTGTGGTCCCCGCTTTACAGCATGGCTATCGATGCGATGGCCCTGCATAAAGGGGGGCTTCTCTTTGAACAGGAAAAAGTTTTTTACGGTTGGCATAAGCGCGCCATGATCGGTTTTGTACGTCTTTCATATAATAGTTTCGAAGCCTTTCGACAATTTAAGGCTGTTTGCAAAAAGAAAAAGTTATGTTATAGTAGCTATAAAAATAACATAATATTTATCACTGGGGGTGCCGGATGCGTGGCCGGCTGAGATTAAGACCCGTTTATGTCTTTGACCCTTATACCTGATCTGGTTAGTACCAGCGTAGGGAAGTGTATTGTCGAAACCGTACATACGCAGACTCTATTGCTGGAGTCTGCTTTTTGCATTCTCCGCAAAATGTCGCTAAGCTTCCGGTTTGCCATTCCATCCCCCCAGTGCCTAATTACACTGGAGGGATTTTTTTATGGGAAAAACAAGAAAGCTTACCTTAACCGCGCTGCTTGTCGCAGTGGGTACGCTGACAAGCCATGCATTTTTTATCCCGATCGGCTTCGCCAAGGTGTTTCCGATGCAGCACTTCATTAACGTGCTTTCCGCGGTTTTACTCGGTCCCTACTATGCCGTCCTGCAGGCATTTACCGTTTCGCTGCTCAGAAACATGCTCGGGACCGGATCGGTGTTTGCTTTTCCGGGCAGCATGATCGGCGCTTGTCTGGCCGGCTGGTTGTTTATGAAAACAAAGAAGACGTACATGGCCTTTGCAGGGGAAGTCATCGGAACTGGAATCATTGGTGCCGTGGCTTGCTATCCGATTGCTGTTCTCTTGCTTGGCCAGGATGCCGCCTTGTTCGGCTTTATCCCGGCATTTGTGTTTAGTTCCCTGGCTGGAGCTGCAATAGGTTTGATCATTGTCAATGTATTTTTGAAAAAAGTACCTTTTGGGAGGGATTTACGTGAAAACAGCACTCACAATAGCAGGTTCTGATTCCAGCGGCGGGGCCGGCATCCAGGCAGACTTGAAAACGTTTGCGGCCCATCGTGTGTACGGAATGTCGGTGATTACCGCGGTAACAGCACAAAATACAACAGGAGTGCGCTCCATTGCCAATATTCCTGAGGCGATTATTAAAGATCAAATTGAGGCGGTATATGAAGACATTACCGTTGATGCTGTGAAAATCGGCATGCTGTCAACCTCAACCATTATTACGACTGTTGCCGATGCGCTGAACAGTGTAAAGGCATCCAATATCGTCGTCGATCCGGTTATGGTTTCAAAAAGCGGACACCATTTGCTTCAACGCGAAGCTGCCGATGCTTTAAAAGAACAGATCATTCCAATTGCAAAAGTGATAACTCCCAACTTGCCGGAAGCAGAGGTGCTGCTCCAGCAAACAATTCGCAGCGTGGAGGAAATGGAAGACGCATGCCTGGAATTAAAAAAGCTGGGACCGGAAATGGTCCTGTTGAAAGGGGGCCATCTGTCCGGGGATCCTATCGATATCTTGTTTGACGGAAATGAGTTTCATATTTTTAGTGAACAGAGAATTGACACGAAGAACACGCACGGAACAGGTTGTACACTGTCTTCTGCGATTGCCTCGAATCTCGCAAAAGGCTTGCCGGTTGTTGAAGCTGTAAAAAATGCAAAAGAGTATATCACCGGTGCGATTAAACACAGCTTCAACATTGGCCATGGGAATGGGCCGACCAACCATTTCTACGCTTTGTACGAAGAAAATTCAGTTGCCTTGAAGGAGGAATAGCCTTGCTTAAAGACGAAATTGGACAGCTTTTTCAAAAGTTAAAAGAAAAGCACCCTCTTGTCCACCATATTACGAATGCCGTGACGATCAACGACTGTGCCAATGTGACGCTGGCGATCGGCGGTTCGCCGGTCATGGCAGACAGCCCGGAAGAAACGGCCGAAATGGTTGCTCATGCGGACGCCCTCGTCATCAATTTCGGGACGTTAAACAGCAGTTCCTTTTCTGCGATCGTAAATGCCGGGAAGCGGGCCAATGAACTCGGGATTCCGGTTATTTTCGATCCGGTCGGGGTTGGCGCAACGAATTACCGAAATGAAAAAGCAGCGTCGTTACTAAACGAGGTTCGATTCGCAATTATCCGCGGCAATCATAGTGAAATTGCCAGTCTGGCAGGCATAGCCGCGAGCACAAAAGGGGTTGATGCCGGTGAGGTTTCGGAATCGGCTTTCAATACAGCGAAAAAAGCGGCATTGCGTTTTAACACAATTGTCGTCGTGAGCGGCGAAACAGACTACATTTCGGATGGAGACAAAACTTGCAGCATCGCGAACGGCGACCTTCTCCTGACGAAGATTACCGGAACAGGCTGCACGACAGCGTCTTTGATAGGATGCTTTGCAGGATCAAGCGATAACCTTTTCTTATCAGCTGTAGCCGGCATTTCGACAATGGGCATCTGCGGGGAACGGGCCGCCAGAACACTCGCTCCTGGTGAGGGTCTCGGAACTTTTAAAACAAGGCTCTGGGATGAAATTTCATTAATCGACGGAGACGTATGGAGAGAGGAAGTGAGGTTAAGTGAATAGAAGTGTTGCTGATTTGCTGAACCTATATTTAGTGACAACAGACGGCCTCCCGGCAGACGAACTCGTCAGTTCGGTGGAAGAGGCGGTCAGAGGCGGTGTGACGCTAGTTCAGTTGAGGGAGAAAAATACATCCGGAAAAGATTTTTTTGCGAAAGCGATAAAGCTGAAGCAGATGCTTGAAGAATACCAGGTTCCATTAGTGATCAATGATAGAGTCGATATTGCATTGGCAGTAGGCGCAGCGGGAATCCATCTCGGCCAGGAAGACATTCCGGCTGATGCCGTCCGCTCGTTCATCCCGAAAGAAATGATGCTTGGCGTGTCTGTTAAAAATGTTGAACAGGCTCTTGAAGCAGAAAGAGCGGGAGCAGATTATCTCGGAATCGGTGCCATGTTCGCAACATCCTCTAAAAATGATGCGGAATTGCTGGAAGCCGGTGCATTGGAACAAATTATTGAAACGGTCTCCCTGCCAGCGGTAGCGATTGGCGGGATCAATTTGGAAAACATCGATCAGCTGGCAGGGAAAGGGTTGGCGGGCGTTGCCGTCATTTCTGCGATTCATCGTGCTGCCAACCGTACTGAACAGGCTAAGCTCATGAAGGAAAGGTTTAATCTAACAAACAAACAGGAGGCTGAAAGACGATGAAAAACGAAATTGAACTACACACTTCATTTCCGGGAAGCAAGAAGGTTTATGTACAAGGTTCACGAGAGGACATCAAAGTGCCAATGCGGGAAATTTCCCTGCAGCCGACGGAAGGTTTTTTAGAAAAAGAGGAAAACAGCCCTGTACGGGTTTATGACACGAGCGGGTTATACACGGACCCGGATTACAAGATTGATATTCATCAAGGGCTGCCCGCTCATAGAAGGGGCTGGATTCTTGATCGCGGGGATGTAGAGGAATACACCGGACGGTCTGTCAGGCCGGAAGATAACGGCTACAAAAGGGAAGATCAGGCGCTAAAGATCGACATTTTTCCCAATACCGCCGCCAAGCCGTTGAAAGCGAAGCAGGGCCGGGCAGTTACGCAGATGCATTATGCAAAAAAGGGAATCGTCACTCCGGAAATGGAGTATATCGCCATCCGTGAAGGTTTTGATCCGGAGTTTGTCAGAGTTGAAGTAGCGCGTGGCCGGGCGATCATCCCGGCGAACATAAATCATCCCGAAAGTGAGCCGATGATTATCGGCCGCAACTTTCATGTAAAAATTAATGCGAATATTGGCAATTCGGCAGTTTCCTCCTCGATTGAAGAAGAAGTTGAAAAAATGACATGGGCGACCAGATGGGGGGCGGATACAATTATGGACTTGTCCACCGGGAAAAATATACATGCAACCCGGGAATGGATTATCCGCAATTCTCCTGTTCCTGTCGGCACTGTTCCGATCTACCAGGCATTGGAAAAAGTAAACGGTATCGCCGAGGATCTCAATTGGGAAGTGTACCGTGATACATTAATTGAGCAGGCCGAGCAGGGCGTTGATTATTTTACGATTCATGCAGGTGTTCTGCTGCGCTACATTCCAATGACAGCAAAGCGGACAACCGGAATCGTTTCAAGAGGAGGGTCCATTTTAGCGCAATGGTGCCTTGCCCATCATGAAGAAAACTTTTTGTATACCCACTTTGAGGAAATCTGTGAAATTCTCAAAGCCTATGATATTTCAGTATCACTTGGGGACGGACTCCGGCCGGGCTCGATTGCCGATGCCAATGATGAAGCCCAATTTGCCGAGCTTGAAACATTGGGGGAGCTGACGAAAATTGCCTGGGAGCATGATGTCCAGGTGATGATAGAAGGTCCGGGACATGTGCCGATGCATTTAGTCAAGGAGAATATGGATAAGCAGCTTGAAATCTGCCAGGAGGCACCATTTTATACACTGGGGCCGCTGACAACCGATATCGCCCCCGGCTATGACCATATTACTTCGGCGATCGGCGCAGCGATGATCGGCTGGTTCGGCACGGCAATGCTCTGTTATGTAACTCCTAAGGAGCACCTCGGGCTTCCAAATAAAAATGATGTTCGTGAAGGTGTCATTGCTTATAAAATTGCCGCTCACGCAGCTGATCTCGCAAAGGGGCATCCGGGAGCGCAAATCCGCGATGATGCCCTTTCAAAGGCACGCTTTGAGTTCCGCTGGAATGATCAGTTTAACTTATCGCTTGATCCGGAGCGGGCCCGGGAATACCATGATGAAACGCTTCCTGCGGAAGGTGCGAAAACGGCCCACTTTTGTTCGATGTGCGGTCCAAAGTTCTGCTCGATGAGAATTTCCCACGACATTCGCAAGCGGGGAACAACTGAAGGTGAGTTTGACCACGATTTGGTTGAAAAAGGAATGAAGGAAAAGGCAAAGGAGTTTGTCGAACATGGATCTTCCCTTTATCGCTAATCCGCATGGCGCAGATACTGTCCCTGATTTAAGAAAGGAAATTGAACAGCTTAAAAATAATATTATCAAGCTTGAAAAATGTATTTTCACGATTCAACAAAATTGCAGCCATGTTTTCGTTGAAGCTGAAGGTTACCGGAAATGTACGAAATGCTGCAAGGTCGAAGTCTGTTATTATTAGTAATGCGAACCCCGCCGAATTGTGGCGGGGTTTTTTTGAAGCTATAGGAAAGTATAAACGTTTCTAAATATAGTTGGGCGTTTCGATGTCCAGCTCCAGCGCCTAGCCCCTCGAGTCGCTTCGGTCCTGCCAATGAAGTCAAAAAGCGACTTCACTGTCAGGCCCTCCAGCGCTTGTCGGGGCTGACCAAGGCGCTTGCGCTTTTCTTATGTAATATCATAACTTATTTGCAGCAGTAGAACTACTGTTGGGAGATTGCAGGCACATTGATCCCAGACCAGCCCACTCCGTGAAAAAAACACTCTCCTATAAGAACGTGCATTCGCTTTTTGAAAATGTTAAAATGAAGAAAAAGCGGATGCGAGGAATTATTGATGAAAAAGATAACCTTTATTCATGCGGCCGATCTGCATTTGGACAGCCCGATGTCCGGATTGAAGCATCTACCGGAAGCAATTTTTGCACGGCTGCAGGAGAGCACATTCCAGGCTTTTCGAAAAATAACGGATGAGGCGATCAAGCGCCAGGTCGAATTTTTGATCATTTCCGGTGACATATTTGACGGCGAGGACCGGAGCATTCGGGCCCAAACCCGGTTCAGGAAAGAGATGGACAGGCTCTTCCAGCACGACATCCAGGTTTATATGATTCATGGCAACCATGATCATCTAGGCGGCTCATGGGTCGAGCTTAATATGCCGGCAAATGTCCATATTTTCAGAGAAAATGTAGAAGTATTAAAGTATACCGCCAGTGATGGTACGAGCGTACATTTATATGGTTTCAGCTATGCAAAAAAACATGTTTTTGAACGCAGGATCAATGATTATGTGAAAAAAACTGGTGCGGACTTTCATATTGGCATCCTGCACGGCAATCATGATGGAAGCAGTGATCACGGCAACTATGCGCCGTTCCATTTAAGAGAACTGATCGAAAAGGAATTAGATTACTGGGCATTGGGCCATATCCACAAACGGTTGGTGCTTTCGGAAATGCCGGCGGTCGTTTATCCCGGAAATATTCAAGGCCGCCACAAGAAGGAAACAGGCATGAAAGGCTGTTACTGCGTTTCATTGGCAGGTACAGGCACAAATCTTGAATTTATTCCGGCTTCCGATGTGATCTGGGAAAAAGCAGAATTGGATTTGGCTGGATCAGAAGCGGCAACGTTTGAGGATGTATACAAGCTTTGCCGCACGGTCCTTGAAGACCATCGCCATGAAAAACTGGGGACTATTTTAGAGATCACTTTAAAAAACGTGTCGTTTGAAACGCAAACGAATGTTCTTGCCGGGGAACTGCTTGAGGTTTTGCAGGAGGAAGAGAGGGATGAAGAGTCATTCGTCTGGACAGCTTCCATTCAATTAGAGGAAAGAATCGATTGGGACAGGGATCGATTGAAAAACGAAGCTGATTTTTACGGTGAATTATTTAATATTATCGATCAGTATCATGACGTTGAAGAAAGCCTGTCTTCCTTATACAGCCATCCTGCTGCAAGGAAATACCTCGAACGTTTAACGAAAAATGAGCAATCAGCGCTTTTAAAGGAATCCGAACAATTGCTGATCCGCTTGCTGTATCAATAACGGAAGGGAGGCTGGCGCTATGAAAATACTTGAAATCAATATTTACGGCTATGGAAAGCTGGAGAATACAAGAATTACCGGCTTGCAGGACTTCCAGGTTTTTTATGGGGAAAATGAAGCAGGGAAATCGACTATTATGTCGTTTATACATAGTATTCTATTTGGCTTTCCAACTAAACAGCAAGCCGAGCTCCGCTATGAACCAAAAAACTCTGCCAAATACGGCGGACAGCTCACAGTCCTGTTTTCAGGCCGGGGAAAAGCCGTCATTGAGCGGGTGAAAGGCAAAGCAGCCGGAGATGTCTCGGTAATGCTTGAGGATGGTACATATGGAGGGGAAGAACTTCTTCAGGATTTGCTTTCCCATATCGATAAATATTTATATCAATCGATCTTTTCGTTCAATCTGCATCGCCTGCAAAATGTTCATTCCATTAAAAGTGAAGACCTGGGCAGATTTTTGTTCTCTGCGGGCGCTGTAGGCTCGGACAAGCTGCTCATTGCAGAAAACAGCCTGCAAAAGGAAATGGAGCTGCTTTTCAAGCCAAATGGCAAAAAGCCAATCATTAATGAAAAATTACAGAAGCTCCGCGATCTTCATGGCGAACTTGTTAAAGCTGCACAACAAAATGGTAAATACTCGGATTTGCTTAACGAAAAAGAAATCATCGAAAACAGCATCGCCGATCTCAGCAGAGAAAATGCAATCCTGCAAAAACAGATCAATAAACTCGAAGAATGGAAAAAGCTTTATCCAGTTGTCAAAAAGCAAGCGGTTATCAAGCAGGAACTAAAACAGTACGAAAATCTCCAGTTTCCGGTTGACGGAGCGGAACGGCTTGAGCATCTTGAAAATAAAGCCCAACAATATGAAAGCCGCAAAAAAAGTTTAACTGCACGGATTTCAGCAACCGTTTCACAGCTCGACGGTTTATCCCCGGCTATCGATCTATTAAACAGTGAATCGGCAATCATGAATGCTTCAGAAAGTTTGCCTTTATATGAACAATTAAGGCAGGAGCAACATCAATACAAGTTACAGCTGGAGAAACTGGAACAGGAAGTTGAAGCTTTACGGGAAAAACTCCATATTACAGTTGAAGAAGAAGACTTGTTAAAGCTCGACACAAGTATATTTATGAAAGAAAAGATCACTGACGCCCACTCGACACAAGAGCGCCTGAAAATAAAAAAGGATGATCTTGACCGAAGGTTTAATGAAGAAAAGGCCGGGCTTGAAAGCCTGGAACAGCAGCTTACAGATATCAAAACCCAACTCCTCCCGGACGATCAACTGGAGGAGCTTAAAAAGCGGGCTGCCCGTACGGAAAAACAGGAGGATCTTCAAGCTGGGCTCGCTGAGCTGCAAGAACGTCTGGCATCCCGGCAAAATGCCTACAAACAGGAAGTGGGCAGGGCGGCCAAAGAAAAAAAGCTGTTCACGATGCAAAGGGCAGCGTTCACCGCGTTGTTTGCTGCTATAATCATAGTGGGGATATCGAGCAGCGAGTGGCTGCTAACCGCAGCCGGGGCTATTGGAGCATTGGCAGTGCTGATTTCGTTCCGTAAGAGTACGGCTTCGTTTAGAACGGAGGAGCTTGGCGTTGAAATTGAACAATTGCTTAAAAAGGAACAGATCTTAAAAGACAAGCTTGCTGATCTTGCGAAAGGAGAACAGCCATTATTAGCCGAAAAACTTGAAAAGGAATTGCAGCTGAGGGAAAAGTACCAATTGCTTCATATTAAATGGGAAGAGCAAAATGGGCAATACGAACGGGTGATTTCCGCTTTTGAGCAATGGGAAAAAGATGCAATCAACCATAACAAATTGCTTGAAAAGCTTGGGCAGGAGTTGCTGCTGCCGGACGATATTGCTTTAAAGTATTTAAACGATGCATTCCAGTTGATTGAAAAGCTGAAAACAGCGTATCGGGATAAGCAATATATAACGGAACAGTATAAAACCGCTTCAAGCTCCCTTGAAAAAATAGAAACCCGGATTAAAACTTTAAATGACAAGTTTTTAAAAAATAGTGATCTATCGATTCGGGAAGCTGCCTTGATGCTGCGCAACAAAGTCAAAGCAGAGCATGAAAAACGGATTCAATACGACGAAAAGCAGGGAAAGCTAAGCGAATTAACAGAAGAACTTCAGGAACTGGAGACTGAACTGGCCGGCATAAAAGATGAAGAAGCCAAATTGCTAAATTTGGCAAAGGCAGCTACGACAGAAGAATTCCGCAGGCTTGCCCATGATTCAGAAAGAAAAGAGAGACTGTCAGACGAATTAGACACCATTTCAAGGCAATTAAAAATAACTACGATCACGGCGGAAGAGATAGAATCGTTTTTATTAATAGAGGATATCGATGCAGAAATACGCAATCAAACAAAACGACTTGGTGAAACTGAGAAAGAATTTGCGGGTCTCCAGAGCCAGCTTGCAGATGTGAGGCACGAGATTAACCAGCTTGAAGATGGAGAATCATATGCCAACCTTCTCCATACATTTGCGCTTCAGAAAGCCGAGTTGAACGAAGAGGCAAAAAAATGGGCAAAATATGCGATCGCAAAGGATTTACTTGCAAAAACGGCTAACCATTTTAAAAATGACAAGCTGCCGAAAGTGCTTAATCACGCTGAGCAATTTTTAGGCTTTTTAACAGAAGGAAACTACATAAGGATTCTTCCGCAGCAGCAAGGACAAGGATTCCTGGTCGAACGGTCTGATGGCATTTTGTTTGAAGCGAATGAGCTCAGTCAGGCGACAGCCGAACAAGTTTATGTATCCTTAAGGCTTGCACTGGCAACAGTCTTATACGAAAAACTTCATTTTCCAATCCTGATTGATGACAGCTTTGTGAATTTTGATTATAAAAGAACCAAAAAGGTTTTGGAACTTTTGCAACGGGTTGAGGGTAATCAAATTCTCTTTTTCACTTGCCACCAGCACCTCCTATCAAGCTTTGACGATAAACAGGTCATCCAACTCAGGGAAGAGGCCAGGGTTCGTGTCTGGCAGCAATAACAGTGAAGCCCAGCTTTTTTGAAACTGCTGACCGCGTTCGCGAAAACCTTTCATAAAAAATGGTCTGAAGAAGATTAAATCTGTTAAGAGTATGAATAAGTGATAAAATAGGAAATATGTGCGAACAGAATATTATAAGTTTTTTTACTGAAGTTGGCCAGTGCAGCCAACTAGTTAACTACTGTTCATTCAAGCTGCCTGAAAGGAAAAATCTATGGAAGATCAACAGCAGATCCAAAAAAGAAGCAGAGGCCCTCTTGCCTTATTAAGCTTTAATTTATTTATCATTATGGTTGGCATCGGACTTGTTATCCCGATTCTTCCGTTTTATATTGAACTATTTGACGCCAATGCACAAATAATGGGGTTGCTTGTCGCAGTTTTTTCGTTTATGCAGTTCCTGTTTGCCCCGATTTGGGGCCGGCTTTCCGATAAAATCGGCAGAAAGCCGTTAATTACCGTTGGGTTGTTCGGTTTTGCAATTGCCGAGTTTGTTTTTGCATTCGCAAATGGACTTTGGATGCTTTTTTTATCAAGAATATTAGCCGGCACTTTCGGTTCTGCGCTCATGCCAACAGCAATGGCCTATGTCTCGGATGTTACACCGCCTGAAAAGCGGGGACAGGGGATGGGAATGCTTGGTGCGGCGATGGCTTTCGGGATCGTGATCGGTCCAGGGATAGGCGGCTGGCTTGCTGAATTCGACTTATCGTATCCATTCATTTTTGCTGGTATAGCCGCAACGATTGCCGGATTTGTTTCGCTGCCGATTCTCCCGGAATCCTATCCGCAGGAAAAACGGGCGGCGGAGGCGGTGGACAGCCGATCAGAAGGGCAATTTTCCTTAATGAAAAAAGCGTTGTTCAGTCCGGTAGGCTTTCTATTAATTCTCGTATTCATCATGAGCTTCGGACTTGCAAACTTTCAAGCAATTTTCGGCTACTACACAATGGAGCGTTATTCCTACAGCCCACAGCAAGTAGGCTTGATTATCCTGATAACCGGAATTGTCGGAACAGTTATCCAGGGTGGTGTTGTCGGCAGATTAGTAAGCAAGTTTGGTGAAGAACGGATCGTGACGGGTTCCCTTTTATTGAGCGCCGCCGGTTTTGTAATTATGACACTTGCGACAAACTTTATGTGGGTGCTGGTCACGACGTCGATTTTTTTTATAGGAAATTCAACGCTGCGTCCCTCTTTAAATTCATTTATTTCGAAACTTGCCGGCAACCAGCAGGGGATGATTATGGGCTTAAATAACTCGTTTTTAAGCCTTGGGAATGTAGCAGGGCCGATTTTGGCGGGGACACTTTATGAGTGGAACATTCATATCCCTTATCTTTTCGGTGCATTTGTGATGATTTTTGGCCTTGTTGCCACAAAAATCTGGATCGCCAAAAAGCACAAAAGGGCTGGGTTGCAGAACCGGTAATGTTATTTTGCAATAGCTTTAAAATTGGAATCAGAAATGTAAGTTCATTATGATATACTATGGCTAGAGGAAGGAGCGTCGGAGGCATGAACAGAGGAATACTGCAATTCGATGTTGGCGAGCAAGTTGAATTATTTCTATTAATTAAAAGCTCGGTAAAAGGAATGGCGAGCAACGGCAAGCCCTTTTTAACTTTAATTTTGCAGGATCAGTCCGGTGAAATTGAAGCGAAGCTATGGGATGCTTCTGAAGAAGATGTCAAAAACTATGCCGCCCAAAACATTGTAAAAGTAAGCGGGGATATCCAAAATTATCGGGGCAGAAGCCAATTAAGAATCCGCCAGATTCGTCCGGCGTCTCCTGCGGATCCTGTAAAAATATCAGACTTCCTTGAAACAGCCCCTGTTAGTACGGAAGAAATGATGAGCAAGGTAACTCAATATATTTTTGAAATGAAGAACCCAAACATCCAAAGAGTCACCCGCCATTTATTAAAAAAGCATCAGCAGGCGTTTCTTGAATTCCCGGCAGCAACCAGGAATCATCATGAATTTGTTTCCGGGCTTGCCTACCATGTTGTCAGCATGCTTGATCTTGCAAAGGTGGTCTCAGGGTTATATCCGAGCCTTGATAAGGATCTTCTTTATGCTGGTGTCATTCTCCATGACCTCGGCAAAGTAATCGAACTTTCCGGTCCGATCTCAACTGTGTATACGGTTGAAGGAAATTTGCTCGGGCATATTACGATTATGGTCAATGAAATCGGCAAAGCTGCCGATGAGCTTGGTATCAGCGGGGAAGAAGTGCTGATTCTCCAGCATTTAGTCCTTTCCCATCATGGCAAAGCGGAATGGGGCAGCCCTAAGGCACCGCTTATAAAAGAAGCTGAAATTCTTCATCATATCGATAATTTGGATGCTAAAATGAATATGCTCGACCGCGCCTTGGTTCGGGTCAAACCGGGAGAATTTACAGAACGCATATTTGCCCTTGAAAACCGCTCGTTCTATAAACCAACTTTCCATAAATAATAGAATCATAGAAAAATAAGCCGATGACAGACGGCTTATTTTTTTGCGGAATTTTATTAAATTTATTATAGAATCAGTCTTAAACGAGCTCGATATTCATGTGTAAAAGAAAATCCAGCATAATTTCCGCGAGTGAACATATTTTTAAATAAAGTCTATTTGGACAAAGCATAACAAGGGAGGAATGGATAATGATCATCCCCGTTTGGGTTTACTTTGTTGTTGCCGGCATTGTCGTCAGCGCTTATATGGCTGTCAAGGCCGGAAAAGAGGAGCGCAGCGAGCAAAATGAAAACATTGAACGTGAAGGTGAAGTCTATATGGAGCGGCTGGAAAAAGCAAAAGAAGAACGAAAAGCAAATGAAAAATCTTTTGGAATGTAAGAAAAGGTTCCCTCGGGGAACCTTTTCTTTTGAAGTTATCCTTATCCTTGTGCCGGTGCTTCCGGACTTTCAAGAATGCTTTCCAGGTCTTTGTCTTTAATTTCAACGTCTGCCGCTTTAAGCTCGCGCTCCATTGCTTTCTGGATAACGGCACCGTCAATCTTCGATCTTTTTACCTCGGTTTCAAGCTCTTTCTTCATCTCTTCGAAAGGCTTTTTCTCTTTCTTGTCAGTCACTTGGATAATATGCCAGCCGTTCTGGGTTTGGACAGGCTCACTAATCTGGTTTACTTCGAGAGCATAGGCAGCTTCCTCAAATTCGGGAACCATTTTTCCTGGTCCGAACCACTCAAGATCTCCGCCTTTTTCTTTTGATCCTGGATCAGTTGAATGTTCTTTGGCAA
Organism: Bacillus sp. V3-13; assembly: GCF_002860165.1. Taxonomy (GTDB): domain Bacteria; phylum Bacillota; class Bacilli; order Bacillales; family Cytobacillaceae; genus Bacillus_BJ. The sequence continues at coordinate 12,060 of NZ_PGUZ01000018.1, read as the reverse complement.
GATCAGCCATTTTTGCACCGCCATCAAGCTGTGCCTTTAATTCCTTGGCTTTTGCTTCATCTTCAACGAGGATATGGCTTGCGCGAATCTCAGTGCGATAGTTATCATAAGCCTCTTGAAGTTCCTTATCTGTTACTTTGATATCTTTCATTGCTGCCTTCTCCTGAAGGAGTCCGATTTTGAACATACGCTTTAAATCTTCTTCATCATCATAGCCGTATTGGGCAAGGGCCTGTTGATAATTTGGTCCCAATTGCTCTTTTACTTCTTCAACCTTTTTATTGATTTCCTTATCTGATACTTCATACTTGTCGGATAGAACCTTTTCAAAGACGAGTTCCTGGAGAGCCTGCTCACCGTATTTTTCTTTCATCGCGCTATAAAGCTCGTCCTTTGTAATATTTCCAGCTTTAGACTCGGCAACAGTCGCAGAATCCCCGCTATCTTGATTACATGCGCTTAAACCAATAACCCCTGCTGCAAGAGAAAGGGATAGAATCCATTTTTTCATGCTGAACACTCCTAAACAATTTCTATGTGATGCTTTTCCACAATCTCTATCATAACATAAATATAATTAATCACAAAAACTATTCTCTGTTTAAACAAGGAGATTTTTGGATGAAAGGAGCCCTAATCCGCGGGATTGATAGGGGATAACATTAATATTATGGAATAAAAAGGAAGTAAAAAACAAAATTGTAAGGTAAAAGGATCCAAAAATAAGGCACATGTTCAAGAAAAATGGGTTGAGCATGATACCAGCCTATTCGCTATCCCGTTCATTTGAATAGTATAGTGTAGCAACTCTAAAGGAGGTGTTAACATGAGTGGAGGTTACGGTGGCGGATTCGCGTTAATCGTTGTTCTGTTTATCTTGTTAATCATTGTGGGAGCAGCCTGGTTATAAGAAAGCGGGCATGATGGCCGGAATCCATTGTGCCTATGGGGAAGGAGAATACGTACATGTCCGGTGGCTCAGGTTATTATGGAGGATTTGCTTTGATCGTTGTCCTCTTCATCCTTTTAGTAATAATTGGCGCAGCTTGGCTGTAAAATACGAAAGATGAAAAAACGGCAAACGGCAGGCAGAAGCCTTGCCGTTTTTTTCATATGTATAGTCAGGCAAACAATAATTCTACATAAGAAGATGTCAGCAAAATCAGGATCAAAATATTAATCGTCCGGAATACTTTTGGCTGCCGGTCCTCCGGGATTTCTTTTTGGATGCATAGGGAGTTGGTCATTTTATTAATGTAAAAAACAATAAAGACAGCAAACGCAATAAAAGCAGCGGAGATCATCCAAGATTCCCTCCTTCTTTCAGTACAGACTTTGGTAATACAATATCAAAATATCAAAAAAAAAGATAGTAACGAGACTGGTGAACTGGGAGATGTTTTTGCAGATAAATTCCATATCAATCCCACAAAAACGGTAAGCTGAAACTTACTAAGATACTGTACGATGAAAAGCGAAAAAAATCAATAGAAAATCTAACAACATTTTACTTGCCGTACGTAAAAATATTGTCGAATGAATTTTATTTTAATGTATAACCATGCATAAGCGGGCCAAAAAAATAAAGGGGGAGTTCCCCCAGTTTGGCAGCGCCTTATGCATATTCCTTTTTTTCTATTCGGTCTTTTTTGCGAATCTTTCCGTCTGCATCCACAAAGTCTGTTTCAATGTTTTTAAATGATTTTTCAAAAATCTCCATAAAATCATCACCATAAATATTGCGGACAATCGCCATCATTTCAATTACGTCAGGGAATTTTCCATACAGTTTCTTGAGTGGCATCGCGCCGGAAAATACAGCATTTTTATCAGGCTGGTACGTTTCCATTAAACTGAGCAAAACACTTTCTCCCTGTTCGGTTAACTGGATGTATGTATTCCTTTTATCACTTTCTTTTTTGGAAAACTGAAGAAAGCCTCTTTCTTCAAGCTTTTTGGAAAAATTAAATGCGGTGGAAACATGCATTACGCCAAATTTCGCCACATCCGAAATAGACGCTCCGTTTAAATGGTAGGCAATCCATAAAATATGGTGTTCATTGATATTGAGATCGTAAGGTTTGATCCATTGCTGCCAGTCTTTCTCAATCGATTTCCAAAGCGCCTTGCTGAGCTGGGCGATTCGTTGGCTGAAAAGAAGTGCTTCTTTCATTGAAAATTGGTTGTCCGTCATTTGAATTCACCTTCTTTGTTATTTCTTTCGATCATTATGTCAATAAAACAAAAATTAATAAAGGTATCAATTTGCGAAATTTTTAGAAAATAATTTTATACTAATAAGTATACAATTTTTATCAAAAAAAAGATACGAAAAAATATTTTTAAGTTAACAACCATTTTTATAATATATTTGTTTCGTTCACAGTGAAAAAAACCCCTTCTTTTCTAACGAAGATTTTTTAGAAAAGAAGGGTTTTTCATCTTTTTTCATGCCTGACTGGTCTTTTGCCGATTTAATGAAAGCTCTAATTCGCTGATTGTGTCCTCAATTTTTTTCATTTCCTTTTGCAATTCTTGCTTGTTTGGCCTAATCGCATTTTTCCAGTCTGCAATGGAATGTTTAAGATCCGATGAAAGGCTGCTGATTGCTGCTTTGCCTTCCATAGAAGCCTGGGAAGCAGAGTTCTTCAGGTCCATTAGGTCGTCTTTCAAAATTCTCACGTTGCTCATCAATAAATCTTTATTTTCCTGCAAATACTTTCTGGTTGTTCTTCCGGAAGCAGGAGCAGTCAGCAGGGTAGTGATCCCGGCTGCTACGCCACCGACTAAAAATCCCAACAAAAGTGATTTTGCCTTCATCCCATTCACCTCAACATTAAGTGTCGTCTTCTTACATACTTCTACATTTTTCTGCAAAATCCTCTTACGTAACTTTATCCTGATATTTTTCTGTTCTTTTAATATCTCTATACCTTCTATTATCACTTAAATAACAATAATAAACCTGTCCATTTTTCATAGCGCAATTTTTTCGGCATATATATAAATAATTAGGAGATTATTGACTAGCTTGCATTGGGGGGTGGTAATAAGATGGGAGGAATTCGTTTTGCTTTCTTTGCTCTGAGTGTTCTGTTGTTTTTGGGAGCAATTCGCTCTTTACTGGCAGCCCAAAGCCCCGGATCCTATCCGCCAAAGCATGTGTTACGGGCCCGGGCAACTGCGTTGGCGGGTGGGGGTGTGGTACTCTTTGCATTTGCATTATTGCTTCTGTTGTTTTGAGAGAGAGTCACCGCTTGCTACACAGTAGTGCTGCTTCGGCACAACGATGGCACTCCAGCTGAACATCCACTTGAGTCGCAAACTAGAGCCAAAAAAAGAGAACTCCGGAGAGTTCTCTTCATGTATTATTGGCTGACAGGCTGCTGTATGAATTTGGCGCGTTTTAAAATGCCGGTTGCGATCGGGTACAGGATAACCATTGCCGCTGTATTGATCGCCGTAGCCGGAAGTACGACAGTTGCGAATAAAATCGCAAATGGTCCTGGAAGCCCGACGATGACGAATGCTGAACCCAAAAAGACAAGACCGGAAATAATCGTGCCTACAGCTGTAATTGCAGCAACGCTGACAATCGAATTTCGGTACTTTGCCAGGGCAAGAAAAATCGCAAAGAATAAAAATGCCGTTACGGGTTTATCAATGATATTTGGAAGCAATCCTCCGGGAAATTGTGTTGTCAATCCGGAAAGTACGCCTGTTACAAGTCCGAGTAAAAGTACATTTTTCTTATCTGGAAAAAGAATGATTCCTAAAAACATCATCATCAGCATCATATCCGGCTTCATCCCAAAAACAAATCCAGGTACAAATGCATGCAATGCAGCACCTATCCCAACAAATAACGCTAATACTACAAGATTTTTCGTATTCAACCTAATCTCTCCTCTGCTTGGCTATGCTATTTTGTCTCTCCTGCAGTGCACTCGTTGCCTGCAGCGAAAAACTTGAACCAATTATAGCACACCGTTGTCAATATTTAAACACACAAATAACCATCAATAATTTTTTCTAAAAGATTTCATAAATTCGGCCAGCTCATTTACCTGCTCAACCGTAACGGCATTGTAAAGTGAAGCCCGGCAGCCGCCGACGGAACGATGTCCGTTGAGTCCGATAAATCCGGCTTCTTTCGCCTGTTTCAGAAAGGCAGCAGTCGCTTCATCAGTTTCGAGCGTAAAGGTGATGTTCATTAAAGATCGGCTTCCCTGATCAGCGTGGCCTCGATAAAATCCGTTGCTTTCATCAATAACATGATAAAGCATTTCGGCTTTCTCTTTATTGATCTTTTCAATTGCAGGCAGGCCGCCAAGTGACTCGACCCATTCCAATACTAGAGAAAGTAAATAAATGGACAGGGTAGGCGGGGTGTTGTACAATGAGCGGTTTTTCGCATGCGTCTGGTAATTGAGCATTGTAGGCAGTCCCTCACCTGAACGGGCAAGCAGGTCCTTTTTGATAATCACGACTGTGACACCGGAAGGCCCAAGATTTTTTTGTGCACCTGCGTAGATCAGGCCAAATTGGTTTACGTTAATCGGCTTGCTAAGAATATCGCTCGACATATCAGCAACAAGCGGAGCATCGAAATGATCCGGGAATGTTTGCCATTGTGTTCCAAAGATCGTATTATTGCTTGTTAAATGCACATACGATGCATCGTTCGGAGTTGTTGCTTCAAGATCGGGAATTTTTTTGTACTTTCCTTCCTTTCCGGAAGCGAGACTGGCAGCTGCCCCGATTTTACGGGCTTCATTCAGCGCTTTCTCACTCCAGGAGCCAGTCATGATGTAATAAGCCGTTTCATCGTTTCTGAGCAGATTCATCGGCACCATCGTAAACTGCAAACTGGCGCCTCCTTGCAAAAAAAGCACTTCATAATCATCGGGAATTTGCATAAGACGTCGAAGAAGTCTGTCGGCGGTATTGTGAATCTGTTCATATTCAGCACTGCGGTGGCTCAGCTCCATTACAGCCATGCCAGTATCAAGATAGTTCAGCCACTCTTGTTGGGCTTTCTCAAGGACAGCCTGAGGCAGGGCGGCTGGTCCGGCATTAAAATTCAAAGCTCGTTTCATCTGGGTCCTCCTTACATGCGGTAATACGCTAAAGTATAAAGATGTTTATATCGTATCAGAAATAATAGAAGAGCACACTAAAAAGTTTGAACAATTTTGAAAAAATGTTTTGCAAAAAAGCTTCCGTTCATTGTGATGAACAGAAGCTTTTTTTGAAAATCCGCCAGTGTTGCAGGGGCTAAATTTTCTGGACGTCGATATGTCTATAACCGGCTATTAATCCCGGCGGCGATTTTTTGCAGGTCCTCCCCGGTGTATTCACTATTGTTCGTTTTCCAGATGGCACCAAAGCCGTCACCTTGCCCATAGCGGGGTATAAGGTGAACATGGAAATGGAACACGGATTGTCCAGCCTGTTCGCCATTATTGTTCAACATATTCAAGCCGACAGGTTGGAATTCTGCTTTAATGGCATTGGCAATTTGCGGGACCACCGAGAATAAGTTTCCGGCAATTTCGGGTGTAAGCTCGTACAGGTTTTCTTTATGTATTTTGGGGATGACAAGTGTATGGCCTTTCGTCACCTGGCTGATATCAAGAAAAGCAAAGACGTGTTCATTTTCAAACACTTTGGCAGAAGGAATACTGCCATCGATGATTTTGCAGAAAATACAGTCGTTCATGTCCAACACCCTTTCAAGGCTTTTTTCGTATTTTATCATATAATAATCTTTTACAAAAAGGTAAAAGGCAGGATTCTCAAGGAATCCTGCCGAAGTGAAGGGGAAAGCTTCTATTCTACGTTCAATTTAGGAAAGTCTTTGACAAACACCTCATTTCAAAAAATGATGCGCTCAAGTAGCGAACCGATTTTTTTGAACGGTACTGTGTGCAAAACAACGATCCTCATATTTAGGAACGTTTGAAGCTTGGATTAAAAGGTTTGAGTCTTTAGCAGACACCTCATTTCAATTGGTTGAAATGGTTTCACCTAATCGATTGTTTCCCCTTCACGAAGTAGTATGCCCTGCAAATCCCGGGAGTATGTAATTTTAATCCGGGCAGTCCAGCTTTTTAAAACATGCTCAATATTTGTTAAAATATTAGCATAGACAGAAGGAGGGTGTGCTGATGGTACTTTTGGATATTAAAAACCTGACAGGGGGTTACACACGAAACCCTGTTTTAAAAGATATTTCCTTTCAGGTCAATGAAAAAGAATTGGTCGGTCTAATCGGGCTGAACGGGGCCGGAAAAAGTACAACGATCAAGCATGTCATCGGGCTCATGGAAGCGCATAGCGGGGAGATTACCATAAATGGCCGGACGTTTAAACAAGACCGGGAAGGATACCGCAAACAATTTACTTTTGTCCCGGAAACACCGATCTTATATGATGAACTTACGCTTGAAGAACATTTAAAGCTTACCGCAATGGGCTATGGGCTCGATGAAGATACATATAAGTCACGTAAACAAGTACTGCTGAAAGAGTTTCGAATGGAAAAAAGGCTAAAATGGTTTCCTGCCCATTTTTCCAAAGGGATGAAGCAAAAGGTGATGATCATGTGTGCGTTTCTCGTTCAGCCGTCCCTGTATATTGTTGATGAACCATTTGTCGGTCTTGATCCCCTCGGCATCCAATCGCTTCTCGATTTAATGAAAAGAATGAAAGAAGCGGGTGCCGGGATCTTAATGTCGACACATATTTTGGCAACGGCTGAACGGTACTGCGACAGGTTTGTGATTTTGCATGAAGGAAAAATCAGGGCCTCAGGCACACTCGAGGAGCTCCGCGAGCAATTTTCGATGCCGGGCGCATCTTTGGATGATCTCTATATCCAGCTGACAAAGGAAGAAGATTATGTTTAATGGCGCCCGGTTATGGAAACAGCGCTTCTCGCGGAGAAGCAAGGAGATGGGCCGGTATCTTCGCTATATTTTTAACGGACATCTCGTCATTGTAATGCTGTTTTTGCTCGGAACAGCGGCCTATTACTATCAGGCCTGGGTCAAAACGCTGCCGGCTTCTTATCCCGTCCCGACTATTATTGCTGTGCTGCTGGGAATATTGCTGACATATAGTCCGATTTATACGTTTTTATTTGAGGCAGATAAAATCTTTTTGCTCCCGCTTGAAACAAAGCTTGCTGATTATTTTAAACGGTCCATCCTGGCCAGTTTTGCTGTACAGACTTATCTCCTTATCCTTGTTCTTGCTGCTGTAATGCCGATGTATGTTCAAGTGAATGAAGGGGAGTTTTCCTCCTATTTTACATTTTTGCTTATCCTGCTGGCCGTCAAAGGCTTGAACCTGTTCGCACGTTGGAAAGTACAATACTATGTTGAAACATCAGCACATTGGATTGACTCTGCAATTCGCTTTAGCTTAAATGCTGTGTTTGTCTACATGCTTTTTTCCGGTGCAGGCTTTCTTTTTCTTATTGTCATAGCCGGATTGATGGCCGGGCTGTATTGGTATTATCGGAGTCAAGTAGTTGATAAAGGCCTGAAATGGGAGTATTTAATTGAATCGGAAGAAAGGCGGATGACGTCGTTTTACCGCATTGCCAATCTGTTCACCGACGTACCAAAATTTAAGGATAAAGTGAAAAGACGGAAATGGCTTGACTGGGTCCTGGCCAGACTGGCTTTTAAGCAGGAACAAACTTACTCCCATCTCTATATGAGAACCTTTTTGCGGGCGGGCGATTATTTTGGCTTATTTCTGCGGCTATTCATTATTGGAGCAGGAGTCTTGTATTTAATATCCTTTGGAATCGGACAAGTTGCAGTCGTTTTATTATTTTTATACTTAACCGGATTCCAGCTGCTTCCGTTATGGAATCACCACCAAAATAAACTGTGGGTTCAGTTGTATCCTGTAGCAGAAAAATATAGATCACGTTCATTCAAGGTTCTTCTTTCAGCGTTGCTTTTCATTCAAAACATTGCCTTCTGCCTCGTTTTAATGCTAAAAGGGGATTGGCTGATTGGCGGGGTTTCCTTTGCAGCCGGAATCGGTTTTATCTACTTTTTTGTGTCCATTTATGCAAAGAAGCGCTTGGAAATGGTATAGGAACAGGCTGGATGGATTCAGGGCACATCCGGCCTGTTTTTTAAGGTGAAACCGATTCGTAAGAGATTCGTATGAACAGTTATCTAATGAAAAGGATGAACGTCTTATGAATGAATATGAATTAAAGGCTTACGAAGAAGTATTGGATTGGCGGAGAAAAATCCTTAAAAAGTCAGGAATGTTAAACCGAATTTCAAAAAAAGTGCAGACAAAAGTCAATCATTTGATTCCGGAAAAAGCCCATCAAATCATTACCGATAGCATTAAGAATATGGTTAAAGCGACGTTAACAGGTTCAAATATAACAACAAAAAAGCAGCAGGCAAATGGGCTATCTCTTGAAGAAAAGGATGCACTATTCGATAAAAAACTGGTTTTGTATCGAAAAACAGCAGCGATTGAAGGAGCAGGAACGGGTGCGGGTGGTATATTTCTCGGGCTGGCTGACTTTCCGCTACTGTTGACGATCAAAATGAAATTCTTGTTTGAGGCGGCTTCGATATATGGTTTTAGTACGAATCTTTATGAGGAACGGCTGTTTATTCTGTACACTTTTCAACTGGCTTTTTCCAGTGATGAACAGAAAAGGGAAACGTTAGACATTATTGAAAACTGGGATGAACGAAGAAAAACTGTAGCTGAGATGGATTGGAGAGAATTTCAGCAGGAGTACAGAGATTATATCGATTTTATAAAAATGCTTCAGTTGATCCCCGGGATTGGTGCGGTTGTTGGGGCTTATGCCAATTATAATCTCCTGGACCATTTAGGAGAAGTCGCTAAAAATGCATACAGGCTCAGATTATTGAGAACCCCTCCACTTAGCTGAAATGAGAAGCGGGTCAGTCAAGTTTAAAAAAACCCATCAGCGCATTTCAGTGCCGATGGGTTTTTAAGTGTATTATAAAGCTTTTTCAGGAACAGGGGTTTCCGATTGCACGGATTGATATTCTACGGCTGCAGTTCCTAAAGTTTTCGCTGCAACGAGCATCGCTTTTTCATCAATATCAAACTTCGGATGGTGATGCGGGTAATTTTCCTCCGCTTCCGGCCGTGCTCCTGTAAAGAAGAAAGTTCCTTTCACATGCTGTAAATAGTAAGCGAAATCTTCCCCGCCCATTTGCGGTTCTGTTTCGACAACACAGTTGACACCGGTAACTTTGCCAGCAACTTCAACCAGGAACTTTGTTTCTTCTTCATGGTTGATGACGGCTGGATAGCCTCTTTCAAATAAATATTCATAATCGCTGCCGCTTGTATAGCAAGTGCCTTTTACCGTGCGCTCAATTTCTTCTTCAACAAAAGCTCTCACATCTTCACTGAAGGTTCTCACCGTTCCTTCGAGCTTGGCTTTATCAGCAATCACATTGAAGGCATTTTCGGCGACAAACGAGCCGACCGTTACAACAGCAGAATCAATCGGGTTTACTTTTCGGCTGACAATTTGCTGCAAGTTGACGACCAGCTGTGAAGCTGTGACAACAGCATCTTTTGTCCGGTGAGGCTGGGCACCATGGCCACCCTTACCCTGTACCAATATTTCAAACCGGTCAGCAGCAGCCATGATCGGCCCGACCCGGTATTGGATCGTCCCGGTTGGTTCTGAAGCCCATAAATGGGTTCCGAAAATCACGTCCACACCCTTGAGGCAGCCATCTTCGATCATCGACACTGCGCCTCCTGGCGCATATTCTTCTGCATGCTGGTGGATCATGACATAATTGCCTTCCAATTCATCTCTTAATTCGTGCAGGCTTTTCGCCAGGACGAGCAATGTTGCGGTATGGCCATCATGCCCGCATGCATGCATAACTCCAGGAACCAGTGATTTATATGGAACATCTTTCTCATCTTGAATCGGCAAGGCATCGAAATCCGCTCTTAATGCAATTGTTTTTCCCGGCTTGCTGCCGTAAATTTTCGCAACTACTCCATTGCCGCCGACATTGCTTTTTACTTCAATTCCAAGCTTTTCATAGAAGGTTTTTATGTATTGGGCCGTATTTGTCTCCTGAAAAGAAAGTTCAGGATGCTGATGCAAATAACGCCGTATTTCAACCATCTCTTCATAATAGCTTTCCAGTTTAGCTTCCAAGCGTTCCAGCATAACAATCGCTCCTTAAAAATAAAATTTTTAGACAATTATAACACATTTCGTGACTCGAAGGTTATTTTATTGAAAGTATTTTCTGGAAATTCTAACAGAGTCGGGTGTTTTCAGGGGATCGGTATATTTAATTAACTGCAGAAGAGACTGCATCAGGCAGTCTCTTACGCGGTCTATATTAGAAACATCGCAAATATTGTCGTAACAATTAAACCAATCGTTACAGGCAGGAGGTTTCTTCGTGCGAGTTCAAACGGATCGACATTACATATGGCTGCGGCGGGAATGAGCGCCCATGGGACGAGTGTGCCTCCGCCAACCCAAATCGCAGCAATCTGGCCGAGAGCGGTTAACGTGGCTGCTCCAGCCCCGATCGCTGTCGCAAATAAATTGGCTATTGACCCGGCAAGTGATATACCGGAAAAACCGGATCCGTCCAGGCCGGAGATCGCTCCAACAGCGGTTAAAGTCACGGCACCTACTTCCTTGCTTAACGGGACAACTGAAGCAAGCGTTACACCGAGGTCGTTTACAATCCCGTGCGAGTTCTCCGGGAGGAAATCACCGATGATTTTTGTAAATCCGGCATCGCCCAAGTAGAAGAAAGCAGCGATTGGAATCACCGGTCCGAATACTTTAAATCCGAATTGGAAGCCTTCAATAATATAACTGGTCGCTGTTTCAAGCCCTTTATTTTTATGGCTGACCATTGTGATGATGAGAAGAATAAAGATTGAGGTTCCGCCAATTAAGGCTGTGGCATCCGCACCTTGAAGATTAAAATTAAACATCGCTGCTACATCAAGGACAAACAGAGCAGGGATAAGCAACGCGAAAAAACGTTTTTGATTTATAGATAATAAAGATGAATCACTGGTTGAAGGATCTGAATCCGGCAGTTCTGAATGCTCTGAATCTACCGTCAGCCTGCCTGCTTTCATATCGCGTTTCAGAAAATAAAATGCTGCAACAGTGGTAACCACCCCCATCACAAACACTAACGGAACACTTGCATTAATTACCGAATTTACCGGCAGACTGGCAGCATCGGCTGTCAGCTTTGGGGCAGCTTGGATGATATAATCCCCGGACAGGGCAATTCCATGCCCGAACAGGTTCATCGCCATCGCCACTCCAAGGGCGGGCAGTCCGACCCTTAATGCGACCGGAAGGAGCACGGCGCCCAGTAATGCAACGGCTGGCGAAGGCCAGAAAAACCATGATATCACCATCATCAGAATGCCAATCGTCCAGTAGGCAAGAGAAGGTGTGCGGATCAATTTGGCAAACGGGGAGATCATCACATCGTTAATCCCGGTTGTTGTTAATGTTCTGCTCATCGCCACAATAATTGAAATAACGAGAATGGTCGAAAGCAGTTCAGTAATCGCAAAAATAAAGCTTGTGAAAATGCTGCTGACAGAATAACTAAGCGAGCCGGTTGCTGTAATCGCGATCAGAAAGATTCCGGCAATACAAATGAGTGTTGTATCCCGTCTCATCACCATAAAACCGATAATCATCACAATGAAACTCACGTATATCCAATGAAGTGCGGTTAGTTCAACGGCCATATCCTTTAATGCCCCCTTCTGTTCATCCTTAAAGGCGAAACATAGGTAGTTGCCCAATTTGGATTTAATACAGGATATGTGCTTTTTGAACAGGTGTGAAGGGTGAAAAAAGATTTGCGGCTTTAAGGTGGAGCCGGGGGATGAACTGTCTGTAGTAATGTGCGAATCAAATTTACGAGCGCAATTCGGATTTACGAACGGAATTCGAGATTTACGAGCGGAATTCGAGATTTACGAGCGGAATTCGAGATTTACGAGCGG
>NZ_PGUZ01000017.1 GCF_002860165.1 Bacillus sp. V3-13 | reverse complement strand
CTGGAGCTGGACATCGAAACGCCCAACTATATTTAGAAACGTTTATACTTTCCTATAGCTTTAGAAAAGCTGCCCGACAAAGGCAGCCTCGAACTTTTAGAATAGTTTTGGTATAAAAATGATCAATCCCGCAACAACCGATAAAACTGCATAAACCAGCACAGCTCCTGCAGCAATATCCTTTGCCTCTTTTGCAAGGGGGTGCTCTTCCTCTGTGACGAGGTCGACGGCTCTTTCGATTGCTGTATTGATTAATTCAAGGGAAAGCATTCCCCCGATCGCAAATAGCACAACCAGCCATTCAAGAGGCGAAAGTGAAAAGAAAATTCCCGCGCCAATCACAAAAACCGCGATGCACAGGTGAATTTTCACATTTGTTTCGTTTATGAAAGCTGACCTGATCCCGGCAAAAGCATAGAGAAACGACCGAAAAACACCGCCGCGACGCCTGTTTTTCCTATCTCTGAAGGCCGAACCCATCTAATATATCCTTTTGGCGGCTAAACATTTTTTTCTCGTCTTGCTCCGTCATATGATCATATCCCAATAAATGAAGAAATCCATGCACAGCGAGAAACCCGAGCTCGCGAATAAACGAGTGGCTGTACTCCTCGGCCTGTTCCTTTGCTTTCGGTACAGAAATAACAATATCGCCAAGTACTCTCGGAATTTCTGCCCCCTGGATTTGCCGCTCTCCTTCACCCAATTCCTCCATCGCAAAGGAAATGACATCGGTTGGCCGGTCTTTATCACGATAATCGCGGTTGATTTCCTGGATTCTCTCATTCGATACAAAAGTGATCGAGACCTCAGTGTCCAATTCCACATCTTCCAGTTCCGCTGCAAAATTCAAAAGTGCAACGACGGTGTTGATTTCTTCTTCAGCAAGTTCACCAGTTTCATCGATCGGTTCAATTAATAAGCTCATGCTTGTTTCACCTTCTGTTTCATCATTTCTGGATATTCAATCCTTGAGTGAAAGATTCCCTTTAACGTCTCACATAATGTGTGAGCGACGATTTCCAGTTCTTTTAGGGTAATATCACATTCATTCAGCTGTCCGTCCTGCAACCGGTCAGAGATGATATTGCGGACAAGCTCCTCAATTTGTTCATTTGTAGGATGGCTCATCGAGCGGACAGCCGCTTCGACACTGTCGGCGATCCCAATGATTGCCGCTTCCTTTGTTTTTGCCTTGGGGCCGGGATAACGATAATCTTCCACCTTTGCTTCAAGGCCGTTTTGTTTTGCTTTGTGATAAAAATACTTCAGCAGTGATGTTCCATGATGCTGCTCAGCAATATCGACAATTTCCCGCGGAAGGCGATGCTTTCGCAGCGCTTCTGCGCCGTCCGTTGCATGGGCAATAATGATATTTTTGCTTGTCTGCGGCGGCAGCCGGTCATGGGGATTCTCAATATTTAATTGATTTTCGATAAAGAACTGCGGCCTTTTCGTTTTCCCAATATCATGGTAATAGCAGCCAACCCTCGCCAGCAGCCCGTTTGCCCCGACCGCCTCGCATGCTGATTCAGCAAGATTGGCAACCATGATACTGTGATGGTACGTTCCCGGTGCCTCTGTCAAAATTTTGCGGAGCAGCGGATGATTCGGGTTTGAAAGCTCAATCAACTTCATCGTCGACAAAATTCCAAATCCCGCTTCAAAAAATGGCAGCAGTCCGATCGTCAGAACAGCGGATGCTATCCCGGATACAAGTGCCGCGATTAAATAAAAACTGTATTCAAGGCCGGAGTATTGCCCGTTTTGCAACAACAATAACGAAATAATCACGACAAGATTGACCGCGGAAACGAGCAAACCGGCCTGGAGAATTTTTGAGCGCTGGTTTTGCTTGCTTAAAAATAAAATTCCTGCGAGTCCGCTGCATAAAATGTAGATCCCGATCGTCATATTGATCGTTCCTGTGATTCCTTCATTAAAAAGGATGCTGCCGCAAACCGCCATCGTAATCGTCATAAATACAGCCAGTCTTTCATCGATTAAAATTTTTATCAGCATCGCGCCCATCGCAGCCGGGAACAGATAGCCGATATCGGCGTACTCATACATTTGCAGCAGGCTGATCAGCTTCATGACGATAATCGAAAACACAAAAATCAAACTGAACAGCAACAAATTTGTCTGCTTTTTATCGCCCGGGATTTTTTCATTAAAATAATAATAGAGAGCGAGCAGCAAAATCGAGATAAACAAAACAAGACCGGCGAACGGCTTTACCGAGTTTTGACTATCAACAACTCCAACCAGCTCAAGCTGCCTGAAGATTTCGCGGCTGATCAGCTGTCCTTCCTCGACTAATATTTGTCCCTGAAGAATTTTAACCGGCTCAACATCCTCCTGCGCCTGTTGCCTCAGTTCTTCGGTGGCAACCGGATCATAAAATTCATTTTGGACGACCGCGTACCTGCCGAGAGCAATCGCAGCGTCCTTTATATTAGAAGACAAGCTTGTGTATTTGAGCTCTTCCTCAAGCCGCTTCTTCGCATTTTCGACTTCATCAGCCGGAATGCGCTCGTTCATGACATGGTTTATTGCTGTAACCGTTAAATCCTTCGCAATTGATATTTCGTCCTTGTCCGCCGATAGAAGCGAATTGAAAACCTGATCGGGAATATCTTTCGTCACATTTTCCGTCAGTTTATCCTTCAGCATCGGAAGCTTGTCAGCTGCAGTCGGCGCTGTTATCGGCGCAGCCCCTGTCCCATCTGCCGCTGTCTGCGCCTGTTTCATGAGCTCATCCTGCTCCATTTTGATTTCTTCTTCCACCTCGGATACCGAATCAAATATGGACGAAATTAAATCGACCCTGTTTTGCGTATACTCTCTTTTCATAGTGTATACGTCCTGAACCTGTTCGCTTGCTTCAGTCCGCTTCCTTTCCGTACTGGCCCGGTCTTCAAGGGTAATCGGCGAGCGGATCGTTTGTTCCGCTACAGAGAAAAGAGTCAGGTTCAGCTTTTCCGGTTTTACATTGCTGTACATAACAGCAAATAAGATGATTCCGATCGTAACAAATAACAGCACTCTAAAAAAAGTAACATCAAGCAGATTGCGGATTTTCGCTAATTGTTTTTGAAGCTTTTCCATCTTCAGCCCCTCCTATCACGGCCGGTAATCATGGCCAGATAAGCAGTTTAATTTGTTCGACTCTAATTATGTAAAATCATAACAGTTTTTCGGCCAAGTTTCACCCTCAAATCGGACTAGCGGCAAAATTATGGTGTAAACCCACGATATTGTATGCAATTCCAGGTCGATTAGCGTGCTTATTTATGATAAAAAACTGCCCGGCAGCCCGGACAGTTATTGTCTTTCACTCAAATCATATGCATGAATAATTTTTCCGACGAGCGGGTGGCGTACAACATCAGTCTCGTCAAGATGGGTAAAGCTTATCCCTCTCACATTGCCTAAAATGTCTTCCGCGGCAAGTAAACCGGATCTTACCCCTTTAGGAAGATCAACCTGTGAGGTATCACCGGTAATGACCATTTTTGAACCGAACCCGAGCCTGGTCAAAAACATTTTCATTTGCGCCTGGGTTGTGTTCTGAGCTTCATCGAGAATCACAAATGCATCATCAAGTGTTCTCCCTCTCATATAGGCAAGCGGGGCAATTTCAATCGTGCCCCGTTCAATCAACCG
The DNA here is from genome assembly GCF_002860165.1 of Bacillus sp. V3-13. GTDB lineage: Bacteria > Bacillota > Bacilli > Bacillales > Cytobacillaceae > Bacillus_BJ. The sequence continues at coordinate 114,007 of NZ_PGUZ01000017.1, read as the reverse complement.
TTGTGTATGCTCTGTTCCAAAAATATCATTAAGGGCATCATATAAAGGCCGCAAATACGGATCGACCTTTTCTTTCAGGTCTCCCGGGAGAAAGCCGAGGCTTTCCCCTGCTTCAACAGCAGGACGGGTTAGGATAATCCGTTTTACATGGCCGTTTTTTAACGCGTTGACAGCCATGACGACCGCTAAATATGTCTTCCCTGTACCGGCAGGGCCGATTCCAAAAACAAGGTCATGCTTTTTGATGGCGTTAATATACTGACTCTGTCCAAGAGTTTTAACGCGAATCGATTTTCCGTTTGCCTTTTTGGCAATTTCCTCATCAAAAATATCCTGGAAATATTCGAGCGTCCCTTTTTTTGCCAGTTCTATGGCATAGATGACGTCTCTCTGGCCGATGTTCATTCCTTTTCTGATCACGGCGAGCAGTTTCACCAATATTCTTGCTGCAAGATTTATTTGATCCGCATCTCCTGATACGTAGATGGTTTCGCCCCTCGTCACGATTGAAACGTCCAATTCTTGTTCGATCATTTTTAAGTTTGCATCGGAATTCCCGAATAAAGCAATCGCTTCATTGGCATTCTCAAGCTGGATATCGATTGTTTTTAAATCTTCTGTCATTCGTCGTCTCCTTGGATTATTGGTTGTCCTTCTGCGATATTCTCAATAATTTGGAAGTGCATTGATAAATTTACTTTACCATTCTCGATAGACTGGTGCAAAACTTTTTCACCCTTAATGGTAGCATCCTCAGGCAACTTGCTTTTTATTTCATTTCTCGCGATCTCCTTTGCTGCCTGAATTGCCTGTTTATTGGAGTAAGTTCTCGTAACCTCTTCACTTTCACGATGTGTGCTTGTCACATATGAAACCGGCAGCTCCCACTTGAGAAAACGGATTTTTTTCTCAGTTGTCTCTGTTTCGAATTTGCTGAATTCAGGCTTTCCAAATCCCCAGACCGGCACTGCGAAGCTGCCTATTTTCACATAATGTTTTCGCTTCTCATTGCCGCTGAAAGTTTGGAAAGTACTTTCTAAAGGAAGCTCAACTTGACACCAATACCAGGTTTCGCCGAGAATTTCCCCTTTTGCCGGCACAACGATGCTTTGTCCTTCTCTGCCGATTACGCCCGATACCAATAGCTGCCCTGGCGTCACGTGATCGTGGATGTCCACAACCGGATCACCCTGTTCGACAAATATATCAACAATGACGGCCTTCTTTTTAGCAACTAAATTTCTCGGTGATGTGTATTCCGGCTGCTCAGGTTCGTTTTTTTCGACGACTTGCATCCGGTAGGTTGTCCCCTTTAATTCAACACCAACCCAGGTGAGCGCTTCAATATTGTTCGTAAGCTCCCGCTGGATTGTGCTCACATCATCAACAAAAAACTGGAGCTTGCCAATTTTCACACCCATCTTGTCCAATTCTTTGCGAATCTGATGCTCTGTTGCCGGATTGGCTCCTTTTATTTCAATATCCCAAATCATATTCGATAAAAGCAGAATGACCGCAAAAAAGATGAAAGCTCCTGCTAAAAAGCCGCTGTTTTTCAACAACCTTTTCAGCAAAAATGGGGCGCCTGTCCCATTTAAGAAGTGAAGTTTACACTCGCTCCCCCTTGCAGCGGCTCTGAGCTTATGAACGTCATCGAGGCGAATTTTAATCGTCACTGTTTCCGTTCCATGCCTTTTAACCTGCCAGATAAGCAAGCCTTTTTTGGTTAATTGATTTAAGAAGCGCTCAATTCCATTTCCCGTTATTTTCACCGTCACAATCCCTTTATAAAATTCAATCCACTGATTCTTCATATCTTCCTCCTGGAATATTCTTAATAATGGATGAAAGGCCGTAATCTCCAAACGTTAATGCTCTGCCTTCCGTTTTACTGTATATAAATGACCTGATCAATTTTCCCTTCGACCAATATTTCTTCAGGCAAAATGGTTTTTATGACAAATTGATTTCCTTTAATTAACAGCTGCCCCGTTTTAAGAAGCAGCCGGATCTCTTTATCGGTAAAAACAAGTAAACCACGGTGGTTCTCAATGTATATATGTAATTGCCCGATCATCGTGATGCGCGGTAAGTCGAGCATGACATCGTGCGGAAGATCCATTTTCTTAGTCATCCAATTCCATATCGAATGGCTCCACTTTTTTGACATAAAAAAAGAACCCCCTTTCATCTCATATTTATGAGGTGAATGGGGGTTCTAGCACACCTTTTTCCCGGATGTCCACATGGTTACGCTGATCTCCCGGCTATCTTTTAAATGGATGATGAGGGCGTTTTGCCCTTGGCGGTCCAAGCACCTCCGCCAGGATCACTCCGTTTAAGAGATTCTGCCGATCAATATCAAGCGCTTTAACGCCTTTTTCTTCTTTTTCCGGAAAAATTCGTTCAGCTGACGCTTGCTGCTTTTCCTTTAAAGATTGCAGCTTGGTTTCAGCCTGTTTTTTCAGTTCTGCATACTTATTCTCCAGTCTTTCAGCCGCCATCTCCTTATCATCACGTGTTTCACGGTGCACAACCACCGGTGCCGGAGCAGGGGCAGGCGCGGACTGCTTCGGTGCCTGGGGCCGCGCAGGCCGTTTCTGCTTTTGGTCTTTGCCTGAGTCTTTTAAACGGTTGAACAAGCTGGAAATGATCCCGAGTACAATCACAATGAAAATGGGATTTTCAAAAATAAACTCCATCAGAGGCTCCTCCCTTCATAATTCCGGGCTTTCCTCTTATGATTTCTTGCCGTCATCTTTTTTCTCGCCTGTCATTTTGCCGATTGAGCCCCTCATATCGGTATCAGCCGAGATATTTTGGATATTCATATAATCCATGACACCGATATTGCCTTCCCTTAAGGCTTCTGCCATTGCAAGCGGCACAGTCGCTTCCGCTTCGACAACCTTTGCCCTCATTTCCTGGACGCGCGCTTTCATCTCCTGCTCCTGCGCCACAGCCATGGCCCGGCGTTCTTCCGCCTTTGCCTGGGCAATATTTTTATCTGCTTCAGCCTGTTCTGTTTGAAGCTCGGCACCGATGTTTTTACCGATGTCAACGTCCGCAATATCAATCGAGAGGATTTCAAATGCGGTACCTGCATCCAGGCCCTTTGAAAGGACGGTTTTCGAAATCATATCCGGGTTTTCGAGCACCTTCTTATGGTTGTCTGAAGAACCGATTGTTGAAACGATCCCTTCACCAACACGGGCAACAATCGTTTCTTCACCGGCTCCCCCGACCAGGCGGTCGATGTTGGCACGGACGGTAATTCTCGCTTTTGCTTTTACTTCGATTCCATTCATTGCCACGCCGGAAATAAACGGTGTTTCGATTACTTTTGGATTAACGCTCATTTGCACTGCTTCCAATACGTCGCGTCCTGCCAGATCAATTGCCGCACTGCGCTCAAACGATAGGTCGATATTGGCACGGTGGGCGGCGATCAATGCATTGACCACCCTGTCAACGTTGCCGCCGGCAAGATAATGGCTTTCAAGCTGGTTTGTCGTTACATTTAATCCGGCTTTATGCGCCTTGATTAACGGATTAATGACGCGGCTGGGGATAACCCGGCGCAGCCTCATTCCAATCAGTGTGAAAATACTTACTCTTACTCCGGCGGCAAGGGCCGAAATCCACAGCATGACCGGCACAAATGTCAATAATATTGACAGCAAAATGATGCCGAGTACGATGGCTACTAACATAAATAACATGGTTGCTTCCATTCAATCTTCCTCCTGGTTAATCGTTTTTATCCAAATCAGGAATTTCCCTGACCACGATCCGCGAGCCCTCTGCTTTAATGACTCTTACTTTGGCTCCCTGCAATATAAAACCGCCTTCACTGACTACGTCAATGCGCTCATCCTCAATCACTACCGTGCCTGCCGGGCGCAGGGCGGTTAAGGCATAGCCTTCAAGGCCGACCAGTTCCAGGCGGTTTTTATTGGACACATAGCCGCTTTCAGTGCTTGTTGAATCGGTTAAGATCATCTTTTTAAACAGTCTCATTTTTTTACCAAACACCTTTACTAATAAAATAGATGCCAAAATGGACACTCCGATTGCAATCAACAGCGATATACCCATATGAACGACATTATCCGCAGCTAAAAACAAGCTGCCCAGGATCGCTGCAAATCCAAGTATACCGGCAATTCCGCCCGGAACAAAAAGCTCGAGGATGAGCAGGCCGATTCCGATCACGAAGAGAATGAAGGTTTCGTATCCAGCCAGCCCGGCGACGAGGTGGCCGTAAAAGAATAATAAAAGCGCCGACAAGCCCATGAAGCCAGGAACTCCAAAGCCGGGTGAGTACAGCTCCAGAACAAGCCCGAGACTTCCGATTGTTAATAAGATCGGCACAACGATCGGGTTGGTGATAAAGCGGGCAACCTTTTCCGCAAAACTTTCTTCAACAGTCCGGACTTCAGCATCGGAAAAGCCCAGCTTTGCAATGAGTTCATCGAGATTGTTCACGGTTCCTTCTGAATATCCGACTTCCAGTGCCTCATCACTTGTTAACGTCAGCAATTTCCCCTGGCCGGCCCCGTATTCAGACAAATCATTGTCTTCGCTGGCCATCGCAATCGCAAATTGCGGGTCCCTGCCAGCATGCTTTGCGGCGTTTTCCATTTCCTTCAGCCAGTAGGATTCCGCCTTTTTACCGGCTGTATTTCCCTGCTGGTCAATGATCGCTGCAGCGCCCATCGTCGAACCGGGAGCCATATAGATTTCGTCCGTATACAAAGAAATATATGCTCCGGCTGATAAAGCCTGCTTGTTGACGAAGCTGACCGTTCTAACGTCTGTTGCCGCCAGCAGCTTGCCTATTTCCGCTGCTGCATCAACAGTGCCTCCGGGAGTATTTATTTCAAAAATAATAGCAGCGGCGCCCTCCTCTTCGGCGGTCTGTACGGCCCGGGTCAGGAAACCCAAAAGGCCCTTTTCAACCGTTTCCTCAAGCGGAACAACATAAACACTTTCATCCTTTGCAGAACCTTTGGATGGAAACACGATTGCCAAGAAAGCAAGTAAAAGAGCTATGACTATAAAATAGCGGCGTATTGTCACACCCTTCCCCCCTTTCTCCATTTATATTGTTTATCTATTTACGTTTTCCGATAAAGAAAGATTCATTTTGAGCCAAAAATATTAATGTTAATTTTTATCATTTCCTTATTTGATCCTGAACATATGTAAAGGAACGCCGAAAATACAAAACGGACCGCAGGCAAAAGCCTGCGATCCTGTTTCATTCAAATTATGAAAGGTGTTGTTGTACAAGTTTATTTACAAGCGATCCGTCTGCTTTGCCTTTAACCTTTGGCATAATCGCAGCCATCACTTTGCCCATATCAGCTTTTGACGATGCACCTGTTTCCGAAATCGTTTCTTTCACGATTTCCGTAACTTCCTCTTCGGAAAGCTGTTTTGGCATATATAGATCGACGTACTGTAATTCAGTGCGAATCTTTTCAACAAGGTCTTCACGACCTGCTTTTTCAAATTCCTGGAGGGAATCCTTACGTTGTTTTACTTCGCGAGAAAGGACTGTTAACTCTTCTTCTTCGGATAGCTCTTGTTTGCCAAGCTTAATCGCTTCGTTTTGCATCGAAGCTTTGATCATCCGAATCACAGTGAGTTTGTCTTTTTCCTTGTTTTTCATCGCCTGTATCATATCACTATTTAAACGCTCGAGAAGACTCAAGTAAAATTACACCCTCTCTTACCATTTACGTTTTCTTGCAGCTTCAGACTTTTTCTTGCGCCTTACGCTAGGCTTTTCGTAGAACTCGCGCTTTCTGGCTTCCTGTAAAGTACCAGTTTTAGATACAGTGCGTTTGAAACGACGAAGAGCATCTTCAAGCGATTCGTTTTTGCGAACGACAGTTTTAGACATTCTCTTTCCCTCCCTCCGAGCACAACCCACTAACATTCCTACATGAAATTCATGTACTTTGCAATTATAATATAATGCCCGTGCAAGGTCAACTGAAATTAGCCTTCACCTGTGGTCTCATGCAATTATTCAATTGTCTGTCTATTTCAAGGCATGTCATTTCCATTCGTCCCATATGATTTAGGAAGGGAGTGAAGGACATGCTTTTGATGCTATTTTTTATCCTGTTCATCGGGATGTTTATTTTTGGCATGACGATTTTAAGAACAGGCTTGTTTAATTTATCAGCCGGCTCGCTTAAATTGTGGATGGCCCGCCTTACAGCTTACCCAATAAAAGGGTTCCTGATTGGAATATTGGTCACGGCCATACTTCAGAGCAGCTCAGCTGTTATGGTGATCACAATCGGAATGATTTCGGCCCGGCTGCTGACCTTTCCGCAATCGATTGGCATCATCCTTGGCACCAACATCGGTACGACATTGACAGCGGAGTTTATCACATTTGATCTTGATTCCAGCCTGCTTCCGCTGTCCGTTACCGGTGCCATTCTGATCGCATTCAATCATAAAAAAGTGCAGAGTGCTGGCATGATCATCTTTGGGATCGCTACGGTATTCACTGCGATGAGAGGCTTTAAATACATGGCAGCGCCTTTGTCAGCCATGCCTTACTTTGATAATTTGTTAACATTTTTGAATGACAGCCATCTGTTTAGCATCATGGCAGGAACAGTCATCACGGCGATTATCCAGTCAAGCACTGCCGTAATTGGAATGCTGATGGGCTTTTTAACAGCGGAGCATTTAAGCCTCGAGTCTGCGGTTGCGATTATGTTTGGCGCCAATATCGGCACATGCATAACCGCATATATTGCCTCGATCACTGCAGGCAGAGAAGCGAAGCTCGCTGCCTACGCCCATATATGGCTCAATGTTCTCGGTGTTGCCGCTTTTTTTCCTTTTATCAAAATACTTGCGGATGCTGCTCCATTAACTGCGGACGCTATTGACGTACAGCTTGCCCATATCAGCGTTATCTTTAATGTCGTTTCGTCAATAATTATCCTCCCTTTTGCAGAAAGGTTTGGGCAAATAATACTATGGATTCATGACCGAAAATGATTTTTTTCCTTTTAGAAATAATAAACACCCTTAAACTGGACTAGGTTTAAGAGCGTTTATTCGTTTTTATTAATTAATAGTCTGAGTCACCGGTTAAACCTTTTACGATCGAAACACCTGAGCTTGCACCGATTCTTGTTGCACCTGCCGAGATCATCGTTTTCGCATCATCCGCGCTTCTAATTCCGCCGGATGCTTTTACGCCGATGTCGGGGCCAACCGTTTTTCTCATTAAAGCAATATCTTCTTTTGTAGCGCCGCCGGTTGAAAAGCCTGTTGATGTTTTTACAAAATCGGCTCCAGCCTTGACTGCAAGTTCGCATGCGCGAACTTTTTCTTCTTCAGTTAACAGGGATGTCTCAATAATCACTTTTAGCAATGCCTTGTTTTTTGCTGCTTCGGCAACCGCACGGATATCACTTTCAACTATGTCATAATTTCGATCTTTTAAAGCGCCAATGTTGATTACCATATCGACTTCACCAGCACCGTTTTCAATCGCATTTTTCGTTTCGAAAGCCTTTGTTGCGGATGTTGTTGCCCCAAGCGGAAAGCCAATTACCGTACATACCTTAACTTCCGTGCCGCTCAAAAGTTCGCTTGCGTATTTAACCCATGCCGGGTTGATACAAACGGAGGCAAAATGATGCTGCTTTGCTTCCTCGCACAGGTTCTTTATTTGTTCTTTTGTCGCATCTGCTTTCAATAGTGTATGATCAATCATGCTTGCTACATTTTTACTCATCTTGAACTCTCCTTTTAAAATGGAAGGTTGTCCGTACCTCTCTAATCATATCATTGTATGGTTGAAATTTCGAGAATAAATTATAAAAATGCAATCGGTTTCAGACTTGCTCTTTGCAGCAGTCATTAACCATTCAGTTCGATCGTTATGCGGACGTGAAACCCGCAAAAGGAAAAAGAGTAAAATTCAGATCAAATAGCGCAAATAAATATAAACAGTTGAAATAACAATCGACAGGATCATTAACGGAAAGCCTATTTTTAAATACTTATAGAAGCTGATGTAGTATCGGCTTTCATTTCTTATCTTTTTAGGCTAATAACCCTTACCTCATTTACACATCTATATTTATCTAATTACTTGTTCCAAAACACATCCTGTTATATTCAATCTCTTTTTTTAACCATTGAAATTTACTCAATTATTTCAATGACCATAATTAATAATGTGTACATCGTCATCATTGCCATTTTTAGAAATAATGAACGTAAATCCTTGTGTGCTAGATGAATTTAACAAAACCAATTTTCCCTTTTGCAAATTGTAATATTGCCCTTTCATGGAGATGTTCTGATTTTCTCCTTGACTATCCACAGAAATATTTCCCTGAATTAAATTTCTTAGATCAAGTTTGCCCAGGTTGTTAAAAAGCCTTTTTGCGGTTGTTAAATTTTCATACTGCAGCCATTCGTCTGCATAACTGACATTTAATATGGTTTCCTGTTGTGAGCAATTACGGACACATTGTTTAAAATGAGTAATTTTATACCTTTCTTGTTTCTCTTGAAAATTTATCAAGTCATACTCAATGACGCTTATTACATTATTTTTATCTAGTTCAATACGAAAATTTTCTATTTTTGTATTTGTGGGCAGGTTTTCTTGATTAGATAACGTTTCCCAGTAATTATTAAAATTAGTATCGTAAAAGGATGAATCATTTAACAAATAATGACTTTTCTTGGCGGATTCACAACTAATTAAGAGTAAAGAAACTATCAACAGGATTATAATTTTTTTAAGCATCCTTACGATTTCCTTTCATTTAAAATAGAACTTCCTCTAAAAAACGAGGAAGTTCATCTTTTGTTCACTGAAATATATTTTTTCTTTATGTTATTCTCCTGATGAGTTACTTTGTCTTAAGCATCATTAACACCAACAGGGTTACAATATATAGAAATTTTTTACCATATATCCCCTCCTTATTTACAACTATAAACCAAATACTGAATTTATGGTTATTGTTTACAAATAATTCACAGTTTTTGGGAGATAAGTCCCTTCTACTAATGGTTGCTACATTTCTTTATACTCAGAAAATATACATTCAGTAAATTTGAAGAAACCCGAATGCTTCCTTCTCTCCTTTCTTTTAGTAAATATTTATTAATACCACGTTTGTTGATAATTCCACTAAAAAAGGGATTGCTATCATTTACAATAGCAATCCCTTTTTATTATACTGCCGCTTCTTCCTTCATTTCCGTGTCTTCGATGACGCGGACGAATTGTCCTTCGTTGAATGGATAGCCGGCTTTGGCAATTTTCACTTTTACAATTTGGCCGATCATTGTTTCATCAGCCGGGAAAACAACCTTTAAATAATTATCGGTGTAGCCAACGTAAAGACCGCTGTCAGGCTCGTCTTTAAAGATTTCTTCCGGAATGACTTCAAGGACTTCGTTTTCATATTTTGATGCATATTCTTTCGCCAATTGATCGGACAGGGCGATCAGGCCGTGAACGCGTTCGTTTTTAACCTCTTCGTCTACCTGGTCTTCCATTCTTGCTGCCGGTGTTCCGGTCCGCTTTGAGTAAGGAAAGACATGGAGTTCGGAGAATTGATGTTCTTTAATGAAATGATAAGTCTCCATGAATTCTTCCTCTGTTTCTCCAGGGAAACCGACGATGACATCGGATGTGATGGCCAAGCCCGGCAATGCTTCTTTGAGGCGGTTCAGGCGTTCAGCGAAGAACTCCATCGAGTATTTTCTGCGCATTCGTTTTAACACTGTGTTTGATCCTGATTGAAGAGGAATATGCAAATGGCGGACAACCATTTTTGACTGGCCCAGCACTTCAATCACTTCATTGGTAATTTGGCTTGCTTCAATCGACGAAATTCTTAATCGTTTTAAGCCTTTTACCTGCGCTTCTAAATCTCTGAGCAGCATCGCCAGATTGTAATCCTTCATGTCTTCGCCATAGCCGCCGGTATGAATTCCGGTCAGGACGATTTCCTTATAGCCGGCATCGACAAGCTGCTGCGCCTGGCGGATAACTTCCTTCGGATCGCGTGATCTCATTAAGCCGCGCGCCCATGGAATGATGCAAAACGTGCAAAAATTGTTGCAGCCTTCCTGGATTTTAAGCGACGCCCTTGTGCGATCGGTAAATGCGGGCACATCAAGCTCCTCATAAACCCGATTCTTCATGATATTGCCGACACCATTGATCGGCTGCCGCTCTACTTTAAACTGTTCGATATACTCAAGCATTTTAACCCGGTCCTGTGTGCCGACCACAATATCAACTCCGGGAATGGCCATAATTTCGGCAGGAGATGTTTGCGCATAGCATCCGGTCACGCAGATAACAGCATCAGGATTTTTTCTGATTGCCCGGCGGATGACCTGGCGGCTCTTTTTGTCTCCGGTGTTCGTTACAGTACAGGTATTAATAATATACACGTCTGCCGTGGATTCAAAGTCGACACGGTCATATCCTTCCTGCTTAAACAGCTGCCAGATTGCCTCTGTTTCATAATGGTTCACTTTGCAACCAAGTGTATGGAAAGCTACTGAAGGCATCTATTTCACCTCATCAATTCAAAATGATAGGAAACGGCGGCGAGCGCATAGAGCGGGGCCGTTTCTGTTCTTAATATTCTTGGTCCAAATCCGCATGAGATAAACCCGGCTTCTTTCAGTTGTGCAATTTCCTGGTCGGCCAGGCCGCCTTCAGGTCCGAACACAATCAGTATTGACTGGCCTTTTTCAACAGATGCGAATGTTCTCGAAAGCATCGATGACTCACCGGCTTTGGCATCTTCTTCATAGGCGACAAGCTTGAAATCATAACCGCGGCTTAAAGCCAGGAGCTCCTTGAACATGACCGGTGCTGCCACTTTTGGGAGCCGGCTGCGGTGCGACTGTTCCGCAGCTTCCTTGGCAATCTTTTGCCACCGTTCCACTTTTTTGCCGGCCTTTTTATCGTCCCATTTAACAATCGAGCGGGCTGCAGTAAAAGGGATAAATTCATAGGCTCCAAGCTCGGTTCCCTTTTGGATAATCGTTTCGAGTTTATCCCCTTTAGGCAGGCCGCTCGCGATCGCTACCCGAACTGGCAGCTCGGATGATCCTTCTTCCCATTTTACAACGGTTGCGATTACAAGGTCATCGGTAATTTCTGCAATTGTGCAGACCGCACTCTTGCCGTCGGATGCGGAACAAATAATTCGGTCACCTATTTTTCCCCTCATGACCCGGACAATATGGTGCCTGTCTTCACCGGAAATATAAAAGCGCCCTTCTGAAGCAGGAGCGTTAACAAAATACCTTTGCAAGCCGTGCACCTACCTTTAACCTTTCATTCACGAATTTTTTAACCAGGGGACCCATACCGCAGATTTTACTATATTCTCATTGCTAATAAAAGCAAGCCGTTTATCGTGCAATTCCGCAAAAAAAGGGGGCAAAAACAATTTATGTGCCCCTTTTGGTGAATCAGCGCCTTTTCGCGATGATCGCAACCCAATCTTCCATTTGAATCGTTTCTTCGATCTCAAAGCCGGCCTGAACGATTGCTTCCCTTACTTGCTGCTTTTTCTGGGCGATAATTCCGGAAGCGATGAAATACCCGCCCTGCTTTACGACCCGTGACACATCATCGGTAAAACGAAGAATGACCTCAGCCAGTATATTGGCTACAACGACATCTGCACCTTCTCGAATGCCATCCAGCAAATTGTTTTGTGAAACGGTACAGCGATCCTGGACTTTATTGAGCTTAATATTGAGCCGGGCCGCTTTTACTGCAATATCATCGAGATCAAGAGCCTGAACCTGGTCCGCCCCCAATAAGGCAGCGGCAATGCTCAAAACCCCCGAGCCTGTTCCGACATCAATCACGCGGTCCCCTTGCTTCACCGTTCGCTCCAAAGCCTGAATGCACATAACTGTTGTAGGATGGGTTCCCGTGCCAAAAGCCATTCCCGGATCGAGTTCAATGATTAGTTCATCACTGTTCACCGGGGTGTAGTCTTCCCAGGTAGGAACGATCGTGAATTTCTCGGAAATCTTCACTGGATTATAATATTTCTTCCAGGCTGTTGCCCATTCTTCTTCGTTGACTTCACTAATTGTTACTTCGTTCAGGCCGATATCAATGTTGTGAATGATCAGGTTGTTAATGGCTTCTTTGATTTCGTCTACAGTTTCACCAAGAAAGCTGTTAACCGGGAGATACGCTTTTACAATAACGCCTTCTTCCGGATAGTCATCAGGATTAAGTTGGTAGATTTCCCCGAACTGGTCTTCCCGCTCCTTCACAAGGTCGGCCGGATCTTCAATAACTACTCCGCTCGCTCCGGCTTCATGCAATATATTTGAAATCGGTTCAATCGCCTCATTCGTAGTCTGAATGCTGATTTCTGACCATTTCATTTCCTGCCAGCTCCGTTTCCTTTATTCTCCCTTAAAGGCACGCTTCACTTTTTCAAAAAAGCTCTCCTCGTGCTCCCCCTGGGGAACCGACCCGCTCACTTCAGCAAATTCATTCAAAAGCTGTTTCTGTTTCTCTGAAAGCTTTGTCGGAGTAACGATCTTGACTACTACATGCTGGTCGCCCGTACCATAACCCCTGACATTAGGCACACCCTTCCCTTTTAAGCGGAATCGCGTGCCCGTTTGTGTTCCTGCAGGGATCTTTAGTTTGACTTTTCCGTGCAGGGTCGGCACTTCTATTTCGTCTCCCAGCGCAGCTTGGACAAAAGTAAGAGGCATTTCACAATAAATATCATCGCCATCCCGTTCGAAAAACTCGTGGGAACGGACATGGAAGACGACATATAAATCACCTGGAGGTCCACCATTAATACCCGGCTCTCCCTGGCCGGAAACGCGCAGCTGCTGCCCGTCATCAATACCGGCAGGAATTTTCACGTTAATCTTGCGGCGTTTTGTCACCTTGCCGGTTCCACGGCATGTTGGACATTTTTCCTTAATTTCTTTGCCTGTTCCGTTACAGTGGTTACATACCCTGCGGTTGACAATTCTGCCAAACGGAGTATGTTGCTCCACATTCAGCTGGCCGGTACCGTGACAGTGCCGGCACGTTTCCGGTTTTGTTCCCGGTTTCGCCCCGGACCCATTACATGTATCACAAGTCTCTTCACGGGGAATTTCAATATTTGTTTGTTTGCCAAATACAGCCTCTTCAAACGATAGCGTCATTGTGTATTGTAAATCTGCACCCTGTCTCGGCGCGTTTGGATCCCTGCGCCGGGTGCCACCGCCGAAAAATGTATTGAAAATATCCTCAAAGCCGCCAAAGCCTCCAAAATCTCCGCCGCCAAAGCCCTGATTCGGATCAGTATGGCCGAACTGGTCATAGTGGGCGCGCTTTTGGTCGTCGCTCAACACTTCATATGCTTCTTTTACTTCTTTAAATTTTTCATCTGCATCTTTTTCTTTGTTAATATCGGGATGATATTTTTTAGAAAGCTTTCGATAAGCTTTTTTTATTTCATCCTTCGAGGCATTTTTGCCAACTCCAAGCACTTCGTAGTAATCCCGTTTACTCATGAAACCACTCCCCGATTTCCTGTCACATAAAGGTTATTGTATCATTTCAGACTAAATTTGTGCAACATTCCCATGGCGCGCCGGCAGTGTGGTTTTACCAAAGCAAAAAGCGCTTATCCTTCGCCAAAGAAAAAGCCAAAGCCAAGGATGACCTGACTTTGACTTTCCTTAAGAAGCTGAAAGGATTATTTATTGTCCTTATCGTCCTTAACCTCTTCAAATTCTGCATCAACTACATTGTCTGCTTTGCCGGCTTCCTGTCCTTCAGAGCCTTGAGCAGCCTGGGCCTGTTTCGCCGCTTCTTCATAAAGCTTGACTGTCAAGTTTTGGACGATTTCCTGCAAGGCATCCTTCTTGGCGCGAATTTCTTCGAGCTCATTCTTTTCAATTGCCTGTTTTAGAGCATCCTTCGCTTCATTTGCTTTCGCAACCTCAGCTTCGTCCACTTTTCCTTCAAGATCCTTCAAAGTTTTCTCGGTTGTGAAGACAAGCTGGTCTGCTTCGTTGCGCAGTTCCACTTCTTCTTTCCGCTTTTTATCTGCTTCGGCATTTTCTTCTGCTTCTTTAACCATGCGTTCGATTTCTTCATCCGATAAACCGGTAGATGATTTAATCGTGATTGCCTGCTCTTTGTTTGTACCTAAATCTTTTGCGCGCACATTGACAATTCCGTTTTTATCGATATCAAAAGAAACTTCGATTTGCGGAACTCCTCTTGGTGCCGGCGGAATATCGGTCAATTGGAAACGGCCAAGCGTTTTATTGTCTGCCGCCATTGGCCGCTCCCCTTGTAAAACGTGAATGTCAACCGCTGTTTGATTGTCTGCAGCTGTTGAGAATACTTGCGATTTCGAAGTCGGAATCGTCGTATTGCGCTCGATCAGCTTTGTAAACACACCGCCCATTGTTTCAATACCCAATGAAAGCGGGGTAACATCAAGCAGGACAACGTCTTTAACGTCCCCGGAGATGACCCCGCCCTGAATCGCAGCTCCCATCGCTACGACTTCATCCGGATTCACGCCTTTATGCGGCTCCTTGCCAATCTCCTTTTTAATCGCTTCCTGAACAGCCGGAATTCTCGTCGATCCTCCGACAAGAATGACTTTATCGATCTCTGCTGGAGATATGCCTGCATCTTTTAGCGCCTGGCGTGTAGGACCCATTGTTCTTTCAACAAGGTCTGCTGAAAGCTCATCAAATTTTGCTCTTGTCATCGTTACTTCCAGGTGAAGCGGCCCAGCTTCCCCTGCAGTAATAAACGGCAGTGAAATTTGTGTTGAGCTAACACCTGACAGGTCTTTTTTCGCTTTTTCAGCGGCATCCTTTAAGCGCTGCAGCGCCATTTTGTCTTTTGAAAGGTCAATGCCATTGTCTTTTTTGAACTGGTCAACAAGATAGTCGATGATCACCTGGTCAAAGTCATCACCGCCAAGGCGGTTGTCACCTGCTGTTGATTTTACTTCAAATACTCCATCGCCCAGCTCAAGGATTGATACGTCAAAAGTACCGCCGCCAAGGTCATACACGAGAATGGTTTGGTCTTCATCCATTTTATCAAGTCCATAAGCGAGGGCAGCAGCAGTCGGCTCATTGATGATCCGCTCTACTTCAAGACCGGCAACCTTACCGGCATCCTTTGTCGCCTGGCGCTGTGCATCGTTGAAATAAGCGGGCACTGTAATGACGGCTTTTGTAACTTTTTCTCCTAAATATTCTTCAGCATAAGATTTAAGATATTGAAGAATAATCGCTGAAACTTCCTGTGGAGTATATTCTTTTCCCTCTGCTTCCACTTTATAAGCGGTTCCCATGTGGCGCTTAATCGAGATGATCGTATTAGGGTTTGTAATCGCCTGGCGTTTGGCTACTTCCCCAACCTGGCGTTCACCGTTTTTAAAAGCTACGACAGAAGGTGTTGTCCGGTTTCCTTCCGGATTGGGAATTACCTTCGGTTCGCCGCCTTCCAGCACGGCTACACAAGAGTTGGTCGTACCCAGGTCAATACCGATTATTTTGCTCATCGTGTTTTCCTCCCATATCTAATATGTAGTTATATCTATTGGCTTACCTTTACCATTGACGGACGAATGACCCTGTCCTTCAGCTTGTACCCTTTTTGAAATTCTTCAACCACTATGTTCGGTCCATAATTTTCGTCTTCAACTTGCATGACCGCCTGGTGAAGACGGGGATCAAATTCTTTGCCGACTGCCTCAATCGGCTCAACCCCTTCTTTTTTAAGAGCATCAAGCAAGCTGCGAAATACCATTTCCATTCCTTGCAGCACGGATTTGGCTTGTTCATTTTCCACTTCCATTTTTAACGCTCTTTCAAAATTGTCGATAGCAGGCAGCAGGTCTGTGATTAAGCTTTGTGCTCTATATTTTTCACGGGCTTCAAGATCGAGTCTTGAACGCCGGCGGAAATTATCGAGATCGGCTTGCAAACGTAAATAGCGGTTGTCCGCTTCCTCCAGCTTGGCTTCGAGCTCGGCTATTTTGGCATCGGCCTCGCTTACCTCATCTGTCGCTTCCGTTTTAATTTCAGCGTCCTCCGGTGAATCGCCTTCTGCGAATACCGGTTCGATTATTTCTTCCCGCTGGTTTTCTTCCGTTTGGCTGGCTGTTTGTTCAAATTCGTTGTTATTTTTTTCTTCTGCCAAATTGCTCACCTCCCTTAAAGATATACGATTACCCGCCCGATCGGTTTCAAGTCGAAATCGTGTTTGCGGGCAGGGGCATGGAAAGAAAAGGGTGAGTTTTTCCACCCTTATTCAATATTTCCAGCGCTAATTACTTTGATACAGTTTTGATAAAACGGTCGTTAAATCTTTGCTGATCAACTGCAGGATGCTGACAACTCTTGAATATTCCATACGTGTTGGCCCAATTATCGCAATTGTCCCGATCTTTTCCGCACCCATTGAATAAGTTGCTGTAATGAGACTGCAGTTTTCCATCGCCGAATTGTTGTTTTCACGGCCGATTTTAATATTGATCCCATGCGGGTTTTCGCGGACCAACTCGTAGATGCCATCCTCCTGCTCAATCATTGCCAGCAGTGAGCGGATCTTTTCAATGTCATGAAATTCGGGCTGGCTGAGCATGTTGGTTTTACCGCCAACGAATAACTTCTCGTTTGTCGGCAGCTTTAACGTTTCCGCAAATGATTGCAGCATAAAGTCATAGTTTTGAATGTGCTGCCTGAGGAGCGCAGCCACCTCTTTATGAATTTTTTCGTTCAGGCGGACAAGCGGAACGCCTACAAGCCGATCATTCAATATATTGACCATTTTTTCAAGATCGCCGCCATCGATCGATTCCGGCAGCTGAAACATCCGGTTTTCGACATGGCCCGTATCGGTGACAATAACTGCGATTGCGGCTTCCTGATTTAAAGGGACAATTTGAATTCTCTTTAATTTGTGCTCCATCACATCAGGCCCTAAAACAATCGAAGTGTAATTCGTCATTTCCGACAGAATCTTTGCCGACTTTTGGACAATTTTTTCAAGCTCGTATATTCGCTCTGCAAAAATCGATTTAATTTTGTGAACCTCGGTCCTGTTCAGTTTTTGCGGAGACAACAAATGGTCAACGTAGTAGCGGTAACCTTTCTCAGACGGAATTCTTCCTGATGAGGTGTGTGTTTTTTCAATAAAACCCAATTCTTCCAAGTCAGCCATTTCATTGCGAATCGTAGCCGAACTAAATGAAATATCGTGTTTTTTCGACAAGCTCCGAGAACCGACAGGCTGGGCAGAACGAATAAAATCATCAACGATCACTTGAAATATTAATAATTGACGATCTGTTAACAAGTTCATCACCCCTGTTAGCACTCTTATTGAATGAGTGCTAAATCTTAATAATAAATTATCAAACAACAGGGGAAGCTGTCAACGATTAGCTTACTCCAATAAAGGATTGAAACACTTCATTGCCGAGCAGCCTGCCATTCTTTGTGAGATAAATATGTCCGTTGTTCACCTCGAGCAATCCCCTGCCCTGCATTTCTTTAATCCCGTCGGCAAAAACGACGCGTGGATCAACGCCGAACTTCTCGGAAAATTGTCGAATCGAAACTCCTTCCGTCATTCTTAAACCGAGGAACATTTCTTCCTCTTTCCGCTCTGCATCGGTCACTTTGTGTAGGTCCATAGCAGGCAAACGGTTTTCTGCCAGTGGGTCCATGTATTTTTTCAAAGGACCGTAGTTGGAAATTCTGTATCCGTCTGTGTAGCTGTGTGCGCCAGCCCCGAAACCGTAGTACGGCGCGTTCGCCCAGTATGTGATATTATGCCTGCTTTCAAAGCCGGGACGCGCAAAATTGCTGATTTCGTACTGCTTAAATCCGTGCTGATCCATTTGTTCCATCAGCAGTTCAAACATGGCTGCTTCCGTTTCCTCTCCGGGTCTCGGCAGCTGCCCTTTTCTCATCAAATTATAAAAAACCGTTTTTGGTTCAATGATTAATGAGTAGCCTGAATAATGCTGGATATCGAGAGAAAAAGCTGTCTCGAGGGTGTCACGGAAATCGTCGAGCGTTTGGCCGGGAAGGCTGTAGATCAAATCGACACTTATATTTTTAAAGCCCGTCTGCTTGGCAAGGTCAATCGACTTAAACACATCTTCGCGGCGATGGGTACGGCCAATTCTCTCTAAAAGTTGATCGTTAAAAGTTTGCACCCCAAAGCTGAGCCGATTTACACCCGCTGATGCCAAAATCTGCAGCTTTACTTTAGACAGATCACCCGGATTTGCTTCAAAAGTGAATTCAGTATCTTGATTGAATGGCAGCTTGTCTTTGATAATTTCACAAAGCCTGTAAAGCTGCTGTTCATTTAAGGCTGTCGGCGTTCCCCCGCCTACAAAGATCGAATTCAGCGGTTTGGCCGGATATTTTTCCAGGGTAAGCCCGATTTCCTTTGCCAATGCTTCCAGGTAGGCGTCAACCGGCTGGCCCTTCAAAAATACTTTATTAAAATCGCAATAATGGCATATATGTTCACAAAATGGGATGTGGATATAAGCTGCTTTTATCATCTGCTTCACAACCTTTTGTTCATTTAATAGGAAAAGAGGCTAGAGCAGGCATGTGCCTCAGTCTACCCTCTTTAAAAATTATTTCTTCGTGTTGTTGCTGTCGTCCATTTTTAAAACAGCCATGAAGGCTTCCTGCGGCACTTCAACCGAGCCAACCTGCTTCATGCGTTTTTTCCCTTCCTTTTGCTTCTCGAGCAGCTTCCGCTTTCGGGAAATATCGCCGCCGTAGCACTTGGCGAGTACGTTTTTCCGCATCGCTTTGATCGTCGAGCGGGCGATAATCTTTTGCCCGATTGCCGCCTGGATCGGCACCTCAAACTGCTGGCGCGGGATTAGGTCTTTTAATTTCTCAACAATGACTTTGCCGCGTTCATAGGCAAAATCTTTATGCACAATAAAGCTTAATGCATCGACCTGTTCGCCATTTAAGAGAATATCCATTTTAACAAGCTTTGACTCCTTATAGCCGATCAATTCATAATCAAACGAAGCATAGCCCTTAGTCGAAGATTTTAGCTGATCGAAGAAATCATAAACGATTTCCGATAATGGGATTTCATACACGATGCTGACGCGCGTTTCATCCATGTATTGCATGTCAATGAAGATGCCGCGCTTGTCCTGGCAAATCTCCATAATTGCTCCAACATAGTCGTTTGGCGCCATCATCGTTGCTTTCACATACGGTTCTTCAATCCGGTCAATCTTTTGCGGATCCGGCATAGCGGCAGGGTTATCGACCTTGACCTCAGTGCCGTCTGTCATGATTACATGATAGATAACGCTTGGTGCCGTAGTGATCAGATCAATTTTAAACTCCCGCTCGATCCGCTCCTGGATGATTTCCATATGAAGCAGGCCTAAAAATCCGCAGCGGAATCCAAATCCCAATGCCTGTGACGTTTCCGGTTCAAATTGGAGAGCAGAATCGTTCAGTTCCAGCTTTTCAAGCGCTTCGCGAAGATCATTGAATTTCGCGCTGTCGATCGGATACAGGCCGCAGTATACCATTGGATTGAGTCTCCGGTATCCTGGCAGTGCTTCGGTCGCGCCGTTCTTCGCGTTTGTAATCGTGTCGCCAACGCGTGTGTCGCCGACATTTTTGATGGCGGCTGTTAAAAAGCCGACATCACCGACAGATAACTCATCACGGGAAACGGCTTTTGGCGTGAACACGCCCACTTCCGTTACTTCAAACTCTTTGCCGGTCGCCATCATTCTGATCTTGTCGCCTACTTTTACGGTCCCTTCGACGACGCGGATGTATGCGACAACACCGCGGTAAGCATCATATAGTGAATCAAAGATAAGCGCCTTTAAAGGGGCATCCGGGTCACCCTTTGGTGCGGGCACTTTTTCAACGATTTGTTCGAGAATTTCTTCAATTCCAATCCCGGCTTTTGCGGAGGCAAGCACGGCTTCGGAAGCGTCCAGGCCGATCACCTCTTCAATTTCAGCGCGGACCCGTTCCGGATCGGCACTCGGCAAATCGATTTTATTGATAACCGGAAGGATCTCCAGATCGTTGTCAAGCGCTAAATAAACATTTGCCAATGTTTGGGCTTCGATTCCCTGTGCGGCATCAACGACAAGAATCGCTCCTTCACAGGCAGCAAGGCTCCGCGACACCTCATAGGTAAAATCGACGTGTCCCGGCGTATCGATTAAATGGAAAGTATATTCCTCTCCATCTTTTGCGCGGTATTTTAACTGAACGGAATTCAGCTTGATCGTAATTCCACGTTCTCGTTCAAGGTCCATTGAATCAAGGAGCTGATCCTTCATTTCTCTTGATGTAAGAGCATTCGTTTTTTCCAGGATGCGGTCTGCCAAAGTCGATTTTCCATGGTCGATATGCGCGATAATGGAAAAGTTCCGGATTTTCGATTGTCTTTTCAGTCTTTCTTCTCTGTTCATTAGGTTCACTCCTACTATACTCGCACATGTACACTATTTTTGATTATATCAGCAGGGTTGGCAAGATTCAACGAAAAGTCCCGGCGCTGTAATTGGAGCAGCAAAAAGGTTTAGGAAAACAGAGAAAAAACGGGCCATGCTGGCCCGCTTAAGATGATTCGATTAACCCCGTTATCGATTCGAACAGTTTTTTCGCCGCTGCTGTTATCCCATCAGCCGCCTTTTTACCCATATCCGAAAAAAAGTTGTATGCTTTCATTTTTTCAAGCTTGGCTTTTTTTTCTTCAAGGTCATGGCTTGAAATATCATTGCCAAGAACGGTTGCCTGATATTCACCTTGATCGGCTTCATTGACGATAAACGCGCCGCGGAAGCCGGAATCCTCATACCCTTTCATTTTGTGGATCCCGCCGTTGGCATGCTGCATCCCGACAAGCACGGACACAAACATTAACGATGCTATCAATGACACCTTAAGCATGAACATTTTCATAACGGATCACCCAATTTTATTAATTCTCTTGTTTATTTTCTTCGAGCGTCTTGTTGACTTGTTCGGCCTGCCAATAATATTCACTGAATACATCAGCAAGCGCGGCAGCCGAGCGGTTCAGTTCATCAAATGTATTGTCGACACCGCCGAACTCGATCAGCATGGCGTTTTCTGATAAGTCCTGGTTATACAAGCTATTATTCCCCTCATCCTTGTGCGCAATAATTCCCCGGCTCAAGCCCGGCCCGTACTTCTGGTCGAGCAGCTTATGAAGCTCATTTGCAAGCTTAAGATTTTTTTCGTAATTCGGGTTTCTTTCACCGATCACAAAAGCAAGCTTCGCATATGATTGCCCATTAATTTCTTTAGTCGTATGCTCTCTCCTTCGAGAATCGCGATGGATATCAATCAAATAAGTAAGATCGCGGTTGGCAGTAACCGCTGCCTCGACAACAGCTCTTGATTCTTGATACGATTTCGGGTAGCCCAAACCTTTTTGCTTCAATAATTGCTGAATATCGGTTTTGTCCACCAATGTTCCGATTCCTCTGCTCTCCAGTTCTTCCTTGAGCTTATCGCCAATTTTTGTAACATTGATTTCCGAGTGCTGGGCCAGGTCGGGGTCTGTGACCCCCTCTAAATACGGAAGAAATGATTCGCGGTTATGCGAAAAATAAACATAGACAACCTGTTTACCGCCTGTCGTGATAGGCGGAGTTTCGTGTTTACCATCATCTGCCGGCGGTTCGATATCCTCTGTATTCTTCAAGGCTGCTTCCTGTTCATCCCTTAATACGTCGATTGGCGGGGCTGATTCTATCGGCATATTTGTATAGTTGGTACCTTCGCCGGCAACAAGAATTTTTCCGTCAAATATTGAGAAACCCGGAAGTTCTCTCCCTAAAAAGCTGCGCGGATCATCGAGATTGACATTGGTTGACAATTTGAATATGAAGCTTGACAGTGCCGGCGAGCCGCTTTCAGGAATGGCTTGCAGGAAATGATGGTTTTCAAAGCCGATTAATTGATAGAGCATTTCCCCGGTGACGTTTGCCGCTGTATTGTAAACCGATGCAGAGGTAATTCGATACTCCGGCTTCAGAGCGGTTAACGTACCGCTGATTGAAAAAGACATCAGCAGTAAAAGCAATATCGCAAGAACAGCCTTTATGATGCTTGTCCCCTGTACAGCCATAATGATTCCTGATTGCTTATAATGTTTCATCGTTCCACCTCTCTTGGCAAGTCTAGTAAATTCTATGACATTGCTAGAGAAGATAGAACCGCAAATATCTATTATTTCGTATAGTAGCCTGTGTTGTCCTGGTTCACTGCCTTATGGAGAGCCGCATTCAATCCGTTTGCGATCAGGTTGGCCATGTCCTCGACAAAGACATCAACCTCTTTCGGCGTGACCATCAAATTATGGCCGAGCGGTGACAATACCTCGTGTATTAATTGCCTTTTTTCTTCATCAGGCAGAGTTCCGACTATTCCCAAAAAGGTTTTTCGATGCTGCTCCCCCGGCATGTCGTCTTCAGTCAGTTTTCTTGGTTGCCCAAAGTTCATTCCAGCCGGCGTAAGCGAACGGGAAGGCCGCCCGCCTTCTGTCATTTCTTTGCCAAAATGTTTAAGGATATAATCAATCGTATCGCTTGTGATTGATACAGCATCGACGACCGTTGGAACTCCAATCGCAAAAACGGGAATTCCCAGCGTATCTTTGCTTAATTCCTTTCGTTTATTCCCTACTCCCGAGCCGGGATGGATTCCCGTATCGGAAATTTGAATCGTTGAATTTACTCTTTCAATCGATCTTGAAGCCAGGGCATCAATCGCAATCACAAAATCGGGTTTTGTCTTTTCAACAACCCCGACAATGATATCGCTCGTCTCGATGCCGGTCAGCCCCATGACGCCGGGAGACAGGGCGCTGACAGGCCTGTAGCCAGCTTCGACATTTTCGGGCTGCAGCTCATATAAATGCCTTGTAACAAGGAGGTTCTCGCACACCAACGGCCCGAGAGCATCAGGTGTGACATTCCAATTTCCGAGGCCGACGATCAGGCAGGATGCTTGATCGCCAACCCCGCTCTCCCGTAAAAAATGGGAAAATTCATCGGCAAATACTCTCTCTACCTGCATTTGCAATCCTGTATCCTTTTGCCTGATGCCCATCACTTCAAGCGTTAAATAACGGCCTGGTTTTTTGCCAATCGTTTGCGCTCCTGCATCATTAACTTCAACGAGTGAAACTTTTATCCCGTTTTCTTCTTTTTCTTTAATGACGACTCCTTTAATTTGCGAAATATCCGCCTGCTGGCGGACAGTCTTATTCTGAGCCTCAAGAACCATTTCCCGGGCCTCTACAGCTAAATCTGTGCGAACACTATACTGGCTTAAATCAAGCTCTTCCTTCACGCTATCCCTCCTGTTAAGGCTTTTCCCATCATGTCTGTCCGCGATTCTTGATGGCCGAATCGTCTATGTAAGATTACTCTCCTTCATTTTTCCAACTATCACTATCTTTTCCTCATTTTCATAAAAACATTCACATGAAGCGCCGGCAAAAAAGCAGGGTATTGCATTATGAGCAACGGTTTGATAAAATATCTTTTGTTCTTAATTATTGTTACCTGAGATGGGAAAATCGAGTTAATATAACCTCGAAAGTTTTAGGGGAGGTGAACGGAATGCCAAACATTAAATCTGCTATTAAGCGTGTAAAAACAAGTGAGGCAAGCAATGCTCGTAATTCTACTGTGAAATCAACCATGCGTACTGCTGTAAAGAAAGTTGAATCAGCAATCGGTAACAACGACGCTGCTGCTGCAACTGCTTCTTTCTCTTCAGCTGCAAGTAAACTTGATAAAGCAGCGGCTAAAGGGCTAATCCACAAAAAAGCTGCGGCACGTAAAAAATCCCGCTTAATGAAAAAAATGAACTCTTTGAACGCTTAATGATGAAAAAACGACCTTTCGGGTCGTTTTTTTGTTTTTAGCATTATAAATGGTAAATAGGTTCCGGTTTTCCGCGATTAACCTGCATATATTTTATCCGCGAAATGCCCACATCTGCGATTGCGTTTCGGTTAAGCTTGCAGGCTGTAGTCATGCAAGCGAAGCAGGAACATTTCAATCAACAGTTCTTTTGCCATGCCGCCTGTCTTCATCTGATAATCTGCTTCGGCGAGCATACTGATGATTTTCGAGAGATCCTCGTCTGTAAACATGCTCGCTTGCCCGGCCGCGAGCTTGATTCGAAACGGGTGGATTTTTAAATAGCTCGCCATTTGCTGCTGCCCGTATCCCCGCCGCGCCAGGTCCTTCACTTGATAAATGAGCCGGAACTGCCCGGTTATAATTGCTAAAATTTTGATCGGCTCTTCATTTTGCTTCAGCAGATCATAATATATTCTCAGCGCTTCATCGATTTTTCGGTTGACCACTTTGTCGACGAGGGCGAATATATTTTGCTCCAATGATCTTGATACAAGCTTTTCGACCGTTGCAGGATCGATTCTTTTTTCTGCATCGGCGTACAGCGAAAGCTTATCGAGCTCACTTGTCAGCATAAACAAATTTGTCCCGGCGAGGGCAAGCATCATTTCGACTGCATTCTCATCAATCTGAATGCCATTTAGCGCGGCTCTCTCTCTAATCCATACTTTCAGCTCTTGTTCGTTTTGTTTTTTCGCTTCAAGTGTAACTGCCTTGTTTTTTAGTTCTTTCGTAATTTTTTTGCGTTCATCCAGTTTTTCATAAGGAGCGGCAAACACCACAACGGAATATGGGGCTGGTTCTTTCAAGTAAGCCTCGAGCTTTCCAAGGTCATGCTCCACTTTTTCCTTTGTTTTTTCCGAGGTAAGAAACACAGGATTATGTACAATAATCAGTCTTTTTTCGCCGATAAATGGAAAGGTTTCGGCATCTTCGAGGACGGCTTCGATTGGTGTTTCCTCCAGATCATAAGAAGAAAAGTTAAAATCAGCCTCTTCTTCATTTAAAACATTTTTCAACAGCAGCTGTTTCGTTTCATTAATAATAAATGATTCATTGCCATATAATAAATAAAGCGGGGCAATTTGCTTGTTTTTAATTTGTCGCCATAAATCGTTAATCAATGTCCTTCGCTCCATTCAATCATGTAACTACTCTTATGGTAAAGAAGCCTGGACAATTTGGCAAGTGGATAAAGGGAATTGACGTCTCTTGCCTGCGCCAATTCCCCATCTATAATCAACGCCATTTTATAAGGCCTAGGATACTTATAAAATGGCGGTATTTCTTTGTGGGTATCATTATTTTGGCTCATAAAAAGAGAACTATTTGTGTCAACTCTTGTCATTAAAGGAAAAGCGCGTTCCGGGTGCTGGATTTTTTTTTATAGTTCGCGTATACTAGAAAGGAAATAGGAGGGGTAGACTGTGAATGAATTTGAAAAAAACGTCCAAAGCAAGCGTAATGATGCCGTTGACTCCGGCGTAGGATTCGTTGTTTCTTTCGGATTTTTTGCAACGATGTTTATTATTGCAACAGTCATAAAATTGATCGGTTCTTAAGTTTCGGATGCTACATTACATAATGAAAAATTATGGAGACTGCATGTTATGCAGTCTCTTTTCGTTTAATCAGGGTGACTGTTATTGATATATTCTATGGAAGTACGCTTGAAAAGGTTCCCGAATTTCCTCTAAAAGTATAGGTGATCGCTCCTTGTTGATCTGTCCGGAAAATTTTAATGTTCCTGCCCTCCAGTCTTGATACTACTTCAGCATGGGGATGCCCGAAGCGGTTCTTCCTTCCTGCTGAAATGATCGCAGCCTTTGGCTGCAATTGGTTAATGAAGGGGGCCGATGTTGAGGTTTTGCTGCCATGATGTCCGGCTTTTAACACGTCGGCATGCAAATCAGGATACTTTCTTAAAAGCAATTCTTCCCCCTCCGCTTCCAAATCGCCTGTAAAAAGCCAGTCCAATCCGCCAATATGCGCCCGGATCACAATTGATGAGTTGTTTCTCTCAAATGGCGCGGCCGGGTCGGGGGAAATAATCTGAAAAGCCGCAGTCCCCTTGCTCCAGCCCATCCCCTCTGTTGCCATCTTGATGGACACTTTCTTTTTCACAGCAGCGGCGATCACTTGCCTCTCCAATTCGGCTCGATCCGGCGCCCGCGGCATTAAAATCTCCGCTACCTTTATGTCTTCAATAAGCGACAGCACCCCGCCAATATGATCTGCATCTCCGTGAGTGAGGACCAGCTTGTCAATTTGGCGGATTCCTTTGCTTTTTAAAAACGGAACAAGAACATCGCGGCCAACTTCAAAAGGTTCTTTCCTTCGCCGCCACTTTTCCGTTTCCCCGAACCGGACTGTCCCGCCGGTATCAATCAAGTACGTTCCGCGGTCGTTGGGCAAAATGATTAATGTACTGTCTCCCTGGCCGACATCAATAAAGGTAACTTCCCCGGTTGGGGAGAGATAGTGATACAGGCCATGAACCGTTAATGGAATGATGATAAGCCATATAATCCTGCTTAGCTGCCTTCTGTCCGATAATTTTTCCCACAGAAAAAAGAATGTGAAAATCGCAACCAGATAAAAAAGCAACAGCAACAAGGATGGCCTCCCCAATGTAAAAGTGGCTAAAGGAATGGATGAGAGGAAATTGGCGAGCTGGTCGGCAGTTTCAATCAACAGGTTCAAAAGGAACAATAGCGGAGCGGCCAGTTTTGCCGACAGCAAATGAAGGATGAAGACAATCAACGTTAGCGGGAGCATGATCGCTGAAAAAAACGGGACAAACAGCACATTTGCGAACAGTGAAATAAGTGAAAACTCATAAAAATGATAGAGCAAAATCGGCAAAGACCCAAGCTGCGCGACAAAAGAGACAGCGACAAGCTGGGTGATCGGATCGCGAAATCGGCTCAAAATGCGGGATGAAGCAACAAGAAAAAAACTGACAAAAAAGGAAAGCTGAAATCCGGCATTATAAATGGTAAAGGGGGAAATAGCCAAGTAGATTATAAACGCGAGGCTGATGGCGTCTGCGGGAGCGACTTTGTAGTTGCCCTTCATTTTCATGGTGGCAAGGACTATCAAAAGCATTAAACATGAGCGATTGACAGATGGCGAAGCGCCGGTCAAAACCGCGTAAACAGGCAAAAACACAAATAAAGCAGTTATCATCTTTTCCCTCGTAATACCAGCACGCAAGCCGCAAATAAAAATCATCCCGGTTAAAAGTGCGACATGGAGGCCTGAAATGGCGAGCAGGTGAATAACCCCTGCTTCCTGGTAATTGTTCAACGTGTCCGGATTGTATAAATTGCGATCTCCAAAAATGAGGGCTGCGGACACTTGTGCAGTGGCTTCAGGAAAATGCTTTTCTATATAAGCGGTTCCTTTCTGGCGGATCCTTTGCAGGAATGAAAGAGGGGTCGGTTTTAATCTCACACACGATTGAAAATCGATTTTTTCTGCTTCAAACGTCCAGAAGATGCCTTTTCTGTTGAGAAAATCGCGATAATTAAAGGCATTTAAATTGGTTGGCAATGGGGGTTCGCTGAGCTCTCCATAAGCGGTGCATTTCGTGCCGGGCGTGATGTTCGCCAGAATGAATTTCTGCTCCTGTTCTGCAGCAATATAATACCTGAGGGCGATTTTTTCCTGACGCCCGCTTACTTCAGCATTCGCCTGAAATAGATCGCCATCCACCTTCGTTTCCTGGTTAAAAATGAACTGGAACCGTTTTTCATGTCCATTTATCGATGTTTCAGTTTGGAGAACGGCCATCTTGCCGGCTGCGATGAATATAACAAACAGAAGACAAGCGGCACTAATCTGGGGAGGACGAAAGTTTTTCCGTTTAACTAAAAACAAGCTAAAAGCTGCCATCAGCGAAGTAAACAGAAAAAGGTTTTCAAATGCAGCAAGAAGGCCAAGTAAAGAAGCCGGGCTCAAATAAATAAGTTTACCTTTCATTCGCATTTCCTTTCTTTTAACTATCACCCTGATGCAGGCAAAACAACCTTGCTGTACACAGGCAAGGCTGTGATACCATTGGAAAAAATGTCTGGTTATGTCCGGTCTTTGATAAGATTTCTGGCGCGTTCATAAAAATTCCGGACAACATCCTGATCGGCTCCGCTCTCTTCAAGCTCCCGCAATAACTGATCGATCAGGTCGTTATCAACCGATTGTCTGCTCTTATATTCCACCTTCTCAACTTTGACGCCTGCTTTCGCAAAGAGTTCGACCGCATAAGGGTGGTTTTTATAATCCTCCGCATAAAATACCGTTTTAATTCCCGCCTGGATGATCGCTTTACAGCATTGCAGGCATGGAAAATGGGTGACATAAATATCTGCACCGGCAGTCGGAACCCCGAACTTTGCGCATTGCAAAAGAGCGTTCATTTCCGCATGTATAGTCCTGACGCAATGGTTATCAATCACATAGCATCCTTCATCGATGCAATGGTCCCCGCCGGCAATCGAACCGTTATATCCTCCCGCGATAATCCGCTTATCCCTGACAATCGTCGCACCGACGGTCAGTCGTGTACATGTGCTTCTAAGTGCCAGCAAATGGCTTTGCGCCAAAAAATATTCGTTCCAGGAAATACGCTCCATCTTCATGTTCCCCTCGCTTTTAAATAGTCATGTCAGTTTCGGGCTTGGTCTCCATAAGTTTAAATCGTTTCATGAAAGTTGGTCAATGACATTCTGCTATTTCACGATAATTTTGTCCTTTAACTTTTCAAACGTTTTTTCGCCAATCCCGCTGATTGATTTTAAGTCATCCACCGTTTTGAAAGCTCCATTCGTTTCCCGGTATTCAATGATTGCGGCCGACTTCGAGGGGCCGATCCCCGGCAACGTTTCGAGCGCGGCCGGATCAGCCGTATTAATATTTACCAGTTCAGTATCATTCCCGGTTGCTTCGTCAGCTGGAGAAGCTCCTCCAACGGCACGCGCTTCCTCGCCGATGGCCGGTATATAAACCATCATCTCGTCTGTTACCTGCTTGGCAAAATTGACAGCAGCCTGATCGGCTTCCGGGGTAAGTCCACCCGCCTTTTCGATTAAATCAATGACCCGCTCACCCGCTTCGGTTTCATATACTCCTGGATGGATGACTTGCCCTTTTATGTCTGCCATGATCGTTTTCGGTTCTTCCTCCGCCTGTTCAGGAGCCGGCTTTTCCCCTGTGTCCCACTGCTCTAAATCGGTTACTGCGCCCTCTTCTTTTGCCGGTTCGTTAAAATAAAAAATAGCCGCTGCTGAAAAAACTGCCAGTGCGATTATCACATATTTGTACCTGTTAAGAATTTCCTTCACGATAAATCATTCCTTTCTTTTTGGAATAAACGGTCAGTTGCTTCATATCCTTTTATGAGAAATCCGGCTTAATAGGAGGAATGCAGCTATGAGGGTTGGCATCATTGGTACTGGAAATATGGGGAGAATTCTTGCAGAGGCTATGATTGAAGGAAAAGCCGTTGCCCCTGCTTCCATGACGATTACAAATCGAACAAAATCAAAAGCTTTGGACATTCAAGCGAAATTTAAAGATATAACCGTCACAGATCAACCGGGCGAGACTGCACATATGTCCGATTTAATCTTCATCTGTGTAAAGCCCCATGATATCCGTCCGGTTCTGAGCGAGATTGACCCGCACTTGACTGCTGACAAGTGCGTCGTTTCAATCACCAGCCCGATCAGCACGGAACAATTGGAACAGGCTGTTTCCTGTTCGGTGGCGAGAGTTATTCCAAGTATTACAAACCGGGCTCTTGCAGGAGTATCGCTTGTTACTTTCGGTGAGCGGTGTGACAACAGATGGAAGGACGAGATCTGGAATTTGTTTTGTTCCATTTCTGTCCCGGTCGAAATCGAAGAAAACATCACAAGGGTAGCATCCGATATCGTCAGCTGCGGCCCGGCTTTTTTCAGCTATCTCGTTCAAAGGTTTATCAACGCGGCGGAAAAAGAGACAGAGATTGACAGGGAGACAGCGACAAAGCTGGCCAGTGAGATGCTGATCGGTCTGGGGGAACTGTTAAAAAAGGACATTTTTACGCTGCCTGCGCTCCAGGAAAAAGTGTGCGTGAAAGGCGGAATAACCGGCGAGGGGATTAAAATCCTTGAGAGCGAGCTTGGGGATGTCTTCGAACACGTTTTCGAGGCTACTCATGAAAAATTCCGTGAGGATTTAAAGGGGATCGAAAAGCAATTTCCTTCGCAAATAAATTAATTCTCTTTTCCGTGAAAAAAATCCTTCCTAAATCTAAAAAAAGCTTGCAAAGAAATCATATTCTTTACAAGCTGGCTTGCTGGCGAAAACGCCAGCTTTTTTATTGTTTACGTGCCATAAAAAAAATTCTTTCCGAATGATCGTTCGGCTCTTCATCTTCAAAATCAGCGAGTATTTCAAGCACATCAAAGCCCGCCTCCTGCAGCCACCGCTCATATTCAGAAATCAGGAAAGTGCGCTGTTTGTGGTATTCCTGAAAGCGGTCATACTTGCCGCTCCGTTCATCAAGCACGAAAAAAGTTAAATCATGCTCGACACTGTTTGGGAAGCCGCCGGGAAAACAGTTCCAAATATACGAAATTTTTTCTTCATCGACAGCAAACGTTTGATTTATAAAAATTTGCGTCACTTTATAGACAGAATGGACATCAAAAAGAAAAAGCCCGCCTTTTTTCAGCTGGCTATGCACGCTCCTGAAAGTGTCTTTTACATCCTGCTCCGTTTCCAGGTAATTCAACGAATCACAGAAGATGCCGGCAACGTCCACTTCATTAAAACCGGTCACCTCCGTCATGTTTTGCTGATAAAAACCAATAGCGAGCCGGTTTTCCGCTGCTTTTGCTTCAGCAACCGCGAGCATATCCGCTGACAAATCCACACCCGAAACGCTAAACCCTGCCTTCGCCAACCGAATGGAAAGCTGACCCGTTCCACAGGCCAGATCAAGCAGCTGCTTCCCATCGACAGCGTACTTTTCCGTTTTTTCCTTTAAGAGATCAACCCATTTATCGTAAGGAACATCCTTCATCAGTTCATCGTACAAATAAGCGAATTTCCCGTATGTCATAAATTGAGCTCGCTTTGCACGTTTTCAAGCGGTGCGTCGCCCCATAGCCGTTCCAAATTGTAATAGCTTCGCTCATCGCGATGGAAAATATGGGCGACCACATCGCCGAGGTCAACGAGCACCCATTTTGCTTCATCAAAGCCCTCCATCCTCTTGACGGAATGGCCCAGTTCTTCAACCTTCTCCTTCATCTCCCGGGCAATCGCCTGAACCTGCTTATCAGAATTTCCGTGGCAAATGATAAAATAGTCGGCGACAAGCGAAACTCCCTTCATGTTCAGGACCACAATATCTTCCGCCCCTTTATCGTCCGCTGCCTTTACGGCTGTTACTAAAACTTCCCGTTCATTCATTCAGATTAATCCTCCTCTTTGTTACTAAATCGTTATAAGTGATTAATGTTTGCGGGTATACAGGCTGGTTTTTTTTGAGTAAAAAAACAATCGAATTTTGCACAGAGCGGACAAGCGCTTGTTCAAGATCTGTTTCTGCCAGCTCCCTGACCTCATCAACTCCGGGAAATTGCCGTCCTGGTTCGATATAGTCAGCTAAATAGATAATCTTTTCGAGCAGCGTCATTCCCGCCCGTCCTGATGTATGGTAGCGAATGGCATCGAGAATTTCGGGATCGGTTATGCCGGCTTCCTTCTCGACAAGAAAAGCACCAACGGGGGCGTGCCAAAGCTCACTGCTGTATTCCAATAAGTCAGCGGGCATTTTTTCGGCGATAATAATTTGTTTCATCTCATCCTTTGGCCGGAACTTTGCATAATCATGGAAGATCGCGGCCAGTTCGGCCTTTTTCAGATCGGCACCATACTTCCATGCCAACTGGACTGCCGTTTCCATCACACCGATCGTATGCTTATAGCGGTGCTCGGTCAATTGTATTTTCACAAGCTCAAGAGCTTTATTACGTTCCATATAAGTTATTCTCCTCAATATAATTCCTTACCGGGTCAGGCAATAAATACCTGACTGTTTTGCCTTCCCGCAGCCGCTCTCTCAACATGCTGGATGAAACACCCATTTCAGGTACTTCAACATAGGTGATCGGAAACGGGGTGTGATGGCTATAGGAAGGACGCTTAACTCCGACAAACTCGACCATTTCCATCAACTCATCGATTCGATGCCAGTTCGGCAAATATTCAATCATATCTGCCCCAATCAGAAAATAAAAGCTTATGTTGTTATATTTATTTTTTAATAATTGCATCGTCTCAATCGTATAAGACCGGCCTTCCCTTGTTAATTCCAGCGGTTCGATCCGAAATCGGGGATGGTCCTCAATTGCCAGCTCCAGCATTCTGAAACGGTGCCCACTCTGGACTTTGGCTTTATCCTTGTGGGGTGGATCCTGATTAGGCATAAACCAGATCTCTTCCAGATTCAAAGCTTCCAGCACCTCATTTGCTATCAGCAAATGACCGTAATGGGGCGGATCAAATGTACCGCCAAGAATACCGATTTTTCGCAAAATGAGAACCTCCCTTTGATCGCATTACCTAAAGCCGTCCTTCTTATGGAAGGGTTAGCTGCTTGTTTTCCATTGATTCCTTATAGAGAACAATTATATTCCCGATGATTTGGACCAGTTCTGCCCCGGTCCCTGATACTAGCTTTTCCGCGACAGTATCCCTGTCTTCTTCACTGTTTTGCAAAATACTTATTTTAATCAATTCCCTGGCTTCAAGCGCTTCGGCAATTTGTTTGACCATGTTTTCGTTTACGCCGCCTTTGCCTACTTGAAAGATCGGGTTTAAATGATGGGCTTTCGACCTTAAAAAACGTTTTTGTTTCCCGGTTAGCATGGATTTCCTCCCAATTGTTTCGTTACATTGATTTTCATTCTTGCAGTATCCGGCATGATGCCGGTCCATTTTTGAAAGGCAAGCGCCCCCTGGTAGACGAACATGTCGATCCCGTTCTGGATAATGGCGCCTTTCTCTTTAGCTTCCCGCAAAAGCTTTGTTTCAAGCGGATTATAAATAATATCACTGACTAAAGCGTCCCGATTAAGGTTTTCAAGCGAAAGGGGCGAAAAATCGGTTGCCGGTTCCATTCCGATCAGCGTTGTTTGAATAAGCAGAGTATATTGATTGAGCTTTTCCTCCGCTTCCTTTATCGACAATATCTCCGTGTTCACGGAGAAGGGACAGCTTTTTTTTAGCTCAACGGCTTTTTCAACAGTCCGGTTGCATATATCGATCATGTTGATGCCTTCCTTTGCAAGCGCGTAATAAATCGCTTTTGCTGCCCCGCCAGCTCCGACAATCAGGACTCTTTGGCCCGGAAGCGGCTGCACAAGCATTCTTAATCCTTTGACAAAGCCGGGTCCATCCGTATTATAGCCTGTTAACTTCCCATTGCGGTTGACGACCGTATTTACGGCCCCGATCGCTTCAGCAAGGGGGTCAATTTCATCCAGCCATTTCATGATTTCACCTTTATGGGGAACCGTCACATTAAACCCCGCAACGCCGATCGTCTTCAACGCGTTTACAGCATCCTCCAATTGCTCCTTTTGAATATGGAAAGGATGGTAATGAGCATCAATCTGGTAAAATTGAAATAAATCATTGTGCATAATCGGTGACATCGAATGGGCAATCGGATCACCAATTACCCCGTACAATTTCTTCAAATCCTCTCTCCCCCCAGAAACACGTTAACTCCTTGGCCACATTACCAAGTACAAAGGAAAATACCTGTTTTGGGCCCTATGGTAACGGCAAGCTTCTTTTTATAAGACGAATCATGAAAAGCATAAGTGTTTACTATATTAACGACTTCCGCAGCATAACATGAACTCCGCGTGGAACATAGGCAGCCACCTTTGCGCCGGGATCATTCACTGTTACCCAGCCGAGCCCGGAAAAAACGATATCCGTTTTCGCTTCTTTTATTGTAAATTCATGCCTGACGAGTTCCGGAAAAGTATCCAGCTGCTCCTTGCGCGGCGGGAACAGCATTTCCCCGGCGTGATCTTCGTAGAGGGCGTCAGCTTTTTCCGTTTTCGTGCGGTGGATATTTAGATCGTTGGACAAGTAACAAACGATTGACCTCCGGCCCCCGCTAATATAATCAAATCGGGCCAGTCCGCCGAAGAACAGTGTTTGCCCTTCATTTAACTGATAAATCTTTGCTTTTATTTCCTTCTTCGGGGTGATGAGTTTTAAATCGCGTTTATCTACAAAATGCGCCATTTGATGATGGTTGATGATCCCGGGTGTATCAATGATTGCCTTTTCGTCTGACAGCGGTATTTTAATGATATCAAGAGTGGTTCCCGGAAAATGGGAAGTCGTAATGACATCCCCCTCGCCTGTAACCTCCTTGATAATCCGGTTAATAAATGTTGATTTGCCAACATTGGTACAGCCGACAACATAGACATCCTTACCCTGTCTAAATTCCTCAATCGCAGCTGCGGTTTCTTTAATAAAATGCCCTTTTGCGGCGCTTACTAAAAATACTTCTTCCGCCTTTAAACCCAGCTGCTTCGCCTCATGCTTCATCCAATGCACAAGCTTGCCGCGCTTAACCGATTTTGGAAGGAGATCAGCCTTATTTCCGACGAGCAAAATCTTATTTTGACCGACAAAACGGTGCAGGCCCGGGAGCCAGCTGCCGTTAAAGTCGAAAATATCGACAATTTTAACAATCAGCGCATCGGTTTTGCCGATTTCATTGAGAATCTTGAGGAAATCATCATCCGTTAAGCTGACGTCCTGGACCTCGTTATAGTGTTTTAAGCGAAAGCAGCGCTGACAGATAATCGTTTCCTTTTCTAACGCCGACTGCGGGGCGTACCCTAATTCCCCGGGATTGTCAGTCTGGATTTTTATCCCGCAGCCAATGCAGGTAAAATATTGGTCATTCACTCATTAATCCTCCCAATTAAGCATTCCTTTTTTTCGAAACCATTTCAGGATTCTCCGTTCTATCTGCCGGTTAAACCTTGTCATAAAACCGTCTGTTTTTGCAACAGGTACAACCAAAATCGTATGAAATCCGTTCCTGTTTCCACCGAGAACATCAGTTAAGAGCTGGTCGCCAATCACAACGGTTTCGTATTTCTCAAGCCCCATTTGCACGAGCGCCTTTTTAAAAGCCCGTCCCATCGGTTTTCGCGCTTGAAATATAAACGGAATCCCGAGCGGCTCTGAAAAAGACTTTACCCTCAATTCAATATTATTGGACACGATCGTCACGAGAATCCCACTTCTCCTCATCCCTTCAAACCATTCGATTAATTTAGGGGTGGCATGGGGCCGGTCCCACTCAACGAGAGTGTTATCAAGGTCTGTAATAATTCCTTTGATACCCTTCTCTTTCAAACTTTCAGGAGTAACTTCAAAAATATTTTTTACATGCTGATCTGGCAAGAAATGCTTTAACACGCTTGTTCCACCTCTTAATGTTTATGCTTCTATCCCGCTTGGACGGTAGCTGCTTTATAATGTTATCATCATAACCAATTTTACCCGCTCTTTCAAAACATTCCTGTCGTTTCTCCAGAAACATGTTTGATGTACGATTGTAAAGGACGATCTTATCAGGCAAGCAAGTTGTTTTAAAAAGACCGATAAGCACCAGGCTTGTTTTATTGTTGCGTAAGCGGCCTTTACCATAAATCCTTTTACGGAGGAGATTATTCGGTAAATGTGACAAAAAAAAGAAATTTTTCGACAACATCCGGCTGTTTCAACAATTGTGGATAACTTTATTCACAATTTACACATTGGTATATTTACTACTTTCCCATTTATAAACAAGATAATCACAGGTTATCCACTAAGATCTGTGGATAACAGGAACAGTTGTTCTGACCGTTTTATTTTGATAAAGTAAGGGTACAACACTAGAGCCTATCAGTATATGTTTATATATTTGAATTTAGAACAAAAAATTGAAATGGAGGTGAATGACTATATGAGAAAGCTGTCAGATGAATTATTGATTGAATCCTACTATAAAGCAAGAGAATTAAACTTAAGCCAAGATTTTATTTCTCTCATTGAAACAGAAATTCACCGGCGTTCCCTCTCCAATAAAGTCAAAGTTTCCGTATAACTGCCCTGGTCAGGGCTTTTTTCTTTTATGGCTCTGTCTGCCGGATCGCTCTGGTTTTTAAATCGAAAGCCCGCTAATTTGCTTCCGGCTTACAGGGAATCCGCGACAATGCCGATTTTTTCACCAACCTTGATCTCAACAGGCGTTTTTAATGAAGGATCAAGCTTGACGGAGCCTTTTTCAAATAATAAAACAACGGTTGAACCAAAAGTAAAATAGGCCATCTCTTGCCCTTTTGTTAAAAAATCGCCTTTATGGACCGGTTCAATCGAATTGACAAACATCGCGCCAACTTTGATAATGGCGAGATGGCCGCCGCCATGTTGCACCTCTGTAATCGTCCGGTAGTTTTTCGATAATGGATTTTTCCCGTATTTCAGGCCAAGACGGTTAACCGGATACGATTTTTTCCCCAATGTCCATTGCCCGGTAATCTTTCCGGAAACAGGACTGTGGATGCGGTGATAATGGCTCGGGCTTAAATAAAAGATCGCATAGGGTCCACCGTTGTATTTCAATAATGCTTGATCATTGCCAAGCATTTCTCTGGTTGAATAGACCTTTCCCTTCACCTCAATTTCATTTTCAGGACTGATGACCCCAATTTCTTCAATCACGGCATCAACCGGGCTTGTGATTGACGCTGCCCCGGGATCTGTCACCCGGCTGCCCTCTTTCAGCTTTCTTATAAAAAGCTCATGCAAAGTCGGATACTCTTTTACCGGCTTATCCATTTCATGCTCATTCAACCGGTAAACTCTGGCGAATGAAGGCACAAGAAGACGGCTCGCCTTTGAACGGGCAAAGCGTTTCAAAATTCCCGAAGTTACCCGGCCATTGGTGAGATCAATCAAGATGCGGTACATATTTTGGATCAATGGGCTTACCTCCTGAAGTGCTGAAATTCTCTTTACGTACAGGCATAACACAGCTTAAAATAAAATATTATTATAAAATATATGACGAAAAGCGGGCGGTTGGAAACAGGCTTAAACCCGCTTGTTCCCGGTGCATTGCTTAGTAAACAAGTTTATTCCCTTCCGTTTAAGGAGTGAGGAGCATGTTTTTGTTGGATGTTGTTGACCAGACAGTGAAAAAACTCAAGGCCCAAACGGCTAACGTATTAACTTTAGTGAACTTATCTTTAGGCGGTTTTGCAATTATCGTCGGTATAAATGGTAACTTAAAGTTGAGCTTGCTGCTGATCTTTATTGCTGCTTTAGCAGACCGCTTTGACGGCGCCGCTGCAAGAAGATTCAATATCGAATCAGAGCTCGGCAAGCAGCTGGACTCCATGAGTGATATTATATCATTCGGTGTGGCCCCGGCACTATTATTATACCAGGGAATCTTATTTGAATTTGGTGCTCCCGGTGCTTTCTTTACTGTTTTCTTCATCGGCTGCGGGGCATTCCGCCTCGCCAGGTTTAATATATCAGAAAACAACGGCTTTTTTACCGGGCTGCCGATCACAGCGGCAGGGTGCCTGATTACCTTAAGCTTTTTGGCGATTCCGTATTGGCCGCCGCACGCATTTATCATCATCATTATAATTCTGTCGTTTTTAATGGTCAGTTCCTTCAGGCTGAGAAAAGTGTAAACAGAAAAAAGGCTCCTGAACGGAGCCCTGCAAAACATACTAGGATTTTCGAATGACTGTATAGATTTATCTATACAGTTTTTTCGATACAATTAAAAAACAGCGGACAGCGCAGGAACACTTTTCCCTCATTCCAAGTTTTTAATAAAACGGAAAAGTTTTTTACATTTATTTTATTTGGAAAGCTTTAATCCTCCCCCTCTTTTCCGGTAGATGATATAGTTTCGTTTAAAGTATGCAAGTGGAACGCTCCAGACATGGACAAGACGGGTAAAAGGCCAGATTCCGATTAGGACAAACGAGATAAGAATATGAAGCTGGAATCCCATCGGTACCCCATTCATCCGAGAAGGATCAGGAGTAAAGGTAAGCAAGCCTCTAACCCACGGACTGATTGTTTCCCGATAATCAAAATCAGCATAAAGACGATTTCCGATTACCGTATTATAGATTCCGATCACGACAATCAGAAATATTAAGATGGACGTCACAATATCGCTTATGTCACTTGTTATACGTACCCGTTTATTCAAGAGGCGGCGGTTCAACAGTATGATGACCCCGAGAAGCGTCAAAACCCCGGCAAAACCCCCTCCATATACGGCTCCGGTATGATATAAAGCATCATTTATACCATAATTCTCCAATAAGGTTTTTGGAACCAGAAGTCCAACCACATGCCCGACAATTACCAGCAAGATCCCGAAATGGAATAGCATGCTTCCCCACTTTAAACTTTTTTTCTCCAGGAATTCACTGGACTTGGCAGTCCATGCAAGTTGGTCTGCATTAAAACGGTATAGATGGCCTATTACCGAAACCGCCAACATTAGATAAGGGAATATCACCCACAGGAATTGATCCATATTCTATCACCCCTTTCCTATTAAAGTGATTTTTTTCAATACATCACATCCGGACAAACAAGCATCAATCAAGTAGACATATGGTGAATTCAGATTATTTAACTCACTTTTCAATTTTTCGATTGGCTCCCGCATACTGGTTAATAAGTTGACGGATACTTGCAAAGGAGCGACGGCAGAAAACTCTAACACCAGAGGAAGATAATCAGAGAGCTCTTCATCCGTCATCAAAAACCCATGATTCCGGTACAATTCCTTTAGCTCAGCGAGAATCTGCCCCCGCTCTCGCTGATCACCTATTTTTAAGTAGGTTAAATAAAGGCTGCAAGCTGAATTAAAATCAAACAGGCTGACATATTGTTCCTTTAAATCATCTAATGATGATTCACCAATCATGTTAAGAAAAGCGATTAAAGGCTCTTTTATTTTAAGGTTTTCATACAAATTAGCTACTTCCATTAATTCCATCCATTGCAGCCATCTTTTTACCGGATACTGCAACAAATAAGAAATCATTCGAAATGCCTCGCGAACTTCTGTTTCGTCACTTGAAGATATGGAGTTCCTCGTTTTCTCCAACATAGCCACCTTCTTTACAAGTATTACAGTCAAAGTCATAACCAGTTGAACCTTGCTCTTTGTAAAGATTTGAAAAATGTTCTTTATGGGCAGTAGGAATAACAAACCTGTCTTCATACTTGGCAACTGCAAGCAATCGATACATTTCTTCCACTATATCCGCTGTCATGCCAATATTTTTTACAAGCGTATCGTTTGGAACCTTACCGACTGTTTTGGCTCTCATATAGTGACGCATAACAACCATTTTTTCGAACACTTTTTTTATCACTTCTGTATCCCCGGCACTCAATAAGTTTGCCAGGTATTCAAGCGGGATTCTCATTTGGCTAATTTCCGGGAACATCGCTTCCAATGAACCGTTGCTATCTTTCCCTTCAAAAAGGTTTGTAAACGGACTAAGTGGCGGTACGTACCAAACCATCGGCAGCGTCCGATATTCAGGATGGAGTGGTAATGCGATCTTATATTTGATCGCCAATTTATAAATCGGCGAGATACGTGCTGCGTCTAACCAATCATCAGAAATTCCGTCCTTCTTTGCCTGTTCAACCACTTTTGGATCATCAGGATTAAGGAATAAACTTAACTGCTGTCTGTATAGCTCTTTCTCATCATGAACCGAGGCAGCTTCTTTAACCCGATCTGCGTCATAAAGCAGAACACCGATATAACGAAGACGCCCCGTGCAGGTTTCTGAGCAAACAGTTGGGAGTCCAGCTTCAATTCTTGGGAAACAGAATGTGCATTTCTCTGCTTTTTGCGTCTCCCAATTGAAATAAACTTTCTTATAAGGACAGCCGGTCATACAATAGCGCCAGCCGCGGCACTGCTCCTGGTCTACTAATACAATTCCGTCTTCATCCCTTTTATAAATTGCACCCGATGGACACGATGCAACGCAGCCAGGGTTTAAGCAGTGTTCACAAATTCGGGGCAAATACATCATAAACGCTTGCTCAAATTCAAACTTTACCAATTTCTCCAATGTGCCGAGATTGGGATCCTTCGGTCCTGTAACGGGGGCTCCGGCCAAATCGTCTTCCCAATTCGGCCCCCATTCAAGCTCGATTCGTTCACCGGTTAAAAGTGATTTTGGCCGGGCAACAGGCTGGTGCTTCTTCTCGGGACTATTTGTCAGCTTTTCATAATCGTATGTCCACGGTTCATAATATTCATCAATCGTTGGCAGATCGGGGTTATAAAAAATTTTTCCAAGAGCAAGCTTATTCAGCTTGCTTCCGGATTTCAATTCCAGCTGGTTATTACTCACTGTCCAGCCGCCTTTATATTTTTCCTGATCTTCCCACTGGATTGGATATCCGACCCCAGGCTTTGTTTCAACATTATTAAACCACATATACTCCGCGCCGGAACGGTTCGTCCATGTATTTTTGCACGTAACACTGCATGTGTGACAGCCAATGCATTTGTCCAGATTCATCACCATCGCTACCTGTGCTTTAATCTTCAAGCCAAGGCACCTCCTTCATCTTGCGAACGGATACGTAAATGTCACGCTGGTTTCCGATCGGCCCATAGTAATTAAATCCATAGCTGAGCTGAGCGTAGCCGCCGATTATTTGTGTCGGCTTCACATGAATTTTCGTTGGGCTGTTATGAGATCCGCCGCGTTCACCGGTAATCGTTGTACCCGGTGTGTTAATGTGTTTATCCTGTGCATGGTACATATACAGTGTCCCGGTTGGCATCTTATGGCTTGTAACGGCTCTTGCGGCTACTACTCCATTCCTGTTATATACTTCAACCCAGTCATTATCATTTATTCCAGCCTTTTTGGCATCCTTATCACTCAACCATACATGTGGACCACCTCGAAAAAGGGTCAACATCATCAAGTTATCCTGATAAGTACTGTGCATATTCCATTTTCCATGAGGGGTTAAATAACGAAGCGTGATTTCCTTCTCTTGCCGATTTGGCAATCTGTCGCGCGCTGAAAAAACCATTTCCGGTAAAGTTGGCTTATAGATAGGAAAGCTTTCTCCGTATTCGATGATAATCTCATGGTCAAGATAGAAATGCTGCCTTCCGGTTAGTGTCCGAAATGGAACAAACCGTTCAATATTTGTGGTAAAAGCAGAGTATCGTCTGCTTCCTTTATTTGAGCCAGTAAAGATTGGTGTTGAGATCACTTGACGCGGCTGAACGGTTATATCCTGGAAGGTGTGATGTTCGGAAGCCCGGTCTTCCGCAATATCTTTTAGATTTAAACCCGTTTTTGCCTCCTCTGCAGCCCATGCCTTCATGGCGACTTTTCCATTTGTCGCACTGGATAAAGTCATCATCGCTTCCGCTGCTTGCCGTCCTGTTTCAAGTTTTGGTCTACTGCAAGAAACTCCTTTTTCAGCTATAATTCCGTTCATTTTTTTTAGCTGCTCGTATTGTTCTGTAACCGGGAAAGAAATCCCGTGAGCACCGACAGGATTTTTCTCGGCAAGTGGTCCGAGGGCAATGAATTTTTCGTATATTTGTTGATAGTCGCGCTCCACAAGAGTGAAACGCGGCATCGTGATTCCTGGTAAAGGCT
This sequence comes from Bacillus sp. V3-13, assembly GCF_002860165.1. Lineage (GTDB taxonomy): Bacteria > Bacillota > Bacilli > Bacillales > Cytobacillaceae > Bacillus_BJ. The sequence continues at coordinate 72,180 of NZ_PGUZ01000017.1, read as the reverse complement.
CAACTTCCCCCGTTTTCCAGTCCCGTACTTTGCCGAAAGGTTGGGCAATCTCATCCGTTGAATCATGGAGCAGCGGGGTGGCCACTAAATCCGTTACGGCTGATGGAAAGTAATCCCTGGCCATTCCCGAAAAAGTCTTCGCAATTCCTTTAAAAGTGTCCCAGTCAGACTTTGCTTCCCATGGCGGATTAATAGCCGGATTAAACGGATGAATAAAAGGATGCATATCGGTACTGCTAATATCGTGTTTTTCATACCAGGTTGCTGCCGGTAAAACGATATCAGAATACAAGGCGTTACCCGCCATCCGGAAATCGACACTTACAAGAAGGTCAAGCTTCCCCTCAGCTGCCTTTTCGTTCCACTTTATTTCTTCCGGCTTCATCGAATTGTTTTCGTCGGACAATAACCCATTCGATGTACCAAGAAGATGCTTCAAGAAATATTCATGCCCTTTACCAGAGCTTGAGATTAAATTAGAACGCCAGACAAACAGATTTCTTGGAAAATTAACAGGATTGTCGGGATCTTCAATGGCGAATTCCATTTGACCTGTTTTTAATTCATTTACGGTGTAATCGACCACTTCTTCTGCTGTTTGCGCCCCTGCTTTTTTCGCATCTTCATATAATTGAAGAGAATTGCGATTAAATTGCGGATAGGATGGCAGCCAGCCTAAACGGGCAGCGAGAACATTATAATCAGCTGAATGCTGGTATCTTGCCTTTTTCACAAGCGGCGAGGCAAGTTCGTTCAGTGAGATTTCTTCATAACGCCACTGGTCCGTTGCAAAATAATAGAAAGAAGTGGCATTTTGCAGGCGGGGAGGCATTGACCAATCGCGGCCAAAAGCGATCGTTCCCCAGCCTTCAGGAACCCGGCATTTCTCCTGTCCAACATAATGGGCCCAGCCCCCGCCGTTCACTCCCTGTGAACCAGTAAGCAAAACGAGGTTTAAAATACTTCGATAGATGGTATCGCCGTTAAACCAATGATTGACACCGGCGCCCATGATAATCATCGAGCGGCCTTTTGTATCACTCGCATTTTGCGCAAATTCTCTTGCAATTTTCACAACCAGCTTCCGGTCAATACCTGTATATTTTTCCTGCCAGGCTGGCGTATAAGGCTTGTCATCATCGTAGCCTGACGGGTAGTCCCCCTCAAACTCCCTGTTCACTCCGTAGTGGGCAAGCATGAGATCAAATACTGTTGTGGCGTATGTTTGTTCCCCAGAGGCCGTTATCACTTTCCGTACCGGAACGGAACGGGAGATCGTGCGCTTTCCATCCCGGCCAAAGTAAGGAAACTCGATGGGAACTGTACCGTCTTCAATTCCATGTATGGTTAACTCCGGTTCAAATGAATTTCCTTCCTCATCGCTTTGCAGAAGGTTCCATTGTCCTTTATTTTCCCAGCGATGTCCGATACTTCCATTTGGAATGACTATTTTATTCGTCTTTTTATCGATAACTGCCGTTTTCCATTCTGCATGCGTGAAGGGCATTCCCAGATCACTTGCGGTTAAAAAGCGATCGGAAACGTAAGCTTCCCCATTCCGCTTCAACGTGATCAGGTATGGGAGATCTGTGTACTTTTGGGCATACTGATAAAAATAATCGGTTTTATTGTCGACATAAAACTCTTTTAAAATGACATGGGTCATCGCCTGGGCAAGGGCGGCATCTTCACCGGGGTTAACAGCGAGCCAGTCATCAGCAAATTTTACATTTTCCGCATAATCAGGACTGACAGTTACCACCTTTGTTCCTTTGTAGCGCACTTCAGTCATAAAATGAGCGTCGGGTGTTCTCGTCATCGGTACATTTGAGCCCCACATCATAATGTAACCCGCGTTATACCAATCACTGCTCTCCGGAACATCCGTTTGCTCTCCCCATATTTGCGGGGAGGCAGGGGGCAGATCGGCATACCAGTCGTAAAAACTAAGCATTGGTGCCCCAATCATCGATAAAAATCTGGCTCCCGCTGCATAGCTGACCATTGACATTGCCGGAATGGGAGTAAATCCGGCGATGCGATCGGGCCCGTATTTTTTGATGGTATATAGGAGGGAAGCTGAAATGATTTCATTGACTTCCTCCCAGGTCGACCGGACGAACCCGCCCTTCCCCCGGGCAGCCTTATACTGTTTTGCTTTGTCAGGATTCTCTACAATACTTTCCCATGCTTTGACCGGATCATTTTGCTGTTTAACTGCTTCCCGATATGATTTTAAAAGAACGCCACGAACATACGGGTATTTGACTCGAAGCGGACTGTATACATACCAGGAGAAGCTCGCTCCGCGCGGACAGCCCCGCGGTTCAAACTCTGGCATATCCGGTCCACAGCTCGGGTAGTCGGTCTGCTGGTTTTCCCATGTAATGATTCCATCTTTCACAAATACCTTCCAACTGCAAGAACCGGTACAGTTAACTCCATGTGTTGTGCGGACAACCTTATCATGCTGCCAGCGCTGGCGGTAAACTCTCTCCCAGTCCCGATCCTCTGCAGATAGTTGGCTCCAGCCTTCTGAATAAGTTTCGACGGGCCTAAAGTAGCGGAGCCTTTTAAATAAGCTTCCGGCCTTTGTTTTCATTTGGTTCTCCTTTCCAAATTCTGCGGCTTCAATTTTTTAAGTGAATACGATTTTGAACTGCGAAACTTTACACGGCATTGATGGTAGATACCTGTTCCTTCTTTTCACCCTTCTTCCAGGAACTCTGCAACCAAATCAGAACGGTAAGAGCAACGGCATACGTGATACCAATCCACCAGAAACCAAAGGAATAGGAACCCGTTATTTCCTTAAACGTTCCGAGAATATTGGGTAAGAAAAATCCACCGAGACCACCAGCTGCTCCGACAAATCCTGTAAAAATCCCAACTTCCTTTGGAAACCGTGTCGGTATGACCTGAAACAGTGCACCATTTGCAATGCCAAAAACCAGCATGACAGCTATAAAGAGCGTTATCATGACATAAAGTGATGGAAGAAACCCAATGAAGCCAAGCACTGCTGCTGACATGCCAAAAAGTATGACCAGCAGGTTGATTCCTCCTAACCTGTCCGCCATATATCCACCTATTGGCCTGATAAAACTGCCTGCAAACACAATGATCGTGACAATATCGCCGGCGGTTACTTTGCTAATGCCATATTGGTCAACAAAAAAAATCGCCAAGTATCCTGTTAAGCCTACAAAACCGCCGAATGATAAGCTGTAAAAAAAACTAAATATCCACGTCTCTTTCGTTTTTACAATTCCCATATATTCCGAAAGCTTTTGCGGCTTTGGAGCGTCAGGACTGTCTTTTGCAAAAATGATAAAGACGATAAAGGCTGCAGCAAGCGGAATTAGGGCAAAACCAAATACACCATGCCATCCAAATACTTCGGCAATTCGCGGTGCAAACATGGAGGCAAGCACCGTCCCGCTATTACCGGCTCCAGCGATACCCATAGCTAAACCCTGGTGTTCGGGAGGATACCATCGGCTTGCCAGTGGCAGAGCCACCGCAAAACTGGCTCCCGCTATACCAAGTAAAAAACCAAATGCTTGGATTTCAGTCAGAGAATTGCCGTAAAGCCAACCCCAGAACAGTGGAATCATTGTCAAGATCATTCCGATCGTTCCCATTCGTTTTCCACCATATCGATCCGCAAGCAGTCCCATTGGGATCCGAAGCAGCGATCCACCCAGTATAGGAATTCCCACCATTAATCCTTTTTCCGCAGGTGACAGCCCAAAGTCCTGTACGATAAATGTCGATGTTGCTCCAAGCATAACCCAGATCATAAAACTGATATCAAAATAGAGAAACGATGATATTAAAGTAGGCAGGTGGCCGCTTTTAAAAAAGCCTTTTAAATTCCCCATTAATTTCCACTCCTATCCATAAACTAGCATTTTACTTCAGCGTTTTTCCTGGAATAGTAATACCAGCAAACCCCCAGACTGATAACGTAGTAAGCGATAAAAAGATAAAGTGCCATATTTGCAGTGCCTGTAGTCGAAAGCGACCAGCTGAACACTTTTGGAATAAAAAACGCTCCATACGCGGCAATCGCCGCTGTAAAGCCCAGAACAGGCGCAGCCTGTTTCTCCTGAAATATAATTGGAATCATTCTAAAGGTAGAACCATTGGCGATGCCAGTTGTGAAGAAAAGGATAATAAACATCGTTAAGAAGCCGGTGAAATTTTTATCATTTAAAAAGTAAATGACGCCAATTGTTGCGAAAATCATCACGATAATATCCCAAAATGTTACTTTAGCTCCACCAACCTTATCGGAAATCCAGCCGCCGAACGGTCTGACGAGCGCCCCTACAAGCGGTCCGAGGAAAGCAAACTGCAGGGCATTCACTTCAGGAAATTCCGATTTAATCAAGAGCGGAAATGCCGCAGCGTACCCTATAAAGGAACCAAAGCACATTGTATAAAGCCATGTCATGATCCATGTATGCTTGTTTTTAAAAATGACCGCCTGTTCTTTAACTGATTGCTTTGCGTTCGGCAGATTATCCATTCCAAAAAAAGCGAGAACCGTTACGATCACGATTGGAATGACCCAAATAAATGCAGCATTTTGTAACCATACCTCGCCACCATTCGCCATTAATTGGGAACCGCCAGCTACACCCGCAAAAGTACCCGTAGAAATGATAATGGGAGTTATAAACTGAACTGCGCTAACCCCTAGATTTCCTATTCCGGCATTTATTCCATTTGCTGTTCCTTTCAGCTTCTTTGGGAAGAAAAAACTGATGTTTGCCATTGAAGAGGAAAAATTCCCTCCGCCAATCCCGCACAGCGCTGCCAAAATCGCCATTGTGGTAAAAGATGTTTCTGGATTTTGAACGGCCAGGCCAATTCCGATTGCGGGCAGAAGAAGTGCTGCCGTACTAATAATCGTCCAGTTTTTCCCGCCAAAAACGCCTGGCATAAACGTGAAAAATATCCTCAGTGTCGCCCCAACAAGTCCGGGAAGCGCGGCAAGCGTAAAAAGTTCACTCGAGGTAAAATTAAAGCCTATTTCATTCAGTTTTACGGCCACCGCTGACCAGATTTGCCAAACCACAAAAGCGAGGAACAGAGATGGCACTGAAATCCATAAGTTGCGCTGGGCATGCCGCTTCCCTTCCGTTTTCCAAAAAACGATATTTTCCGGGTCCCAACCAGTAATTCTTTCCAATTCCTTTCACCCTTTCTTCTTGATGGTTTAATTGTAAGGGTTTGCGGAAATCGCGAGTATCAGGGAAACACCGCTAAGCCACTTGAGAAAATACCTAATGTCATAAAGGGATTACTCAATTGTTCACAAATTGTATCACCAAGCAAATTTGTATCGAACAGGGATAAGGCACAAAAAAATATGAAGATAAACTGATTACCATATAAAAAAGCACTCAAATTGAGCGCTTTTTGGTTTCTAAATTGTCCACAGATGGTCGCTTATTAACATGCTTAAGAAGAAGTTCATTGTAAGAATCGTTTTATCATGGTCATAAACCATTTCGATACTCCCTTTTAGTGCTCTAACATCATCTGCAAGCTTGGAGAACAATTCATTGCTCAGTATAAGATGAGTGTCAGTTTCGATTTCAATTGAGAACTGTTGTTCAGACTTTCGTTCAATAATCACTTTTACAATTGCATCATTCTCCGTTAAGAAAGCACAATCAAGCAGAAATTCAAATATAGAAATAAGCTTTTGTTGAGCTTCTTCTGAAAGCAGCGTTATTCGCTGATCCAGTAAGATGATCTCGAGCTTTTCTCCTCTGTTTGCCTTTTCTTGGATAAAATAGAGGGAAAGGGCCGACTTCTGTATTTCCTTCTTTTCTTCAAGATTTGTTCTTTCCGCTCTTCGTTCTTGAGTATAAGATTGGACGATCTCGTCAGAAACTTTTTTCATATACTCGATCTCTGTAAAATCAAACTGTCTGCATGTCCGCTGACCGATTAGCAGTACGCCAATCAGCTGAGTTTGGAAAAACAAAGGTACTGCGGCTGCTGATTTTAAATCTTCGACAATTAAGATTGGGAATTCAAGAAATTCATCCTGAAGCTCTTCCGGGAAATGTGTGATGATCACTTCCCGCCTGGTTTTTAACGCCCGGCCGCAAATCCCTTTTCCGCTTCTCACAACAATGCTTGTATAACGGTTATTTAATGACCCAATTGCCAAACGCCAGCGGAACTCGAGATTAATAGGATCATAAAAAGCAATAGCAGAGAAATCAACTCCGAGTCCAGAAATTAAAGATTCAAGCTGTAAGGTTAATAATTCTTTTAAACTTACTTTTTGATTTGTCATAGTATACACCTAATTATCGAGGAGCCCTCTTTTTAATGCGAAACGGACTAAATCCCGTCTTGTCGAAAGCTGGAGCTTCTCCATTATTTTTGATTTATGCGTTTCTACGGTTCTGGGACTTATCTTGAGAAGCTCTCCAGTTTCTTTATTTGTATAACCTTTTGCGACGAGACTAAAGATTTCTTTTTCACGCTCTGATAGAAGATCAAACGAATCATTGTACTCTTCTCCTGAATCATGAAAAACATGTTCAATGACTTTCTTTTGGGCATTTGGATGAAGATACGCCTGTCCCGAGTTCACTTGCCGTATAGCCGTAACAAGCTCTTGTCCCAGTGAGGATTTTAACAAAAAACCAGATGCGCCAACTTTTAATGCTCTGAACAAGGATTGCTGGTCATCATGCATCGACAGGATTAAAACCTTAATATCAGGGAAATTTTGGATAATTTCACTGGTTGTTGGCAAACCGTCTCTTCCATTAGGCATACTCAAATCCATAATGACCACATCTGGCTGAACATGGGAAATTTTCAATAACGCTTCATTCCCTTCTGCTGCTTCTCCGACTACAACCATATCGGACTGAGCATTCAATAGCATTTGAAGTCCGTCCCGGACCACGGCATGGTCATCCACTAAAAAAATCCGAATTTTGTTCATTTTCATCACCTGTTAAATAGGAATATTTACTTGAATATGTGTACCCTTCCCAATCTCTGACACTATAGAAAAATTCCCTCCTAATATTGAGGCCCGTTCTTCCATGCTGTAAATTCCTACTCCCCGCCGGTTAGACGGGGTGAGTTCGAATCCTTTTCCAAAATCCACAATTGAGAGAGATACACTTTCGTTAAGCTTATCAACAACAATGTCAATACGCTCAGTACAGGCATACTTTGCAGCGTTAATCAATGCTTCCTGTGCTATTCGGTACAAAGCTGTTTCAATTGATGGCGGAAGCCGCTCATTGTTGCCTTTATAGGTGAAGTTAATTTGAATGCCGAACCGGTTGCCAAAATCCAGGATAAAATTTTTTAAAGTAGCAATCAGGCCGTGATCGTCGAGAGTCGAGGGGCGCAATTCCGATGATAAGTTTCGGACATCTTCGATCGTTTGGGTGATCATCGCTTGCAGTTTTTCCAGATGCAATTTGTGCTCTTCTCCATTTTCAAGAATTGATTTGATGACATCTGTTTGCAGAAGAATTCCAAATAAAGATTGCCCAATTCCGTCGTGAAGTTCTCTGGAAATAAGTTTTCTTTCTTTTTCCTGGGCCTGAAAAATCGAATGAGTGATCATTTTTTCAATCTTCTTATGCTCCTCTTTTCGCTTTTCGCTAACTTTTTGCAGGCCTATGACCGTCCCTTTTTCTTTTTCAGGAGTGATGTAGTAAGAAATTGTGGCCAGTACAGGAACAAGTGTATGATTATGATTTTTAATATATAACTCAACCGGGTTTTCCTGGTCATTCATCAAAAAACAATTGGAGACATCGCAAATTTTATTTGCCCCCGGGTAGGTGGAACAAATATCACAGAAATTGGCTACAGCGCCAATAGGTAAGCTGAGAAGCTTTCTCCCTGCTTCATTTAAACCGATAATATTTTTATCTTTGTCCAGAACGAAAATACTCTGGGTACTTGTTTTGATGACTGCTACAAGTTGTTCTTGGTGAGACCGCAATTTTCTCTCCTGAATAAAAATAACCATAAAAAAAACAGTGATGATAATTAATACGAAAAAAAACAATGGAAGTGTGTCTAAATAATGGAGGTCAACTTGGAGCATCGATATTAAGGAATAGACGATAATCAATGAAACTGCCACACTAATAAACCCATTTTTCAATAAAAACACATAATAGGATCTATGTTTTAACCAATCTCCTGAATTCATCCCACTCCCTCTTTCCTATATTTGCCGGTATAAAGTCTGCCCGCTCTTTTAAATCCAATATAAATCACTTTTCCAGTCCATCCATATGAACAATATCACAATTTTCAGCCATTTATGGAGCTATATGAATAATGTCACAATTCTTTACTATTTATTTAAGTATGCCAATCTCTGCATGCAAAGAAATGAATTAAAATTAAGTTTGGATTTCTGTCATATATGTTTTTCTCAAATCATGCTACAATACCCCTATAGGTATTAAAATAATTTATTCGGGGGATTCAGCATGTCTAAAAAAATTGTTATTGTAGGCGGCGTTGCCGGGGGTGCTTCGGCAGCAGCGAGATTGCGGAGATTGGATGAAGAATCAACGATCATACTGATTGAACGCGGGGAACATATCTCATTTGCGAATTGCGGCTTGCCATATTACATCGGTGAAAAGATCAAGGACCGGCAAAAGCTCCTTGTCCAAACACCTGAAGGAATGAGAAAGAGATTCAATTTGGATATAAGAACATTAAGTGAAGCAGTAAAAATTAATCGGAACGAGAAATCCATTTTAATCAGAAATCTTCAGACTGATGAACATTACGAGGAAAGTTACGATGTGCTTGTTCTATCACCCGGTGCCAGGCCTATCATTCCTCAAATCCCCGGCTTATCCGAAAGCCGGAATGTATTCACGTTGAGAAATATTCCGGATACCGACAAGATCAAGGAGTTTGTTGACAGGCAAAAACCTGAGCGGGCAGTCGTAGTTGGCGGTGGTTTTATTGGCCTGGAAATGGCAGAAAATCTTGCTGAACGAGGAATAAAAGTAACAATAGTGGAGATGGCAAACCAGGTAATGGCACCATTGGATTATGAAATGGCCGCCATCGTTCATAGTCATCTAAAGGAAAAGGGCGTAACACTCGTTTTAGGAGACGGAGTGAAAGCTTTTAACGATAAAGGAAACGCAATAGAACTAACCAGTGGCACCGAGGTCGCAACAGATATGACAATCTTATCAATTGGTGTAAGACCGGAAAATCAGCTGGCGTTGGATGCAGGATTAAATATTGGGGAACGGGGCGGGATTCAAGTAAACAATTACCTGCAAACCAATGACGAAAATATTTATGCCATTGGTGATGTAATAGAGGTTACGGATTATATCAATCGAAATCCGGCCATGATTCCTCTTGCAGGACCTGCAAATCGGCAAGGCCGGATTGTCGCCGATAATATTTATGGAAAAAAAATACCCTATAAAGGGACGCTGGGCACTTCGATAGCCAAGGTGTTTGATTTAAGCGTTGCAGTTACAGGCAATAACGAAAAAAGATTAAAGCAGCTGGGTATCGAATATTCAGTTGTCCATATCCACCCAAGCTCCCACGCCGGATATTATCCAGATGCTTCACCCATTGCCTTAAAGCTTGTTTTTGACAAAAAAACCGGACAAATTTACGGTGCACAGGCGGTTGGAACCGATGGGGTTGATAAGCGAATAGATGTGATCGCAACAGCGATTAAGGGGAATTTATCGGTGAATGACCTTGCTGAGTTGGAGCTTTCCTATGCTCCGCCATTTTCATCTGCAAAGGACCCCGTAAACATGGCTGGTTACATTGCATCCAACATGATGGAAGGAAGCGTTGAGACTGTCCAGTGGCATGAAATCGACGGGATCGTCGCAAATGGCGGGATATTAATCGATGTGCGTGAACCTCATGAAAGAAAAATGGGTTACGTAAACGGATCTGTAAATATCCCGCTTGGAGATATTCGCCAACATCTTAATGAGTTTCCTAAAGATGAAACGATTTATGTTTCATGCCAGGTTGGGCTGAGAGGCTATCTTGCCTCAAGGATTTTGGCAGCCAACGGCTTTGCAGTGAAGAATTTGGATGGCGGATGGAAAACATATGCATCCGGAATGGGCAGAGCTTAATAGTTAAGGTCCACCGTTAAGAGGATCATCATAAAAACAATGGACACTGGCCTCTTTTCGATAACGGTTCACACCAAATACAATAGAAAATAAATGGGTAAGAAAAATGATTCTTTCTTACCCATTTTGTCAATAGCCGCTGATTAAAACGTGTTATTTATTTTCTGTAAGCGCAAGGAATTCCTCGACATCATCGATGCACAGTTTGACAGCCTGTTCCCAGAAGCCCCTTTTTGTTAAATCCTCGTTTAAATGCTTTTGCGCCAGTTCTTCTACCGTCATTGAAGCAGTATCTTTAAGCAAATCGATATATTTCTGTTCATAGCCTCTTCCTTCTTCCAACGCCCTCGCATATATTCCCAGTGAGAATAAATAGCCAAATGTATACGGGAAATTGTAAAAAGGAATCCCGGTAATATAAAAATGCAGCTTCGAACCCCAGAAAGACGGATGATATTCTTCCAATACATCCCCGTAAGCTTCTTTTTGGGCCTGCACCATTAATTCATTCAGCCTTTCCGCACTGACTATTCCGTTCTTTCTTTCCTTGTAAAATCTTGTCTCAAACAGGAATCGTGCATGAATATTCATTAACAGGGCGACGGAACGCTGGATTTTATCTTCAAGCAGCGCCAGCTTTTCTTCTGCTGTTTTTGCATTTTTTACAGAAGCATCCGAGACGATCATTTCAGCAAAGGTTGAAGCTGTTTCAGCGACATTCATCGCATAATTGCGGTTTAATAAATGCTGGTCCCGCATCGCATACGTATGGAATCCATGGCCAAGCTCGTGGGCCAATGTCGAAACGTTCGAAGGTGTTCCGGAGTATGTCATAAAAATCCGTGACTGGCTGCTTTCAGGGAAAAAGGTATGAAAGCCTCCCGGTGCTTTGCCGGCCCGGTCTTCAGCTTCAATCCAGCGCTGTTCAAATGCCATTTTTGCATAATCAGCCATTTCCGCTCCGAACAGGCCAAATTGTTCTGTAATAAACTCCGCACCTTGCTGATACGGCATTTTTGATTTGGTTTTGCCAAGCGGGGCATCCAGGTCATACCAGCCTAGTTTTTCAAGCCCGAGCAGCTTTGCTTTGCGGTTTAGAAATTTAACGAGCGGCTCTTTATTGTCGGAAATAACCGCCCACATCGTTTCAAGTGTTTCTTTTTTCATCCTGTTTAAATCAAGCGGTTCTTTCAGGACGTCTTCCCAGCCACGCGCTTTATATACATTTAACCGGAAACCGGCAAGATGGTTAAGCGTTTTCGCAAGATAATCGGAATTCGCATTCCACGCTTTCTCCCAATTTCGGAACACTTCTTTTCTAATCGAACGGTCTGGATTTGAAAATTTATTGGCGGCCTGTCCGACTGAAAGAAGCTTTTCTTCACCGTTTTCCGTATATGGAATCTTTGTATTGCTGACGATTAAATCATACATCTGGCTCCAGCCGTGATATCCGTCGATACCAAGAAGATTAATGATCGTTTCCTCTTCCTTTGACAGCTTTTCGGCTGCCCTTTCCCTGCGCTCTGAAAGCACAAAGGCAAGGTCCTGCAAACCTTCGCTCTGCACGATTTCTTCCCATGTATCCTGATTATACGAAGTCAATTTCTGGTCGAACACTGTTAAAGCTGTCTGGAACGAGGCGCTCAATTCTGTAACCTTGACACGCAGTGCGTTTACTTTTTGATCCTCCGTATTTTGCGCCTGGAGACAGCTGACGAAAGCCCCTTCCTGGCGGATCATTTTTGCCACATTCTCAAACTCGCCAATTAATTCTGTTAGCTCCTTGCTGTCCGCTGAGCTCGTTACCGGGCTCCACAGCTTCACACGCTCGTGGAAATGGCTAATATGTTCAGCAGTCTTCCCGAGGTGGGCTGTAAATTCGTCCGAGTCGCTCCCGCCTTTAAAAAATACATCCAAATCCCATACTTCTGAATACTTCGATGTCGTCATCCGGTTACCCCCTTAAATATATACGTAACTATTATAGGCTTATTTTTTTAAAAATTCTATGAAATCAACCATAAGAAGCCTCCCATTTTCGCATGGAAAGCTTCGTTATAGTGATAAGCTTATTGTACGCACGAAAGTTATATTCGATGTTAGCTGCTGTTTTTTCGCTTTTCTTTCTCTGCCCGGTAAAATTCGTGGAACATCTTCATTAAGGCCCGTTTTTCAATTCTTGATACATAGCTCCGGGAAATACCGAGTTCTTTGGCGATTTCCCGCTGCGTTTTTTCTTTTTGCAAATCAAGGCCAAAACGGCCGACAATCACTTCTTTTTCACGATCATCGAGGACATCAATATATTCCTTTACCTTTTCAAGCTCCATATTTAATTGAATCGTATCAATAACGTCCTCGGACTCGGATTTTAAAACGTCAATCAAGGATATTTCATTGCCTTCTTTATCCTGGCCAATCGGATCGTGCAGCGAGACATCCTTTTTCGTCTTCTTCAAAGCGCGTAAGTGCATCAGTATTTCATTCTCTATACAGCGGGCCGCATAAGTTGCCAGCTTCGTCCCTTTTCCCTCTGAGTAGCTCTCGATTGCTTTAATTAAACCGATTGTCCCGATGGAAATAAGATCCTCCGCATCTTCGCCGGTATTTTCAAATTTTTTGACGATATGGGCAACTAAGCGTAAATTATGTTCAATCAGCATGTTGCGGGCATGTGCATCCCCTTTGGCCATTAATCTCAAGTATTTTCGTTCTTCAGCGGACGATAACGGTTGGGGAAATGCGTTGTTTTTAACATAGGAAACCAGAAAAATAATTTCCTTGACTAAATAACCAAGCGCTGTCAAAATTCCGGACATTTTTTCCACCCCCGCTTATAGTCTTTTGCCTATAATTAATTCCTATGAAAAGAGCGGGATGTTTGTGTCTGTCCAGAATATTTATTTTGACTTAAAAATGTTTCCTGCACCAAATGATTTGCCAATCATTAATAAATATCAGTGAAAATAGCAATATATTCTCGGTAAATTCAGTTTATCCCTGATAATAATACAGGCACCGGCCATAAGATTGGCTGGTGCCTTCGTTTTTTTACGTTTACAATTAAGCTTCCACACTTACCTCGGCTGCAATAATACAGCCAATTGCCCCGGTAATACAAAATGCGATAACGATCATGAACATGTTCCCCGCCCCTTTAGTAAGCTTATGATTTATTTAGAATGTACCATATTTTCATAGCGCATACTGTTCGGGGTTGTGAACATTTTGTTACCAATATTGACTAGCTGTTTAACTTGCGATTTTTCTTTTTCCGAAATATAAGCGTCAGCAATAAAATGTTGAGATACATAAAAATACCTCCTGCAAATTATTCTGTTAGGTGGTATCCTTCTCCACCCATAAGCAAGCTTGACGATTTTGCATGAAAAATATCATCTAAAAAACCACCTTTCTTTTCAAATTTTTGATGATTGGATTAAAACGTACGATACATGGAATATTGGCGATCTTTGTTTTTTTCCATAAGGTTTTGAACCAGTTCTTCTTGAAGCATTTGTTCGGCTGATAATTTTCGTCTCTTGATTGTTATCGTTAAAAAAAGGATGTTCAGAGTCATAGTGATGTTCACCTCCTTTATCTATCCAATCGCGCAAAAAAGCCGCAGAGAAGTACAGACTCTGCGGCCTTTTCTATGTTTAACAGGCATAAAAATGCCGCAGGGCACAATTCTCCCTGCGGCATGATAGACATTATAGAATAAATTAAGCAGTCCAATCCCCGGCGGTCGAATGTGTGATTTTCTGTATGAAGTTTTTATGAATACCTTTGCCTGTTCTGATCACTGTAATCGACCTCCTTTGCGAATTTTTGCTTACAGTGGTAATTATATCCACACTTCAACCTGTTGTAAACCCTTTTCTTAAAAATAGTTAAAAAGCCCGGAGCCGTATCTCGATTAAAAAAAAGCATAAAAAAACGCCCGCCAAGGACGTTTACTTCTTCATTAAATATTCTTCGCCTTCGTCCATTTCAGACAGCTTGCTTCGATACTGCTTTGAAACGGTAAAGAAAAAAATCGATCCGGCCAGGAAACCTGTTGAGGCAGCCATCATCATATATAAATCCCCGATCGTATTTGCCGCTGACGGGATAATTGCTCCTAAATAGAAAAAAGCGCCTACAGAGAGCAGAATCGTTCCGAACCTTTTAAAATCGACCATTTTTTCGTAAACATGCTTTGCACTGTGTTTCACTTTCCCATTCACCTGCGCTTCTTGTTTTTAAACTTACCAGATTACTTTAACATATTTGCAAGATACATAGAGGAAGTAATAAATGTCAGCTTTGCCAGCGAATGCTTAAACTCGTAAAAAAAATACCACAACCGCTCTGGTATTTTGTACTTACCTTTTAAAGAAGGCCGCCCGTAAAGGTGCGGCCTTTTCACGTTAAAAATTTATTTTTCCAATGCCTGCTGCAGATCTTCTATTAAATCTTCTGCGTCCTCCAGGCCTACAGAGATCCTTACAAGTCCGTCCGTGATCCCTAATTCTGCACGACGCTCCGCTGGAATGGATGCGTGCGTCATCCGCGCCGGCACCGAAATTAAGCTTTCAACAGCGCCAAGACTTTCGGCGAGAGTAAAATATTTCACGTTTTCAAGCAATTTATCTGCGTTTGCTTCACTGCCGACGTCAAAGGAAACCATGCCTCCAAAGCCCCTGCCTTGTTTCCTGGCGATTTCATGGTTTGGATGGCTTTCGAGACCAGGATAATACACTTTTGAGACTGCCGGATGGTCAAGAAGAAACTGGACAATTTTCGCCGTGCTCGCTTCATGCTCTTCCATGCGTACCCCCAATGTCTTTATCCCTCTCATTAATAGCCATGAATCCTGAGGCCCGAGCACGCCGCCGGTTGAATTTTGCACGAAATGGAGGTCTTGCGCCAGTTTTTCGCTGTTAACGACAACAAGCCCTGCAACAACATCGCTGTGGCCGCCGAGATATTTAGTGGCGCTGTGGAGGACAATATCGCTTCCGAGCTCAAGTGGATTCTGCCAGTATGGAGTGGAGAATGTATTATCGACAATGGTTAATAGCCCGTGTTTTTTGGCAATTTGGGCGGCACCTTCAATGTCGGTAACCTTCAGCAATGGATTTGTCGGGGTTTCAAGGTAAATGGCCTTTGTGTCTGGCTTTATTTCTTTTTCAATATTGTCTAAATTGCTTGTATCGACAAAAGTGCTGTCAATGCCAAAGCGGTTTAACACCTTTGACATCACGCGGTATGTGCCGCCGTACACATCATCAGTCAAAATGACATGATCGCCGCTGTTAAACAGCATCATCACCGCTGTAATGGCCGCCATCCCTGATCCGAACGCAAAGCCTGCGTGGCCGCCTTCAAGCTCCTTGATCAGTTCCTCCAATGCGTGCCGCGTCGGGTTACCGGTCCGGGAGTATTCAAACCCTTTGTGGCCGCCGACGCCTTCCTGCTTGTATGTGCTTACTTGATAAACCGGCACAGATACCGCGCCGGTATGCGGATCTCCGGCAATTCCGCCGTGGATTAATTGCGTTTTCCGTCTCAATTTAAATTCCTCCTTCATATATCTTTTTGCTCAAGTAGCGTTCGCTGCCGTCCGGGAAAATCACGACAATATTGGTGCCGGGCTTTGCCGTTTTTGCTTCTTCAAGCGCTGCATGCATAGCCGCGCCGGAAGAGCTGCCAACGAGAAGGCCTTCTTTCGCCGCTAATTCTTTTACTAAAAAAAACGCATCTGCATCCAAAACCGTATGGATTGCATCAAAATAGGCGGGGTCCATATAATCAGGCAAAAATTCCATGCCGATGCCTTCGGTTTTGTGCGGGCCCGCTTCGCCGCCGTTTAAAATTGATCCTTCCGGTTCAACGATTACCGTCTTCACGGATGGTTTCTTTTCCTTTAAAAAACGGGCCGTTCCCATAAACGTTCCGCCTGTCCCTGCTCCGGCTACAAAAACATCTATATGGCCATCCATTTGCTTAAATATCTCCGGACCAAGCGTTTTGTAATACGTTTCCGGGTTTGCCGGATTGCTGAATTGCTGCGGACAATATGAACCAGGAATTTCTTGAAGCAGCTGCTGCGCTTTTTGGATCGCACCCTTCATTCCATCTGCCGTTGGTGTATGGACGATTTGGGCGCCAAGCGCTTTCATCAATTCCTGTTTTTCGATGCTGAATTTTTCAGGAACACAAAAAATCACTTTGATCCCTTTATTAATCGCCGCAAGCGCAAGGCCGATTCCCGTATTTCCAGCGGTCGGTTCAATAACCGTCCCTCCGGGAGCAAGCTTGCCGCTGTCCAGTGCAGCCTTTAAAAGCTCCTGGCCAAGGCGGTCTTTGACGCTGCCGCCCGGGTTCATGAACTCAAGCTTGGCAAACAAACGAACACCGTCCGGTAACTGAAATCGGGTTAATTCCACGATTGGTGTGTTGCCGATCAGTTCGTGCACATTTTTGTAAACTTTCATTATCGTTCTTCTCCGTCCTAATGATGATTTTTTAATGAGGAGACGATTTTCATGACAAGATTGGCGGAATTCAAGGCCGCTTTTTCTAAATATTGATCAAAAGAAACATTCGACTCTTTGCCGGCAATGTCCGATAAAGAACGAATGACGACGAATGGCTTATTAAATTGATAAGCGACCTGAGCAATCGCCGCTGCTTCCATTTCGACCGCCTGCAAATCGGTAAATTTACGGCTGATTTCTTTGACCCGTTCCGGATCGCTCATAAAGGAATCACCTGTTGCGATTAATCCTGTCACAACCTGGGTGCCTTCGATTTCTTTTGCACAATCCTCAGCAAGCCTGATCAATTCGCTGTCAGCTTGAAAGGCAGCCGGCAGCTGGGGAACCTGGCCATACTCGTAGCCAAACGCCGTAACATCCACATCATGGTGGCGAACTTCTGTTGAAATCACAACGTCGCCGACATTCAAGCCGGGATTGAGGCCGCCTGCCGATCCTGTATTGATGACGAAATCAGGCTTGAATTTTTCTAAAAGAATCGATGTCGACATGGCCGCATTTACTTTTCCGATCCCGGAACGAAGCAGGATGACGTCAGCCCCGTTCATCGATCCGCTTGTAAATTCACAGCCCGCGATTGTTTCTTGCTGCCGGCCTGAAATGTTGTCGCGAAGAATCGCTACTTCTTCTTCCATTGCTCCAATAATGGCTATTTTCATCGATATACCTCTTTCTTAACGTTTTTCACCTTCCATAATCCAGACAAAATCATTGCATTTCTCAAATTTAGCTGTGAAGCCGTTCGCTTCAAGAATTTCCGTTAAAATAGGAATTGTCGTGTAGTATTCACGCTGCAAATCCTCTGCCAGATTGTGAAAACCTTTTGATACGGCATCCGCAATCGCCTCTTTATAAGCCTCTGCAGACTCGTACATTGTATCCGCAAAAACTATTTTACCACC
The DNA here is from genome assembly GCF_002860165.1 of Bacillus sp. V3-13. Lineage (GTDB taxonomy): Bacteria > Bacillota > Bacilli > Bacillales > Cytobacillaceae > Bacillus_BJ. The sequence goes on along the minus strand of NZ_PGUZ01000017.1, from coordinate 54,570 downwards.
GGGAGCGAGAAGATTACCATAGCGGGCGATCGCCTCGGCTTTTTCTTTATCTGTTAAATGGTGAAAAGCATATGTGCTGACGACCGTTTGAAACGGTTCAAGTTCAGGGAAGCTGAGGAAATCCCCGTCCAGGACAGCCACTCGCCCTGCCAGTTTTTCTTCAGCGATTTTTCTCATCGCCGGAGAAGGTTCAATTCCGGTTACTTTGAGCCCTTTTGCCAGTAATGTTTCAGTAAGGTTGCCTGTTCCAACACCAAATTCCAAAACATGCCCTTTTGAACGTGCTGCGACTTCGCCAAGAATTTGTTGATAGTTTTTAAATACCTCTTTATATTCAATGTCATGACCGCTCACACTGGAATCATAAGAACCAGCCCATTGTTCAAAAAGCTCTAAAAATTCTTTCCCCATTATAGTCACTCTCCATATGTGATAATTCCCATCAGTATAGTATGAATTAATTGAAGCTTGTTCTCAATTTACCATACTTTTTCGCGGCATGGCAACCATTAGCTTGCTAGAAAAGATTGGGCACTTTACAATGAATAAAAAGAAATCTTGTTTAACAGAAGGAGCATACGATGAGCATTCAATTTGATTTTTTAGAAGATAAAGTAGAATTTTTTGAAGCTGCAGATTTAAAAACTTTAGAAAAGAAAATCAATGAACAAATCGATATTAATAAAGCGATCATGCTTACTGTCCATTCTGTTTCCCACCAGATGCACGTAGATGACAATGGGCGGACCTTCTACTCTGCGGTTGTTCATTTTAAAGCTAAAAGATAATGTTGAAAAAGCCGGCCACTTCAATGCCGGCTTTAGTTTATAGTTAAATAAAGAAAAATTTTGAAAAATTAGTTAGGCATTTCAATGTCCAGCTCCAGCGCCCAGCCAGTTTTCATCCCTGACTTTGCTTCCTCGAGTATCTTGTGAACATCATGGCTTGGCACAAGCGATGATGTTCACAGCTCGAGTCGCTTCGGTCCTGCCAATGAAGTCAAAGAACAACTTCACTGTCAGGCCCTTCGACGTACAGGACGTACTAGTGCCGACGTTGCCACAGGACGTGGCGCTCTTAGTCGGCCAGCGCTTGTCGGGGCTGACCAAGGCGCTTCCGCTTTTCTTACTGCCCTTTATCGTTTTCTATTAATTCTTCGACTCTTACCGGTTTCCAGCCTTGCTTGTCAACCCATTCGATATACACCCTGTATGGCTGTTTCGTGTCCTTTGCAGTAATCGTCGCAACTGACCGGTTCGTTCCGTTGTTTTCGAGGCGCCAAACGGTCATATTGCTTTCGTCAATCCCGGTAGCGTACGTAACCGCCTGGAGCATTTCCTGCCAGTCTGTTGAACCTTGCTCATAAACGCCTGCAGGATGCTCTCCGGTCTGCGAGGTTCCGATTGGCTTCCAGCCCGGATTGACAATCGTGTTTTTCACATTTGTATCGCTTCCGCCTGCTGTGACGACTGGCTCATCATCTTCACTGCCCTCTTCGTTTTCATCGTCGGCTTCTTCTTCGTCGTTTGAAGCTTCGTCATCGGCCTTGTCCCTGGATGGTTTGTTTTCCGATTGACTGGCGGCTTTTTCTTCACGTTCTGCAGAATTTTTGCTTTCTTTTTCAGACTGTGATTTCTCTTTTTCGGAATTGCTGTTTTTCAATTTGTCCGTGGTTTCAGCTTTTTCTTCGATCGGTTTATCGTTGCTTGCCGCTTCGTCATTGCCGCCCGCAAAAATAGACGTGGCTACGACAATAATCAAGACCAGGACTATTGCGATTAAGCTATTTAAAATAATATTTGTTTTTCGTTTCTTGGCCCGCATTCCAGAACGGGATATCGTATCACGGCCATCCATCCCACTGTTCAAAGTTCCTTCCTCCTTTTTTCAGCTTGCCAACATTCTATCATGAATCTATTCTAACATGAACCCGATTATCCTTCACGTTTCGGATATTTTACAGAAAGACAGTTTCATATTTGGCAGTTGCCGAAAAAAGAAAGGTTTATCGCTTGAGATGATGGTCATGAACTGCTTTCACCATGTCAGCAAAAAAAGGATTTACTCCTCCCTCATCTTCACGGACGTCAAGGTTGACTGTAACGAGGGCATATATAGGATCATGGTAAGGAAAATAGCCGGCAAACCATTTATTGTGCAACTGCTGTTCATTATGAAAAATATCGGTCTCCGCCGTTCCCGACTTCCCGGCCACTTCGTACGGCAAGCCGCTAAACCATCGGCCTGTTCCATTTTCATTTACCACCACTTCCCGAAGCAGCTGCTGAAGCTTCATCGCCGTATACGGAGCGATTCCTTCGCCTTTTAGCGGAGATTGAGGGAACTCAGCCATCACCGTCCCATTTTTGTATTCAATTTCGGAAACCGCCCGGACCATTTCTTTTTTCCCGCCTCTGGCAATCACAGCCATCATGCTGGCCACCGCTAAAGGCGTTGCCCGTACTTCATGCTGCCCAATTCCTGAGAGGGCAACAAAGTTCTTGTCGGTTCTTTCCTGATCGTTCCGGAAAACCCGGCCGGTATCTTCATCGGGCATTTGTTTAAAATCGTCAAAATGGTAGACATTGCCCTGCCAGCCAACCTGTCCCGTCAGCGATAATTTATCCGCGTATTCCTCAATCAGATTCGGGTCGATATCACTTAATTCCTTTGCCAGTTGTCCAAACGTATAATTGCAGCTTCTCGCAAAGCTATCAATAAAATTTAAGCTTCCATGTTCATATGTCGTATCCGGTTCCCCGTTGATTTTCCTGCTGCAGTCAAACGTCCGGGACGGGTTGTCAAGACCATAATCAATGGCGGCTGCGGCGATAACGGTTTTAAAGACAGACCCCATAATTTGCTCCTTGAGCATCATGTTGGTGATGCCGTTTTGGTTGTACGGATCCTTGAGATTGATATTGGGGCGGGAAACCATCGCCAGCACACTGTTTGTCTCAATGTCGAGCAGCACGAGGCCGCCTTTTTTGATGCCGTGCTGATCCGCCAGCTCCTCGGCCCGTTTCTGCAAGTCAATATCCAATGTTGTTTTAATATTGACCGGATAAAACGGATTTGCCGGGTCTACGTATTTCACGTTGATTCCAAATAATGGCCCGCCATCGCCATCCACGTGAAAGACGAGCTTCGACTTTCCTTCCGGGAGCAAAAACTCATCAAAGCTTTCCTGAAGACCCGAGACGCCAATCAATGTTTGCGGTGAAAGATCCTTTCCAGGATATCTTTTTTGAAGCTCCGCTGTGTTTTCTCCGGTAATCCCGATTAACTGTCCAGCCGGAACTTTCCCGAGCTGATATTTTTGTTCTACCGCAAACACACCCGGTATTTTTAAGGAATTGATGCGGTCCATTTGATGATTTGTTAATGTCAAAGGTTCGGGTGAGCGAAACGCAAACGGCTTCTTATTTTTTGCCACTGCTTCGATCAGCTCTGCCTTGGGGGCACCAATGATTTTTGCTACCGCTTCCGCATCCCACTCCATTTTTTTAAGAAAAGGGAAGAGGATTAATACCGATTTCTTTTCATAGGTGATCGGCCGGCCATTCCGGTCATGAAAATTCCCCCTGCCGTTATCAATCACCATCTCCTGGGAGCGTTGCTGGACACTTGCTTCGAGCAAGTTAATATGATGTTTTGAAAAATTTTCGGCGGCAATCAATTGAACCTGGACGAGCCTGCCCAAAAGCAGCATCAATCCTGATAAGCATATAAAAAGCCAAACGAGCGCCCGTTTTCTCCACATAAAAAACACCTCATCAAAAGTGTTGACGAGGTTGTCCATTTTCAAACGGATCTTGTAAAAACAGCCAATTCAGATTGAAAAACGCCCGCAAGCAGCGGGCGCTTTAAATTACTTGATTGAAATGATCCGGACGTTCATTTCTCCGCCAGGTGTTTGAACGGACACTTCGTCGCCGACTTTTTTGCCCATCAGGCTTCTTGCGATCGGTGAATCATTCGAAATTTTCCCTTCAAACGGATCCGCTTCTGCACTTCCGACAATTGTGTACGTTTCTTCGTCTCCGTTAGGAAGCTCGACAAATGTAACTGAGCGTCCCAACGAAACAGAGTCGCTGTTCATTTCGTCTTCTTCGATGATTTTTGCATTGCGAATCATATTTTCAAGAGTCGTGATCCGGCCTTCAACAAAAGCCTGCTCTTCTTTCGCTGAATCATATTCAGAGTTCTCGGATAAATCGCCAAAGCTTCTGGCAATTTTAATCCGTTCAACCACTTCTTTGCGTTTTACCGTTTTCAAATGTTCTAATTCTTGTTCAAGCTTTTCTTTTCCAGCCTGTGTCATCGGGAATACTTTCTCTGCAGCCAAAACCCTTCACTCCTTCTAGTTTCACAACCCCCAATAGATTGTGTTTAAGGTATGTAATGTACTCACTTAATGCAAATACATAGGAGCGCGTCCTCTTATTAAGGGCGCGCATCAAGTCGGTCACAAGGACATTTTAATGATATATACGTTATTGTTTCATAAAAATGATTTTTGTTCAAGAATTGTTTGAATTTTAGTGACCATTAAGTCGATCGCCACATGATTTTGACCGCCTTCAGGGATGATCACGTCTGCGTATCTTTTAGTCGGCTCAATAAATTGGTTGTGCATCGGACGAACCACATTGACATATTGTTCAATAACCGCATCCATCTTCCGGCCGCGATCCCTGATGTCGCGGCGGAGGCGGCGGATAATTCGCAGGTCGGCATCTGTATCGACATATAATTTGATATCCATTAAGTTGCGGAGCCGCTCATCTTCCAAAACGAGGATGCCTTCGAGGATGATGACTTCTTTTGGTTCGACAGCGATGACCTCGCCGGACCTTGTGTGCATCGTATAATCGTATACAGGCTTTTCAATCGGCTCATAAGCAAGCAATTTTTTCAGGTGGGATATCAATAAATCATTGTCAAATGCAAGCGGGTGGTCGTAATTCGTTTTAAGCCTTTCCTCAAAAGGCAAATGGCTTTGATCTTTATAATAATAATCCTGTTCAATCATTAAAATTGAATGGCCTTTAAAGCTATCATATATCGCTTTTGAAACACTTGTTTTTCCCGAGCCGGAACCGCCGGCTACACCAATAACAACAGGTTTGCGTTTCATCGGTTTAAAGCTCCTTTCGCATCATGTTGTTTCGGTAGACCGGCCTGTTTACTTTGAATTTGACAATCTGCAGGGGATGACGCGCTGCATCAAGTTCATTGCCATCTTCATCCCATAGTTGATCAATGACATGTGTGAAATTTTCGATTTCCGGACCGAAAAATTCGACCTCCTGTCCCGGCTTAAAATGATTGCGCTGCTCAAGGGTAACGATTTGTGTTTCCGGATCATAATCAAGAACAAGGCCGACAAAATCAAATTTCGTCTTTTTGCTATGATTTCCAAACATTTGCTCTTTATACCCCGGCACACCTTCAAAGAAAGCTGAAGCGGTGTCGCGGTTTGCACATTTGTCCAATTCCTCGAGCCATTCTTTCCGAATTGTAAAATTGTCCGGGTCTGCGCAGTACGCATCGATCACTTTGCGATAGACGCTTACGACCGTCGCCACATAATGAATCGATTTCATTCTTCCTTCAATCTTCAAGCTGTCGATGCCGAGCTCAATCATTTTCGGAATCGATTCAATCAGCTTAAGATCCTTCGGGCTCATTGCAAACGGGGCATCCCCTTCGTTAAAAAGGGCCACTTCATTATTGCCTTCCAGTTTGTAAAGATCATAATCCCAGCGGCATGATTGGCAGCAACCGCCACGGTTTGAATCGCGGGCTGTCATATGGTTGCTTAACGTACAGCGGCCCGAGTAGGCGATGCACATCGCTCCATGAATAAATGCCTCGATCTCAATATCGACCTTTTCCTTCATTTCGCGAATTTCTTCTGCGCTTGTTTCCCTGGCAAGCACGACGCGTTCAAGCCCTTCCTCTTTCCAATATTGGACGGCTTTCCAGTTGGAAAGGGATTGCTGCGTGCTTAAGTGGACTTCAATTTCCGGGGCCACCCGGCGGCATGTTTCAATAATAAGCGGATCTGCGACGATAACGCCCGCGATGCCCGTATCTTTCAGACCGAGCAAGTACTCCTCAAGGCCATCGATGTTTTCATTATGGGCATAAATATTGGCCGTTACATAAATTTTTGCTCCATACTTTTTGGCAAACTCGACGCCTTCCTTCATTTCCTCAAAAGTAAAGTTATCGGCGTTGGAACGCAGGCCGTATTCCTGTCCGCCAATGAAGACGGCATCTGCCCCATAATGCACAGCAATTTTTAATTTTTCCAAATTACCGGCCGGTGCGAGCAGTTCAGGTTTTTTTACAATGACTCGTTTTCCGTTGATGATTTGTGAGATTTTGTCTTCTGTTGTTATCATCAATGAACCACCTCCGTATGTCTTACTGCCAAGCTTTTTTATGTCCAGCTCCAGCGCCTAGCCAGTTTTCATCCCTGACTTTGCTTCCTCGAGTATCTTGTGAACATCATGGCTTGGCACAAGCGATGATGTTCACAGCTCGAGTCGCTTCGGTCCTGCCAATAAAGTCAAAGAACGACTTTACTGTCAGGCCCTTCGACGTACAGGACGTACTAGTGCCGACGTTGCCACAGGACGTGGCGCTCTTAGTCGGCCAGCGCTTGTCGGGGCTGAGCAAGGCGCTTCCGCTTTTCATTGTCCAGCTTCAGCGCCTAGCCCTTCGGTCGTTTCGGTCCTGCCAATGAAGTCAAAGAACGACTTCAGTGTCAGGTCCTTCGACGTACAGGACGTACTAGTGCCGACGTTGCCACAGGACGTGGCGCTCTTAGTCGGCCAACGCCTGTCAGGGCTGACCAAGGCGCTTCCGCATTTCGGTCAATACACCGTCTCTTTAAAGAAAAAACCTGTGTCAAGCGGGCGGTTGTCAGGCTGCAACTCTTCTATTTGTGCAAAAAGGCTGCCCTTTTCTTCATCGTACTGGTCCGGATTTTCGGCACATAAGTCAATCGCTCTTCGGTAAAGCTTCGTGACTTCAAGAATATATTCAGGGGATTTTAAGATCCCGTCAATTTTAAAAGAATCGATTCCCGCTTCGACCATTTCCTGAAGCTCATCGATCATGCAAATATCATTCGGGCTCATGATATGGGTGCCGTTTTCGTCTTCAAAAATCGGATATTTATTGTTCCGCTCTTTATCATGAAGGAACATGTTCCCAGCCTGCTGGCGGTTTTCCACTTCCAACGCTTTTCCCTGATATTCAAAATAGTTGCCTAGCAACGAACGTTTTGATTGGAACATCGCAGTCATTCCATGGACCTGAACCTCGAGTTCAACTTCAGCATGCTCTTTCATCCCGATAATGGCGTCCATGTTTATTTCTCTTGCTAATACAGCCCGCTTCGCACCTTTTCGGCCCCAGTAGTTGCAAGTGTACCAATTTGTTGCCGTTGTTTCTGTATTCCAATGAAGCTTCATATCTGGAGCGGCAATGCGTGCCGCCATCAACACAGCAGGATCGCCAAAAATAACCGCGTCGGCTTTGGCCTCTTTTAGAAAATGAATATAGTCTTCAAGCTCGTCCACTTTGTCATTATGAAAAATCGCATTCACCGCTATATATACTTTTTTTCCGTGCGAGTGGGCAAGCTGGATCGCCTTTACGATCGCCTTCCGGTCAAATTCGCCGGCCAGGCGGAGGCCATAGCGCTGTTCCCCGATCACAAACGCGTCCGCACCTGCATTGGACAAGGGAACAATATCAAAGGCACTGGCAGGTGTAACTAATAATTCTGGTTTCTTCATTGCTTTCACCTCTTTTTGCTGACGGCAATTCCATCCCCAACAGGCAGGATAATCGTGTCATAATCGGGATGGTTCACGAGCCAGCTATTAAAATCTTTTATCTTGTTTACTAAGCTCCTGGTACGCTTATGGTCAATCTGTTCTGCTGCTACAAGCCCTTTAAAGAGGACATTGTCGGTTATCATTAACCCCCCGGCTTGCAGGAAGGCGGAATATAACTCAAAAAAACGTCGGTACTGCCCTTTGGCGGCATCAATAAAAATCAGATCAAATGGCGCATGGGATGCAACCTCGGCATCAGCTTCAAGCGCATCTCCTTTTATCAGCGTAATCATGCTGTTCCCCGCTTTTTTAAAGTTCTCCAGGGCGACCGCTGCTCTTGCTTCATCTCTTTCAATTGTCACGATTTTAGCAGCAGGGAGCGCCAGCGACATTCGTAAAGCGGAATAGCCAATTGCCGTTCCGATTTCAAGAATCGCATCAGGCCGATGAATTCGTAACAGCTGCAGAAGCACTTCCATGCCGCCCTTCTCCATAATCGGAACATGATGCAGGGCGGCATACCTTTCCAATTCCTTAATCAGCTGAGGACGCTCTGGAATTAATTCGTCTAAATATGCATGCAGCTCTTCATTCAACAAAGCCATCTCACCTCAAGGTTCTGGATCTTGTTTCGGCGCTAATACCTTCCGCCGTTCTATGCATCATTTGCTTTTTTCACATTTTGGACATGAAAAAATAGCGTGCACAGGATAAATGAAGGCACTGGCCGATTCATTTATCAACACAGCTGCTAAGCCGGTATCCTTGGACGCTATCAGGCCGTTAAAACACCTGATCCATTTTATCATAAAACAAACGGGGAATGCTAATTTTTCTGCATTCCCCTTTTTCGCTAATTATTCGTTATGTGTTCGGCTTTTTTCTGATTATGTTCATCAAGGGTTTCTGAAAACAGGACATCCCCTTTTGAAGTTGCCAGGAAATAAAGATAGTCGGTTTCCTCCGGGTTTAATGCCGCTTCCATCGACATCACACCGGCATTGGCAATTGGCCCTGGCGGAAGTCCTTGATTCTTATAGGTGTTGTAAGGAGAATCAATTTCAAGATCTTCGTATAAGACCCTGCCTTTATGTTCGCCATGCGCGTACAGGACGGTAGGATCTGTCTGTAAAGGCATGCCTGTTTGAATCCTGTTGTAAAAAACACTGGCAATTTGGTCGCGGTCCGCTTTCTCTGTTGCTTCCTCTTCAATTAATGAAGCCATTGTTAACAGCTTATGAGGAGTAAGCGCCTGCTCTTCCATCTGTGCCGAGTATTCAGCCAGGACAGCGCTTGTTTTATCAAGCATGACCGATACAATTTCTTCGAGTGCAGGCTTTTCGGTATAAAAAGGGTAAGTGGCCGGGAACAGGTACCCTTCCAACGGGTATTTAACATTGGCATTAAAAATTTCTTCCGTCAATACTTCCGGATACTTGGTCCTCAATCCATCAATGAAAGCCCGGTCGTTAAGCTGATTGAACACGTCTGCTTGCTGCTGGTTTGTTTTTTCGGCAATAATCCCGGCAATTTCGGACAGCTGAGTTCCTTCCGGGATCGTCATTCTGAATACTTCATCCTGCAATACCCGGCCTGTTTTTAAACTTTCGATAATCTCGGGAATTGTCATCGACGGGTTCATATTATAATTGCCGGCCATAAATCCGGATTCATTTTTCAATTTCACATAATATTTGAATACGCGCGCGTCTTTGATGACACCGCTCGACTCCAATATTTCAGCAATGCCACTCACGGACGAACCGATCGGAATCTCAACCGGTTTTTTGGTTTCATTGCCCGGGTCAACAGGCTTTAGCGCTGATTGAATATAAAAATAGCCTCCTGCCGCTAATCCGCCGATTAGCAGAAATAGCACAATCGCAATGATAAAAACAATTTTGCGAACAACTTTTGCTTCTGACTGGTGTTCAAGCTTTTTTTGGCGTATGATTTCTTTTTTGCTGTTCTGTTCATCTGTTGACATCGTAATTCCCCTCCAAGGCAAAGGGCCGAAATGACACAATGATCGTATGTAACCCTTTCGTACATCTCGAATCATTATACTATATTTTCTTTTTTTCGTCGCAAAATATTGCAAAAATTTCACACGCCGGCATCCTTACGACAGCATTATCATATAATTTCTCAGATAACATGGAATCCTTTATGGGAAGCATTCTGCAAGTTCAAGACAAATATTAGCCAACCGGGCGATCTAAATAAAAAGCAGGCTGGCCCATATGGACCAGCCTGTTGTTGCTTATTCTTCGTCTTCATTTTCGAGAAAAGTGTTGAGCATTTCTTCAATCATATCCCATTCTTCGTCCGTTTCAATCGGCATCAGTTCGCCTTCCTCATTCTCTTCATTTGGCATGAATGCGGAAGCATGGATTTCAATATCTTCTTCATCGTCTTCATCCGCGCCGACTGGATAGTAAAGGACATACGATTTGCCAAACTCTTCAGAGTCGAATGTAAACAATACTTCGCAAAGCTGCTCGTTTCCTTCTTCGTCTACTACCGTAATATGATTTTCACCGTGGTCCATTTTTTTCACCTCATTAATTTTTGCTGTCCAGATATCCCTGCAGAATCATGGCGGCAGCCATTTTGTCGATCACTTTATTGCGCTTTTTCCGGCTGACATCCGCTTCCAGCAAAATCCGTTCAGCGGCAACTGTAGTCAAGCGTTCATCCCAGAGGACAACAGGGAGACCAAACCTTTTTTCAAGCTCACGTGCATAAAATTGGCTTGCTTCGCCGCGCGGTCCGATCGTCCCATTCATATTCTTGGGCAGACCGACGACCACTTTGCCAACTTCATGCTCTTTTATTATTTTACCAATTTGCTCGAAACCAAACTCTTTTTCTTCTTCATTTATCCGGATTGTTTCCAGCCCCTGGGCAGTCCAGCCCAGTTCATCGCTGAGCGCAACCCCGACCGTTTTCGAGCCGACGTCCAATCCCAGTGTCCTCATAAGCTATCCCTCTCGCTGCTGTTTTAAATATGATTTCACCAATTCTTCGATGATTTCGTCCCTCTCAAGCTTGCGGATAATATTGCGTGCATCTCTGTGGCGCGGGATGTAAGCAGGATCTCCTGACAGCAGGTAACCAACGATTTGATTAATCGGGTTGTAGCCTTTTTCCTGCAAGGCCTCATACACTTGAAAAAGAACATCATTTACATCGTGTTCAAAAGGTTCTTCAGGAAAGTTAAATCTCATCGTTTTATCAAAAGAGCTCATATTTTGCACCTCGCTTTGCGATAATACGCTAACAAATCATTAATTACCTACATTTTACACTAGTTTGTCCCGATATCAAATTGATTTTATCCATTCCTCGACAAATTCAAGAGCTGTATCCAGCTTATCCGGGTCTTTACCGCCTGCCTGTGCCATATCAGGGCGTCCGCCGCCACCGCCACCGCAGCGCGTTGCCACTTCTTTAACGAGTTTGCCGGCGTGGTATCCCTTTTCGATCAAGTCTTTAGTGACACCGGCAATGATATTCACTTTATCTTCATGGACGCTGCCGAGAACAATGACGGCTGAGCCAAGTTTGTTTTTCAAATCGTCTGCCATATTGCGAAGGTTGTTCATATCGGCTGCCTGAACTTTTGCAGCGAGATAGGTGATCCCGTTTGCTTCACGCGCTTTGGAGACAAGGCCGCCCGCTTCAATATTTCCAAGCTTGGCGGCAAGCGATTCGTTTTCACGCTGGAGCTGTTTGATTTCCGCGAGCATTGAGTCGATTCGGGCCGGTACCTCTTTAGGACCGGTTTTCAGCTTTGCTGCCGCTTCTTTTAAAATCGAAACTTGTTCGTTTAATACCTGGTAAGCCGCTTCGCCGGTCACTGCTTCAATTCTTCTTGTGCCCGCGCCGATGCCGCTTTCCGATATAATTTTGAACAGGCCGATAACGGAAGTGTTTGGAACATGGCAGCCGCCGCAAAGCTCAAGGCTGTAATCACCGACCTGGACAACCCTGACAATCTTGCCGTATTTTTCGCCAAACAGGGCCATTGCCCCCATTGCCTTTGCCTCATCGATTGGCTTGTAATCGATGTTTACCTGAATGCTGCGCCATATCTTGTCATTCACAATGCTTTCAATTTTTTCAAGCTCTTCAGCGCTAACTTGACCAAAATGGGAAAAGTCAAAGCGAAGCCGGTCAGGTTCGACGAGCGAGCCGGCCTGGTTAACATGGGCTCCTAAAACATCTTTCAATGCCTGGTGCAATAGATGCGTCGCAGTATGGTTTTTAATTACTTTTGCGCGGTTCGCTTCATGAACAGCAGCCGCTACTTGCTGTCCTTTATGGAGCGTTCCTTCCTTAATCACCGCCCGATGAAGATTTTGCCCGTTCGGTGCCTTTTGAACATCAAGTACATCAACGAAAAGCCCGATGGCAGAAAGAGTGCCCACATCAGCAATCTGCCCGCCGCTCTCCGCATAAAACGGCGTCTGATCGAGAATGAGCTGGACTTCATCGCCAACATTGGCTGCATCGGCAAGTTCCCCATCTTTGACAATCGCAATCACGTTCGCATTTGTTTCAAGCTGATCGTAGCCGACAAACTTGCTTTCTTCTTTAATTTCGCCGAGAATGCCGCCCTGCACCTGCATCGATCCGACATCCTGCCGGGCAGACCGGGCCCGTTCCCGCTGGTTTGCCATTTCTTTTTCAAAGCCTTCATGATCAATTGTCATCCCGGCTTCTTGCGCGTATTCCTCCGTTAATTCAACCGGGAAGCCATACGTGTCGTAAAGGCGGAAAACATCAGCTCCCTGAATGATCCGGCTGCCTTGCCCGGTTTCCTTCTTGATGACATTTTCCAAAATCGCCAAGCCTTCATGCAGCGTTTCATGGAACCGTTCTTCCTCGTTTTTAATTACCTTTTGAATAAACCCGGTTTTTTGCTGAACATCCGGATAATAATCGGCCATAATTTCCCCGACAACCGGAACAAGCTCAAACATAAACGGTTTGTTAATATTGATGAGCTTCGCATAGCGCACCGCCCGGCGCAGCAGGCGCCGCAGCACATAGCCCCTGCCTTCGTTGGATGGCAGCGCTCCGTCCCCGACGGCGAAGGCGACCGTCCGAATATGATCGGCAATCACTTTGAACGCTGTATCCTTTTCTTGATCGGTGCCGTATTTTTCGCCGGAAATTTGCTCTGTCACTTTGATAATCGGCACGAAAAGATCCGTATCAAAGTTGGTCGGCACATCCTGGACGACCGATGCCATCCGCTCAAGTCCCATCCCGGTATCAATGTTTTTCTTTGGAAGCGGTGTATAAGTACCGTCAGGGTTATGGTTGAATTCTGAAAATACGAGATTCCATACCTCGAGATAGCGGTCGTTTTCTCCGCCCGGATATAGTTCGGGGTCGTCTGAATTATTCCCGTACTTCGGGCCACGGTCATAGAAAATTTCCGTGTTCGGACCGCTTGGCCCTTCGCCGATATCCCAGAAATTCCCTTCCAACCGGATAATTCTTTCCTCAGGAATGCCGATTTTCTTGTTCCAGATTTCAAAAGCTTCGTCATCCTCGGGATGTATTGTCACAGACAGCAGCTCAGGCTCAAATCCGATCCATTTTGCGTCGGTAAGAAACTCCCAGGCCCATTCAATCGCTTCCTCTTTAAAATAGTCGCCAATTGAGAAGTTTCCGAGCATTTCAAAAAATGTATGGTGCCTTGCTGTCTTTCCGACGTTCTCAATATCATTCGTGCGAATCGATTTTTGCGCATTGGTGATGCGCGGATTTTCAGGTACGACCCGTCCATCAAAGTATTTTTTCAGTGTTGCCACACCGCTGTTGATCCACAGCAATGAAGGATCATCGTGCGGAACAAGCGGGGCGCTTGGTTCAACCGCATGCCCCTTTTCTTTAAAAAAATCAAGAAACATCCGGCGAATTTGTGATCCTGTCAAGTGTTTCATTTTAGAATGCCCTCCTATTAAATAGTTAACAAATGTGCTTGCCCAGGTTGAAAAAGCAAACACAAAAAGCCCTCATCCCCTCACAGGGACGAGAGCTAACTCGCGGTACCACCCTGATAATGGACGCATAAATGCATCCACCTCTCAATCACCATAACGCGGTTAACGGCAGTGGTTAGCTGCATTCCGGATTAGCGTTCTGCTGCTTTCATTTAGAATTCCTTTCAGCCCGGGGGAATTCCTCTCTTACGCGCTCCATGCGCTTAAATGATTATTCAGCATACTCGGTCCTTCATCATGTTTGCGATTATTCGTATATCCGCATTATAAAAAAAAGGTGAATCGTTTGTCAAACGGTCAATCACCGCTATCAACCAGCTGTTTATTTCTGGTGAAATGGTCTTTTGCGTGCACGATCGCCACTTTTGCGACCGCCATAACCGGGACAGCAAGGATCAAACCAATGATGCCGCCCACCTCTCCCCCGGCCAGCAACGCAAGCATAATAAACAGCGGATGCATATGAAGGCTTTTGCCGACGATTAATGGCGAGAGGATATTCCCTTCCAAAAACTGCAGTGAGAAAACAATAATGACCGACAGCACCACCATTTTGGGCGAGATGGTTGCCGCCAGAACCGCCGCGGGAATCGCGCCAATGAACGGGCCAAAATAAGGAATGATGTTGGTCACCCCGACGATGAACCCGAGCAGGAGCGGATATCTCATCCCGATTATCCAAAACGACAATGTCGAAAGCGCCGCAATAATAAAACAAACAAGCAACTGGCCCCTGATATAGCCTCCCAACGATTTATCGACATCCCTGAGAAACAATTCTGCAGGCTTCCGCCATGTTCGTGGCGTTAAATACCAAGCAGCCTTTTTGATCAAGAGATAATCCTTAAGCAAGTAAAAGGCGATAAACGGAATAATTGCGACAATCAGCAGTGAATTAACAACAGCAACAAGCCCGTCGATGATCCGGGCCAGCATCCGGTCCAATGCTCTTTCCGCCGATGCAATATTTTGATCGATCCGCTCCTGGACGCCGTCAGGCCATGCCGATGTTCTGCTTTGAATTGTATCAATCCAGCTTCGGTACTGGTTCGCAAACTCCGGGGCATGTTCGGAAAGATCTTTCAACTGGACAATAAAAGCAGGAATTCCCTTGTAAAAGGCCCATCCCAGCCCGCCAAAAAACAGAAAATAAATAATAAATACAGCGAGGCCCCTGTGCAAGCCGGCTTCATGCAATTTTTCAACAACCGGGTGGAGAAGATAAGTAATAAAAGCCGCAATCAGAAAAGGCAGCAACACGGTCAGGATCACTTTTAAAATAGGCAGCCAAAGTTGCTGCAGCTTTAAAAAGGTAAACAGCACGATAAATAATAACAACAAGAAACCAAGCCGGTAATACCATTTCATCCTTATTTCCAAAATTGCCAGCCTCCTTGCAATTATTGTTGGAGAAATACCTGGAAATATACATCAAGTCCGCCTTGTTCACGGCATTGCAATGTAATTTCCACCTTGGCTGGAAGCAGTTTGCCGTTATTTTTTGAAAAAAAACAACAAAAAATAAAGAGACTTGGAAAGGCGGGGAGATTCTTTTGCGGACATTTTCATTATTAAAAGGATTGCCCGTATATGAACTGAAAAACGGGAATAAAATTGGCGAGGTTTGCGATCTGAGTATTAGCGCAGAAGGGCGGGTACTCGGATTGCTGTTGCGGAAAGGCGCATTGTTCCACAAATCGTACATCATCAAAGTAGAAAATGTTGCTTCTTTCGGCTGGGATGGGATCATGGTAGACAGCGTTGATGTTTTAGAGCCGGTCAAAGCCCCTCCTGATTATACGTTTGAGCACCAGCAAAATCTCTCGGGCAAAATGTTGATTACAACAGAAGGGGAAAAGCTGGGCCTGCTTCAGGATGTATATTTTATGGAAGAAGTGGGAACGATCATAGGGTATGAACTAACAGATGGTTTCTTTTCTGATATTACGGAGGGGAGACGGGTCGTTAAAACGGCTGAACCGCCAGCGATCGGGAATGACGCCATCATTGTTAACGTAAAAACGTGAGGTGTCATCCCATGCTGAAATGCCCTAATTGCCAAAGCAAAGATATCGGAAAAATTGGCATCAACCAATATTATTGTTGGAGTTGTTTTATTGAACTCACTTTGTCTCAAGGAATCATCAACACGCATCAGGTGGAAGAAGACGGAACATTAAGCTCTCTGGATGATCTTTTCGATGAAAATGAGCGCCGTTACAGCAGCTAATGCGTATATGAAAAGGACCGGCAAGGATGGTCTATCCATTGCCGGTCTTTTTTTACTGCAGATTTTCAAGAAAATCATACGGAGTGATATTCTCCATCCCAATCATCGGGTCTGCATTCATTAATTGCTCTTCATAAGAGATTTCCTTTTCACCAGATGAAGCCGTTTCCTGCCCGCAAGCTCCCGGAATGGATGCGCGGAGCTTCGCCGCCAGAGTCGTATTGCGCGCCTGGTCGTCGGCTCGTTCAACTCCGATCCGCAAAGCTTCGGGCTCCCCGCACAAAATTAAAAATTGCTTGCTTCTTGTAATCCCGGTATAAATCAAGTTTCGGCGCAGCATTCTGTAATAGCTTTTCACGACAGGCAAAACCACAATCGGGAATTCACTTCCCTGTGATTTATGGACTGAACAGCAATAGGCATGGGTGATTTGATTTAAATCCTGCCTTGTATATGTCGCTTCGACTCCATCAAACGAAACGATCACCATATCCTGCTTTTCCGTGTTCTCGCGCGCGTAGAAAATAGAGACGATTTCGCCGATATCCCCGTTAAACACATGGCTTTCCGGCTGATTGACCAGCTGGAGCACCTTATCGCCAATCCGGTATTTTACGTCGCCGAACGAAATCTCTTTTCTCGTCCCATCGGGGTTCGGGTTAAAAATCTCCTGAAGCATCACATTCAATCTGTCAATTCCGGCCGGGCCCCTGTACATCGGTGCCAGAACTTGAATATCTTTGGCCGTATAGCCTTTCTTTTTTGCATTGAGTGCGACTTTTTCAACGACATCGGCAATCTGAGCTGGTGAGCATTTGATGAATGAGCGGTCAGGCCGCTGTTCGGCAACCTTATGCGGAAGCTGGCCATTTTTAATCGAGTGGGCAAGCTCAATGATGCTCGACCCTTCTGCCTGGCGGTAAATATCGGTGAGACGCACGGTTGGAACCCGTTCGGATTGGAGCAGATCCTTTAAAACCTGGCCGGGCCCGACAGACGGAAGCTGGTCCTCGTCACCAACAAGAATAACTTGAATATTGGCGGGCAATGCTTTGAAAAGCTGGTTTGCCAGCCAAATATCAACCATTGACGTTTCGTCCACGATCAAGATTTTTCCTTCGAGCGGATTATCCTCATGGCGGTCAAAACCCTCTGTACCATTCCAGCCAAGCAGCCGGTGGATCGTGAAAGCAGGCAAGCGCGTTGACTCACTCATCCGCTTCGCGGCCCTTCCTGTCGGCGCAGCCAGTAAAAACGGAAAAGGCTCTTCTTTTTTGTAGTCTTTCGGGTCCAATGAACAGCCATGCAGTTCGGCATAAAGCTCGACAATCCCCTTGATGACGGTCGTCTTGCCGGTGCCGGGACCGCCGGTCAGAATAAGCATCGGTGACATAAGCGCCTTCTGAATCGCCTCTTTTTGGGAGGGCGCATACTGGACACCGAGCCGCTCTTCAAGGCTCCCAAGCGCGAGCAAAAATTCCGACTCGGGGAACTGGTCCTTATATTCCGTCTGGCTCAGCAGCCGCTTAATATTGGTGACGACTCCTTTTTCCGAGAAAAATAAAGAAGGTAAGTAAAGGCGCTTTTCTTCTACGATCAGCTTTCCTTCCTCTTCCAGCTTGATCATTTCATTGGAAATGTCTTGAAACTCGATTTCCTCGTCCTGATTGTCTTCAAGAAGTTTTTTGACAGATTCGAGCACATCCGCGGCATTTGCATAAACATGGCCGGCCTGCATGCTCTCCAGTTCCAGGCAATAGAGGCATGCCGCTTTGATCCGATCAGGGTGGCTGCCCCTGATCCCGAGCTGGTAGCCGAGTTCATCAGCTCTTCCGAAACCGATTCCCTCCACATCTTCAACAAGCTTATACGGATTCGATTGAAGAATTTCAATCGTATTTTCTTTGTAAACCTGATAAATTTTCATCGATAACTGCGGACCAAACCCATAGTCGTTTAGGGCGACCATGATTTGTTCAAGGCCCTGATGCTCCATCAGTGTATCATACAGCTGTTTCGCTTTGTCAGGCGGAAGTTTGGGAATCGTATCGAGAAGCGACGGCTGGCTCAAAATACGGGAGATCGCATTTTCTCCCAATATTTCAACGATCTTCTCGGCTGTTTTTTTCCCGATCCCTTTAAAAAGCTCCCCGGACAAATAATTGACGACACCTTGTTTTGAGTGCGGAAGGTCTTTGCGGAAATGGCTGACCTGGTACTGCAATCCAAATTTTGGATGATCCTTAAACTCGCCGAAAAAAATATATGACTCCTGTTCGTGAATTCTCGGGAAGTACCCGGTGATAACCGCTTCCTTATCGTCGTAATTTTCATTCGTTTCTTCAATCCGGATGCGCAGGACTGTATACAAATTTTGTTCATTATGAAAAATGGTCACTAAATGTTTTCCTTTGACAAACTTCCCTTGCCCGGAAAATAAATCGAGCGAATTTTGCTTATCCACCGGGTTTCCCTCCTTCCGCCAAGTTAATTAAATCGTTTCGCCGCCCTGTTCAAGCAGCTTTTTGCCGTAGCCGGCAAGCAAATGGTCCGGCTGAATGTCGAGCGCTTTTTCAAACATGGAAAACGCCTTTTCCGGCTGTTCCTTAAAACCATACGCGACGCCAAGGTTATAAAAAGCATCCGCATGCTCAGCATCTATTTCAATACATTTTTCAAATTGTCTGATCGCTTCATCAATGAAATCCTGCCGGGCCAGGCATAAGCCGTATTGAAATCTTGCCTCCGGATCCTCCTCGTTTAACTCCGTACTTCTTTGCAGGTATGGAAGCGCAAAACGAGGCTGCTCCAGCTGCACGAACGACATCCCGAGCATAAAGTAATTATCGGCTGAATCGAGGCCATTTTTCATCGCTGTTTCAAACATGTTCTTCGCTTCTTCAAACTGCTGATTATCAAAATATAAATTCCCGGCACTGTAATAGGCGGCAGCGGCCGTTTCATCCAAAGCAATCGCCTTTTCATAAAACTTAAGAGCCCTGTCCGTTTCGCCAACCGCGGAAAGAACATTGCCAAAATTAATAAAAGCCACGGGATCATGAGGATTTTCCTCAATCGCTTCTGAAAAAACTTTGGCCGCTTCCTCCCAATTACCTTCTTTCATATATTGAATGCCCAGTTGGTTTTTATCCATGATCGCCACGCTCCGTTCTCAATGAAAGTATAGCATAATTGGAAATGTTTATTGCATCCAACCTTTTCAGCTGAAAAAAACCCCGATTCCGCCAGGCAAGAATCAAGGGTTCACTTTCAATCATTCAGCCTGCATAAGTAAGCCGCTCTCCATCTTTATAAATCTCGTCAATGGTTCCGCCGCCGAGACATTCATCGTCTTGATAAAACACAACAGCCTGTCCTGGAGTTACCGCCCTGATCGGTTCGTGGAAGACAACTTTCGCTTTTCCATCTTCAAGCAGTTGGACCGTTACTTTATTATCAGGCTGGCGGTAGCGGAACTTCGCAGTGCATTCGAACTCGGACGGCTTCGGCTGGCCGGAAACCCAGCTGACATTAACCGCTGTGATTGAGTCGGAATACAGCTTTTCATTCTCGAATCCCTGGCCGACATAAAGCACATTTCTCTCCAGGTCCTTGCCGACCACAAACCATGGATCACCAGAACCGCCGATCCCGAGACCGTGACGCTGACCGATTGTATAATACATCAACCCGTCATGCTTGCCCATAACTTCACCATCAAAAGTTTCCATATTGCCGGGCTGGGCTGGCAGGTAATTGCTGAGGAACTCCTTAAAGTTTCTTTCGCCGATAAAGCAAATGCCGGTGCTGTCTTTTTTCGTTGCCGTTGCAAGACCGGCCTTAAGCGCAATTTCCCTGACTTCCGGCTTTTCCAAGCCGCCAAGTGGAAACATGACTTTTTCAAGCTGGGACTGGGTCAACTGGTTCAGGAAATAGGTCTGGTCTTTGTTCTCATCAATGCCGCGCAGCATTTTGTACTCGCCATCACGGAACTCGACCTGCGCATAATGGCCTGTTGCCAAATAATCGGCTCCAAGCTTTATCGCATGCTCAAGAAACGCTTTAAACTTAATTTCCTTGTTACACATCACATCAGGATTGGGAGTTCTGCCTGCCTTATATTCGTCAAGGAAATAAGTAAATACTTTTTCCCAATATTGCTTTTCAAAATTCACCGCATAGTAGGGAATTCCGATTTGATTGCAGACGCGAATGACATCATTATAATCCTCAGTCGCAGTACAAACGCCATTCTCATCTGTATCGTCCCAGTTTTTCATAAATATGCCGATCACATCATAGCCTTGCTGCTTGAGCAGAAGGGCAGCGACCGAAGAATCTACCCCGCCTGACATTCCAACGACTACTCGCGTGTTTTCAGGGAGTTTCGTCATAGTGTTCACTCCGCTTCTTTTATGCTATTTTAAGCGGTTAGCCGCTTAACAATTTTAGCTGTGTTACTTGCTGCTTTTTCCACTTGTTCCGCTGTATTGTTTAAACCGAAACTGAAACGGATCGAGTTCTTGATCCGGTCTGAATCTTTGCCGAACATAGCCACAAGTACATGTGAGGGATCAATTGAGCCTGCTGTGCATGCCGATCCGCTTGATGCCGCGATTCCGGCTAGGTCAAGATTAACAAGCATTGCTTCAACATCCGTCCCCGGAAAGCTTAAGTTTAAAACATGCGGCAACGAATTTTCAAGCGAGCTGTTTATGAAAAATTTTACTCCTTCCTTTTCAAGGCGGTCAACAAACAGCTTTTTGAAGGAAGCATAGCGGCTGCGTCTTTCTTCCAGCTCCGTTTGCGAAATGATCACAGCCTCGCGAAAGCCGGCAATGGCTGCCACATTTTCAGTTCCGGCGCGCCGTTTTCTTTCCTGCTCGCCTCCGAATGTCCGCGGAGACAGCTTGATTCCTTCCCGGCTGTATAAAAAGCCAATCCCTTTTGGGCCGTTGATTTTATGCGCTGAAACGGACAGCAAATCAACTGAAAGTTCGTTCACATCAAGCTTTTCCACGCCATACGCCTGGACAGCATCGGTATGAAACAAAGCTTGGTGGTTTTTAAGCAGTTCGCCAACCTCTTTGATCGGCTCAATCACTCCGACCTCATTATTGCCATACATGATCGAAACAACAATCGTATCATCCCTTAAAGCTTGCTTAAATTCGGCAATTGAAATGCTTCCGGTCTCATCGACCGGCAAATAAGTAACTTCAAAACCGAGCTTCTCCAATTGCCGGCAGGCATGAAGGACGGCGTGATGCTCAATGGCGGTTGTGATGATATGCTTTCCATTATGCTTATTGGCTTCTGCCCCGCCGATAACCGCTAAATTATCCGCTTCGGTGCCGCCGCCTGTAAAAATAATTTCATTCAGCTTCGCACCAATGCTTCTCGCCAGCACCTCGCGGGCATCGTCAACAAGATGCCGTGCTTCTCTGCCAAACGAATGGATGCTTGACGGATTTCCGAACTGTGATTCCATCGTCTCAATCATTTTTTGAATGACATTAGGATGCATCGGGGCTGTCGCAGCATGATCCAGGTAAATGCGTTCCATTATTTTTTCACCTTCTTTTTAAAAAAACAATTGCTTTATTGTCAGGCTTTAGGCTGCCCATTGGTTGCTGATTATATATAAAACATATAAGAATCTGAATCGCCATTATCCGTGTAATTTGATAGGTCTTCCAATGTCGTGCTATCAAGGACTTCCTTTACAGCATCGCGAATTCTCATCCATAATTCGCGCTTCGCAGGTTCTTCATCCTCGATTCCCTCGACCGGGCTGATCGGCCCTTCAAGGACGCGGATAATATCTCCCGATGTGATTTTCGATGGTAAATCACCAAGAACATAGCCCCCATAAGCACCACGGATGCTCTTGACGAGGCCGGCATTTCGCAGTGGCGCAATCAGCTGTTCCAAATAATGCTCGGATAAACCATTCGTTTGCGCAATCGATTTAAGTGATACCGGTCCTTCACCATGCTTTTTCGCAAGTTCAATCATGATCGTTAAGCCGTAACGCCCTTTTGTAGAAATTTTCATATTCCAACACTCCGCTTCGTTTCTTCACTTGTATCGATCGTAATACTGTGTCTATTTTTTAAATGTGCGAGCCAATGGTCTGTAAATGCCTGAGTCTGCGGCAAAGCATAACCGACTGCCGGCCCAATTGTGAGGCTGAACAGGATTGTTCCCCAGAAAATTGGTCCGCCAAGCTGCCAGCCAATTAACAACACCAAGAGTTCCATTCCTGCCCTGACATTGCGCACCTTCCAGCCAGTTTTTGAGGTGACCGCAATCATTAAGCTATCCCTGGGACCAGCTCCAAACTGCGCAGATATGTACAGGCCCATACCATATGCCATTAAAACAATCCCCACAAGGAGCATAAATCCCTTTCCAATCAGGGCTGATGGAGTGTTCAAAAAAGGCAGCAGCATATATAAATCAATAAAAACACCGACGAGCAGCATATTTAAAAAAGCCCCAAACTGCGGGAATTCTTTTGAAATAAGCGCTGCAACTGTTAAAATGAAAAGGCCGACAATAATCGACCAGCTGCCGATCGTCAATCCGACGCGGTAGAACAAGCCAACATGGAGAACATCCCAGGGCGTCGCCCCAAGATCCGCTTTAATCATCAGGACGATCCCTAATGACATGATTAACAACCCGGTGACATAAATAAAAAACCTCGGGGCAATCTGCCCTTTTCTTTTTCTGATCATTTCTGTTCAAGACTCCCCGCCCTAATATTCTGTCTATCTTTTATGCTTTTTTAAACTTGCGTTAAATTCATAGTAGCCAGGTAGGCATTAGATATTATAGCACAATTAAACAGGCAAATGCATTCCAGTACAGAAGTTCGTATGTTACATTTAAAAAAACTATTCTTTTAGAAATGATCGATTGATTTGGAGAGATGGATATGAGCCAAAAACCGCTCGCTTTTCGAATGCGGCCGCGTACAATAGAGGAAATCATCGGCCAGCAGCATTTAGTTGGTCCCGGTAAAATTATTGCCCGAATGGTCAAGGCAAAGCAATTGTCTTCGATGATCCTTTACGGCCCTCCCGGCATTGGCAAAACCTCGATTGCAAGCGCGATTGCCGGAAGTACAAAATATGCGTTTCGAACCTTAAATGCTGTGACCAATAACAAAAAAGATCTTGAAATCGTTGCAGCTGAAGCAAAAATGTCAGGAAAAGTGATCCTGTTACTCGACGAGGTTCATCGTTTGGATAAAGGGAAACAGGATTTTCTTCTTCCTTACCTCGAAAATGGCATGATCACCTTAATCGGGGCAACAACAAGCAACCCGTACCATGCAATCAATCCGGCAATCAGGAGTCGCACGCAAATTTTCGAATTAAAACCGCTCGAGGTAAATGAAATTAAAACTGCATTGGTGCGGGCACTGGAGGATGAGGAACGGGGCCTTGGCGGATATAAGGCAAGCATTTCCGAAGATGCCCTTATACATCTTGCAACCGCCTCAAATGGTGATGTCAGGAGTGCTTTAAATGCGCTCGAGCTTGCTGTCCTTTCCACTGAAAAAAATGATGAAGGTATTATTACAATTGGAATAGAGACCGCCGAAGAATGCATCCAGAGGAAAAGTTTAACCTATGATAAAGACGGGGACGGCCATTATGATGTGATCTCGGCATTCCAGAAATCGATCAGGGGAAGTGATGTGAATGCCGCTCTCCACTATTTAGGCCGGTTGATTGAAGCCGGTGATCTCGTCTCCTTGAGCCGGCGGCTGCTTGTGATTGCATACGAAGATATCGGCCTGGCGAATCCCCAGGCAGGCGCACGAACATTGGCAGCGGTGGAAACAGCGGAACGGCTCGGCTTTCCTGAAGCCCGGATTCCGCTTGCCAATGCCGTGATCGAGCTTTGCCTGTCGCCCAAATCCAACTCCGCCTACACAGCCCTTGACGCAGCGCTTGCCGATATCCGGTCAGGCAACAGCGGCGAAATCCCTGACCATTTAAAGGATGCCCATTATAAAGGTGCAAAAGAGCTTGGCAGAGGAATCGGCTATTTATATCCGCACGATTACGAGAACGGATGGGTGAAACAGCAGTACTTGCCTGATCGAATCAAACATAAAGAATACTACCAACCGAAGAAGACGGGAAAATTTGAGCAGGCGCTTGCAGCAGTTTATGAGAAACTTAGGAAATAAATATTATGAAGACTAATAGAAGTATGTTTAAGTTATGTTCATTACGCTAGATATACAGGAGAGAGAACCGTTATTCTTACTAACCCGGATAGGCATTGATTGTTTGTGTTTTTTCTCATTTTATGTATCTAACTGAAAAAAACTCTGAATCGCTTCGCTAAGCTAGGTTGTATAAGTACTGACTTTTCTTGTTTATATGGTGTTACTTTTGGATTGGAAGACAAAGTTGAGTTTCGCATTTTCAACATATAAAATTTAATTCATCATAGAAAAAAGTTGACCCCACATCTAAATGAAAAACGGGACAAATAGCATAATAAAATCTAAAAAAAGCCAATTCCCTAATATATATGGGATTGGCTTTTGTAATATGAAATCTATGTTTTTTTACAAAATAATATTGATTTAAAGAACTAGACTTCCCAATAATAGAAACATACACCTATTGGCTTCTGTGCACTTCCACTTCCAACTTTCTTATCAAACCCAATCCATGGATCATTCCATACTTCATAGTTTTTTATTAAGAAGATAGGGTTTGCTCTTATATTATAAGTCTTTCCTGCAGGAACTTTAACAGAATAAGAATCGCTTACAGTATAGGTAGATGTAACATTAAATCCAACTCCAGCCGAGACGACTTGAGCAGATACTCCTACATTGGCATTAAAGGAAGCACTCACAGTTTCAGTGACAGTCATTGTTGGTGTTGATGGCCCAGTATAATAAGAAGACCTAATTACTTGAGCTCCACACGCCTCTGAACTACGAATGTTTTTAAGATAATAACCAGTACCTGCTTGTGTAGTAAAGTCACTGCTAGGGTTTGTCGTAGAATTAGGGGCTGGGTTACTATAAGAGAATGAAATACCAACTAATTTTGCTCCTGGACTAGGAGCTTCTAAACCAAGTGCTTTTACATACTTCTCTGGGTTTTTGACGTCATAAACTTTATTACCATTTTTAGATTTGATTGTCTTAGATTCTTGAAGTTCTTCTTGGGGTATATCAGTTATAGCACATGATTTTGCATTGGCTGGTGTTAGACTAGTTGATAGTTTGTCTGCATAGACAAATCCTTTAGTACTAAAACCGATTACAGCAATGATTAATGCAATTACAAATGCAACCTTAGAAACAACTTTTAGTCTCAACAAAATCTCCTCCTTTGGTATAATCAAGTATATTATAACATATAATGTTAATTATTTTCCTTTTTTTTCTAAACTTTTTTAAAAAAGGTGAAAAGGAGTGGTTTAACTGTTAGAGAAGTGGCTTCTTAAGAGTTTAATTTATGGATTTATGGGTGGTTTGAGCTATGGAATTCTATTTTTTCCCAGAGAAAATATAACCAAAGTAGGAGAGACTTATATTCATTCCTATCAGCCTCTATCAGAGTATATATTAGGAATTGTTCGTTTCTCAATCAAGACTTCCTTAATAGCCGTAGCTATTGTTTTAGTGTTTTTCTTATACAAAAAATATTTTAAAAAGTGACCGCAAGATGTGTATGTTAAATATGATATGGAAAAAGAGGAGACCTGTTCTTGGACTCCTCTTTTTCCACACCACAATTCCATAGAATACATTTTAAAGGACTTCCACCTTGTAGTTAAAAGTTCTCATCCAGAGTGCAT
Organism: Bacillus sp. V3-13; assembly: GCF_002860165.1. GTDB lineage: Bacteria > Bacillota > Bacilli > Bacillales > Cytobacillaceae > Bacillus_BJ. The sequence goes on along the minus strand of NZ_PGUZ01000017.1, from coordinate 28,615 downwards.
TTCTGATCCTGTCCAAATTATACTAAAATCAAAGATTCAAGCAACAAAATCCAGATCAATTATCCGCGGGTAAAAAAAAACAGACAAAACACTAGCGCTTTTGTCTGTCGGTTATCTTCATATTCAACTCGTAAACCTGGCCTGCTATTCGCTCCTGACGCGATGGATTTTAACTCCGTGCAGCAATTCTTTCACGACATGGCTGGCCATGATCAGGCCGGCAACGGATGGGACAAACGCATTGGATGATGGCGGCATTTTTGCTTTGCGAATTTGCGCTTTGTCATTGCCGACTTCTTTTCTGACGTCCTCGCGAATCACAATTGGGCTTTCATCGGAAAACACAACCGGGATTCCTTTGCGGATTCCCTCTTTCCGCAATTTTGTCCTGATCACCTTTGCAATCGGGTCCGTATGTGTTTTTGAAATATCGGCAATCTGGAAGCGGGTCGGATCCATTTTATTCGCCGCTCCCATGCTCGATATAATCGGAATATTGCGCTTCAAGCATTCTTTCATCAAATGAATTTTATAAGAAATTGTATCGGAAGCATCAACGACATAATCAAGATTATAGCTAAAAATCTCTTCATATGTTTCTTCAGTGTAAAACATCTTTAAGGCGATTACTTCACAGTCCGGATTAATATCCTCAATCCGCTCTTTCATGATGTCCACCTTTGGCCTGCCCACAGTCGACAGCAGGGCAATAATTTGCCGGTTCACATTCGTTATATCGACATCATCTTTATCTATTAATACAAGCCTGCCGACACCTGATCTTGCCAGAGCCTCTGCCGAAAAAGAACCGACTCCGCCAATGCCAAGCACGGCGACAGTTGCGTTCTTCATCTTTTCAAGCCCTTCTTTGCCGATCGCGAGCTCATTGCGTGAAAATTGGTGTAACATCTATTTCAACTCCGTTATTCTCCTAAATAGTTTCTTTATGTTTTTCCCGTTAATGAATATATCATACTTACCGGCAAAAACAAGTAGTCTTTCAAGTAATTTTTGCATAAGAAAACCCCATGCGCAGTCCACATGGAGTTTTAAAGGCGTATGTACCGAAAGAGTCCCAATCGTGCCGTTGCCTTTAATTGATGCCTTCGTTTTGAACCCGCTCTCGCAGGTGGGTGTCCTGTTCCAAACTTTTGTAAGTCCTTCCATAAGGCATTTACGCAGAGTGGAAACGCAGACTCCCGAAGTTAAAGATGTTCGGTCAAAACTTCAGGAATTACAACGAACACATCAGGACTCTTTTTCTATTGATTGTATCTTACCATATTCGCATGCTGCTTTCAAGAAACTGGGTATAGGTAATTACTCATCTTTCTTAACATTCAGTGACAAATGCAATTCTTTCAGCTGGGCCGGATCGACTTCTCCCGGAGCATCTGTTAATAGACAGCTGGCACTCGCCGTTTTCGGAAAAGCAATCGTATCACGAAGATTTGATCTGCCGGCGAGCAGCATGACAAGCCGGTCAAGCCCAAGCGCAATGCCCCCGTGCGGCGGTGTCCCGTATTCAAAGGCTTCAAGCAGGAAACCGAACTGTTCGTTCGCTTCTTCCGGTGTAAAGCCAAGCACTGAGAACATTTTCTCCTGGATATCGCGTTCGAAAATACGGAGCGAGCCTCCGCCAAGCTCAAAGCCGTTAAGCACAATGTCATAGGCCTGCGCCCTGACTCTTGCAGGATCCGATTCGAGCAGGTGCATATCTTCCCTTACCGGCATTGTAAAAGGATGATGTGCTGCATAATAACGGCCTTCTTCTTCATCATACTCCAACAGCGGCCAGTCGGTGACCCAGAGGAAGTTGAACAGGCTCTGGTCAATAAGTCCCAATTCTTTGCCAAGCTTCAATCTTAACGCACCGAGGGAATCGGCGACGACATTTTTCTTATCAGCAACAAACAGGAGGAGATCGCCCGGTTCTACTTGTAAAATTCTCGTAAATTGTTCCTGCTCTTCATCCGGGACAAATTTGCTGATTGGACCTTTTAAGCCCTCCTCCTCTGCCTTGAGCCAGGCAAGACCTTTTGCCCCGTAGCGCGCAGCAAATTCGGTGAGCGCATCAATATCCTTTCTTGAATATTTCGAAGCGCCTCCTTTAACATTCAGGGCCTTAACCTGTCCTCCACCGGAAACAGCGCCGGCAAACACTTTAAAGCCGGAATTTTTAACGACTTCGGAAAGGTCAGCCAGCTCCATCCCAAAGCGGGTATCCGGTTTGTCTGAACCATAGCGGCTCATCGCCTCCGCATACGTCATTCGGGGGAACGGCAGCTGCACCTGTATTCCTTTCACCTCGCTCATGATTTTCTCCATCATCTTTTCTATTAAAGAAATGATGTCTTCCTCACTCATGAAGCTTGTTTCAATATCGAGCTGGGTGAATTCGGGCTGGCGGTCAGCGCGCAAGTCCTCATCGCGGAAACAGCGGGCAATCTGGTAGTACCTTTCAATTCCGCCGACCATGAGAAGCTGCTTGAAAAGCTGTGGAGACTGGGGCAAAGCATAAAACTCCCCCGGATGAACCCGGCTTGGAACAAGATAATCGCGGGCTCCCTCCGGTGTGCTTTTCGTTAAGATTGGCGTTTCAATATCCAAAAACCCTTCTCCATCAAGGTAATCGCGCATGACCTTTGTCACCTGATGGCGCATCTTAAAGGTCTCAACCATGACAGGACGGCGCAAATCCAAATAACGGTATTTTAACCGGATTTCTTCTGCCACATCTGTCTTGTCGCTAATCAAAAATGGAGGTGTTTTCGATTCATTGATAATCGTCACTTTTTCCGCATGAATTTCGACTTTTCCAGTTTTTAAATTCTCATTGACGGTTCCTGCTTCTCTGGCGACAACCGTTCCTTCAACATCGAGCACATATTCAGAACGGATTTTTTCAGCGGCCGAAAGAGCATCCTTTGAAGCATCAGGGTTAAAAACGACCTGAACGATGCCTGTTCTGTCGCGAAGGTCAACAAAGATCAGCCCGCCAAGATCGCGGCGCTTTTGAACCCAGCCTTTTAGCGTTACTTTTTCACCGATCGCTTTCTCTGTTACTTCACCGCAAAAATAGCTTCTCCCAAACATATTCATCCTCCTCTAGTTCAACAGCTCTTTCAATTTATCTATAAATGAATCAAGGCTGATCCCAGTTTGTTCACCTGTATCCATATTTTTCAAATTGATTTTTTTTGCCTGCAGCTCATCATCGCCGAGGACAGCCACAAATTTTGCATGGCTTCGATCCGCCGCCTTGAACTGTCCTTTAATTTTCCGGTCAAGATAATCGCGTTCTGCAGAAAACCCGGCCGCCCTCAGTCTGTGGAGTAAACCAACTGTGTAATCCTTTGCTTCTTCACCGAGAGACACAAGGTAACAGTCAAGGCCTTCCTGCACGGGCAGTTCAATATTTTCAGCCTTAAGAGCTGCAATCAACCGTTCGATGCTGAGCGCAAAACCGATTCCAGGCGTCTCCGGTCCGCCGATTTCCTGTACTAGGCCGTTGTATCTCCCGCCTCCGCAAAGGGTCGTAATCGCGCCGAATCCTTCTGCCTCGCTCATAATTTCAAAAGCTGTGTGGCAGTAATAGTCAAGGCCGCGCACGAGGTTTGGATCGACTTCAAATGAAATGCCAAGGTCGGTTAAGTATTTTTGTACCTTTTGAAAATATTCCCTGGAATCTTCATTTAGAAAGTCAAGAATCGATGGGGCTGTTTTCATCAGCTCGTGGCCGCGGTCCTGCTTGCAATCAAGAATCCGCAACGGATTTGTGCCAAGCCGGTTTTGGCAGTCTGCACAAAACTCGCCGATCCGGGGCTCAAAGTGCTTTACAAGTGCATCCCTGTGCGCCTTCCGGCTGTCTTTGTCACCAAGGCTGTTAATGACGACCTTCAGAGATTTGAGGCCAAGCTCCCGATACAGCATGACGGCCAGGGAGATGACTTCAGCATCAATCGCTGGATCAGCACTGCCGAGAGCCTCCACCCCAAACTGGACAAACTGCCGGTACCTGCCTGCCTGGGGACGTTCGTACCTGAACATTGGACCCATATAGTAAAGCTTAACCGGCTGGTTCGCATAGCCAAACATCTTATTTTCGACGAAAGAACGAACAGCCGATGCCGTTCCTTCCGGCCTTAGCGTCAGACTCCGTTCCCCCCTGTCTTCAAACGTGTACATTTCCTTTTGGACAATATCTGTCGAATCGCCGACACTCCTTGTGAACAATTCAGTATGTTCAAAAATCGGCGTCCTGATTTCGCGGTATTGGTATTTTTTACAGAGGTCGCGCGCCTTTTGTTCAATCAGCTGCCATATTTCCGATTGTCCGGGCAAGATATCCTGCGTTCCTCTCGGGATTTGAATCGACATGATCTTTTTTCCTCCTCCTAAAAACGTTTATGTATGGAATGAATTTTATAAAGCAATTCTTTAATTGAAAAACGAACAGTTATTTAAAATTAAGAAAGTATTATTCGATTCTTACGGTACCTCCTATTTATTTAGACAATTTTCATTCGTTTTTCGGTCTAGCTTATTACATTGTGAAATTTACTCGTATGGCAAAACAAAAAAACTCCCGGTCCCTTGTCTATTGCTAAACAAGGGACGAGAGTCTGGATTTCCCGTGGTGCCACCCTAATTGAAGCCTTAAACAGACTTCCTCTTTAACAGTTAACGCCTGCATACGTTCATCCCCTACTAAAGCTCAAGTCTTTTTCAGGGCGAAGCCTACGGAGTGTTCGTTCATTAAGGGATCATGCGGATCTGCTTTCAGCCTGGGACAAATCCTCTCTTTTCATGCAGTTCTTAACTACTCTTCTCCATCATCGGTTTAAGTAAAATTTGCGACATTTTTATTTATATAATAATACGGAGCATCCTGCCCGATGTCAAGGGCCAAATTACGACCTTTCCAATTGCTTCTTTAGCTTGCGGACGTCTCTGACCGTTAATCCGAATTCAGAAGCGAGTTCAAAAGTACTCGCATTTTGCTCCTTCTCGATAAAATCATGAAAATCGACACCGAACAGCTGGTTCTCACCCGAATGGGCCGCCAACCCCTTTTCACTAAATCTCATCTCAACCATCCTTTGTGCGTGACAAACGAAAAGCCGCTTGTTCCTGTTGTTCTCCTATAGCCTATTGTGCCCACGCCAGCCGAAAAATTTTCAATCTAAAAAAGATTTTTTAAAAGTTTAGGAACAATGGACGATATTAACAAATAAGGAATGAATTTATTTGGGTTGTCCGTTAAAATAATTTTATATATCCATCAAGGGGGGAATCTGTCTGAAAAAGAATAAATTGATCCTTTTCCTCACTTGCGTGTTTTTACTCACAGGCGCATGTCAGCCGCGCCTGTCGGCTGCTGCTGACAGTTCCGTCACGATTACCGCAAGCTCGCTGAATGTTCGGGAAGGCCCGGGACTTTCTTTCAAGGTGATCGGCGAGGTTAAAAACGGAGAAACATATTCTTCGAAAAAAGTTGAGGAAGATTGGATTCAAATAAAGCTGGCGAATGGCCGCAAAGGCTGGGTCGCGAACTGGCATGTTTCTTCTGAACAGGAAAGCTCTGCCGAAGAAGTTTCTGCAACAAGCGGCACAGGAACTGTTACAACGGATGGTTTGCGACTGAGAAAAGGGCCGGGCACCGAGTTTCAAGTAGTTGCGGTTTTAAGCAGTGGCCAGACGGTGGATATTCTTGAAACAAACGAAAATTGGACCAAGATCAAAGCCCCGGACGGGGAAGGCTGGATTTCAAAGGAATATTTGGCGGCAGCCCCGGATCAAGAAAAGAAGCGGGCTAATAAATCGACTAAAAAAAGCGGGACGGCGACAGTAAACTCGTTAAATGTCAGGGAGCAGCCATCACTGCAAAGCAATGTGATCAAAAAACTCGGGGAAGGCGAGACATTTTTGGTCCAGTCTGAAAAAGACGGCTGGTTGGAAATCAGTATTTCCGGGCAGACGGGGTGGGTAAAGAGCGAGTATGTTGCAACAAATTCCCGGAGTAAAGCAAAGAAAGCCGGAGACGCAGCGCCTGACTTAAACGGCGTAACAGCTGCAGTAACCACCGACAATCTTCAAGTCCGCGCACAAGGAAGTTTTGCGGGAGAGGTTATCGGGTCTGTTTCAAAAGGTAAGGAATATCCAGTCCTTGAAGAAAAAAATAATTGGACAAAAATCGAATATGAACCAGGCTTGTCCGGCTGGGTAGCGAGCTGGTATTTGAGTAAATCGGCGCGCAAAAGCAGCACCGGGGCAAAGCAAGAGGTAAAAAACAGCACGGTTGCAATTTTGCACGATGGGACAAACATCCGCAATAAACCGGGCGTCGATCATTCTGTTATCAGCCGGGCAAACCAGGGAGAATCATTTCAAGTCATCAGCATGAAAAATGACTGGTATGAAATCGAACTTTCAAACGGCTCAACCGGCTTTGTCGCGGGCTGGCTTGTTTCAGTGAACGGCCCGGCCCCGAAAATAGAAAAGCCTGGCGGCGAGAAGCACATCAAAGGGAAAACGATTATCATTGACCCCGGCCATGGCGGAAGGGATTTTGGTGCGACGGGGGCAGCTGGAACGAACGAGAAGGAATTGACCCTGAAAACCGCAAAGCTCTTATATGATAAGCTAAAAGCAGCAGGCGCCAATGTTATTCTTACCCGCAGCAACGATACATACAAGTCGTTAAAGGCAAGAGTTAAACTTGCGCATTCATCCGGTGCTGATGCTTTTATCAGTATTCACTACGACAGCATTGAAGACAACAGTGTAAGAGGAATGACCAGCTTTTACTATCATGACTATCAAAAGACTTTAGCAGAGTCCATTCATGCGGCTGCCGCAGGGCAAGCAAAGATCAAGGATCGCGGCGTGCGCCACGGCGATTATTTAGTATTAAGGGAAAATAAACAGACCGCCGTTCTGCTGGAGCTCGGTTATCTTAGCAACCCGTCTGAAGAAACACTTATTACTTCGGGAACCTATCAGGAATCGATTGCTTCTGGAGTATTTGACGGGCTTACCCGCTATTTCAAAAAATAGGACAAGCCTTTAAAAATACGATAATTGGACAGTAAAAAACCGGAAAGGCGTTTTGTCTTTCCGGTTTTTTGCAGGTTCATATATTTTTTATTTGCTGTCGATGATCAATGTTACAGGTCCATCGTTATTCAGCTCAACATTCATCATCTCGCCAAACCGGCCTGTTTCGACGTGAATCCCTTTTTCAGTGAGGAGCTGATTAAAAATGCCATAAATCTCCGCGGCCTGGCCGGGTTTTGCAGCGTCCATGAAATTAGGGCGCCTCCCCTTGCGGCAGTCGCCGTATAAAGTGAACTGCGATACAGATAAAACCTCGCCGCCAACATCAAGCAGTGATAAATTCATTTTGCCGTTTTCATCTTCAAAGACGCGGAGATTGGCAATTTTATCGGCAAGATAGGCAGCATCGCCTGCATTGTCTTCATGGGTTACGCCAACAAGCAGGACAAAGCCGTGTTGTATCTTTCCGACAACCGTTCCTGCAACAGTCACTTTTGCTTCCCTGCTTCTTTGCACTACAACACGCATTGTTTTTCTCCTTAGTTCATGATCCTGCGAACAGAATAAATGTCAGGAATTTGCTTAATCCGGTCGACTACCTTTTGCAGGTGGCTGACATTGTGAATCGCAATTGACATCAAGATCGTTGCCACTTTGTTGCGGTCGGACTTTCCGGAAACAGCTGAAATATTCGTTTTCGTTTCATTGACCGCCTGGAGCACCTCATTGAGCAGCCCCCGGCGATCATATCCGCTGATCTCAATCTCAACATTATATTCCTTGCGGTCATTTAAGCCCGTTTCCCATTCCACTGGGATCAGCCGGGCCTGGGCATCTCCTGAATTGATATTGGTACAATCGGCGCGGTGGACAGACACGCCGCGGCCCTTAGTAATAAAGCCGACAATTTCATCCCCGGGAACCGGGTTGCAGCAACGGGACAGGCGGATTAACAGGTTATCAATGCCCGAGACACGAACGCCTGACTCGCGTTTCTTGACGGACGGAAACGATTTTAATTCGGTAACCGCATCGGAAATATTCGTTTCCTGCTCCCGATCCCGCTGGCGCCGTGATTTCTCCGTCAGGCGGTTGGCAACCTGCAAGGCCGTAATCCCGTTGTAGCCAACCGCTGCATACATATCCTCTTCGTTCGTGAAGTTGAATTTTTCAACAACCCGCTTCACATTATCCGGCGTCAAAATTTCTTTTAAATCGAAATCCATATTGCGGATTTCTTTTTCAACAAGCTCTTTGCCTTTTTCAAAATTTTCGTCTTTACGCTGCTTTTTGAAAAATTGCCTGATTTTATTTTTTGCCTGCGAGGTTTGGGCCAGCTTTAACCAGTCCTGGCTAGGACCATAGGAGTGCTTCGATGTCAGGATTTCAATAATGTCCCCGGTCTTCAGCTTATAATCGAGCGTGACCATTTTCCCGTTGATTTTTGCGCCAATCGTTTTATTGCCGATCTCCGAGTGGATCCGATAGGCAAAATCAATCGGCACCGAACCGTGCGGAAGCTCAATAACGTCCCCTTTTGGCGTAAAAACAAAGACCATATCGGAAAACAGATCGATTTTCAGCGATTCCATGAATTCTTCGGCATTCGCTGTATCATTTTGGAATTCCAGTATCTCCCTGAACCATGTTAGCTTATCTTCAAAGGTAGAACTGTCACCCGCTGATTTACCTTCTTTGTATGCCCAGTGGGCCGCCACCCCGAATTCGGCAATTCGATGCATTTCAAACGTCCGGATTTGCACCTCGAGCGGATCGCCCTTTGGACCGATCACGGTTGTATGCAGGGACTGGTACATATTCGGCTTTGGCATCGCAATATAGTCTTTAAAGCGGCCGGGCATCGGCTTCCAGCATGTATGGATAATCCCAAGCACCGCATAGCAGTCCTTGATGCTGTTTACGACAATTCGCACGGCAAGCAAGTCATAGATTTCATTAAACTGTTTATTTTGCAATGCCATTTTGCGATAAATGCTGTAAATATGCTTTGGCCTGCCGGAAATTTCGGCTTTTATTGACACTTCGCTCATCCGCTCACGCACTTCGCCGATTACTTCATCAAGATACTGCTCCCGCTCCGCCCGTTTTTTCTTCATCAGATTGACTATGCGGTAGTACTGCTGCGGATTTAAATATCTTAAGGCTGTGTCTTCAAGCTCCCATTTAATTTTCGAAATCCCGAGCCTGTGCGCCAGCGGAGCAAAAATTTCAAGCGTTTCATTCGAAATCCGCCTTTGCTTTTCAGCAGGCAGGTGCTTTAAAGTCCGCATGTTGTGGAGCCGGTCTGCGAGCTTTATCAAAATGACCCGAATATCCTGGGCCATCGCCACAAACATTTTCCGATGATTTTCGGCTTGCTGCTCTTCATGCGATTTATACTTAATTTTACCGAGTTTCGTTACACCATCAACAAGCATTGCCACTTCATCGTTAAAAGCTTCTTTTATGTCCTCAAACGATATGTCAGTGTCTTCGACAACATCATGAAGAAAACCGGCTGCGACTGTCGCAGGATCCATCTCCAAATCAGCCAGAATCCCGGCAACCTGGATAGGATGGATAATGTACGGCTCACCTGATTTTCTGTATTGCTCCGAATGGGCACTCCTGGCAAATTCATATGCTTTTCGAACCAGGTTAACGTGCTCGCCATTCAAATATTGTGCTGTTCGGTCGATGACTTGTTCGGCGGTTAACACTTGATCATTCGCCATAGGATCACCTTTATTTCCCCGTTATATTGCTTCTCTCTTTAGAAGCTGTTTTATCTATATGAAGGAGACTTGCAATCTCCCTGCTTTAATCACCTGAGACAATATTTAGAATGATTGTTACTATTATTAAAAAAAAAGGAGAAGATGTAAAGGGAAAGGAGTTTATTTTTTCTGGAAAACAAAAAAAATGTCGAATTTGGTCAAATTGTAAGGCTTCCGATTAATAAAAAAGAGCACCTTCGAACAAGTGCTCTCTCCTATCATCTTTAAAATTGCATTAACGTTAAAATATCATAGCCATCCAGTTTGCTGCGGCCGTCCAGATAGGTTAATTCGATTAAAAAGGCGATCCCGGCGACAATTCCGCCAAGTTGCTCGACCAATTTAATCGTCGCTTCTATCGTTCCCCCGGTTGCGAGCAGGTCATCGGTAATCAAGACCCGCTGCCCCGGCTTGATCGCATCCTTATGAATCGTCAGTACATCTTTCCCATACTCAAGGCCATAATCAACTTTGACCGTTTCACGCGGCAGCTTCCCTTCTTTTCTGACAGGAGCAAAACCTACTCCAAGAGAATACGCCACCGGGCAGCCGATAATAAAGCCTCGCGCCTCTGGCCCGACCACTAAATCTATTTTTCTTTCCCGTGCATAGGCAACGATTTGGTCTGTTGCATATTTATATGCCTGGCCGTTGTCCATCAATGTAGTGATGTCTTTAAATTTAATTCCCGGTTTTGGCCAGTCGGGAACGATCGTTACAAATTGTTTTAAATCCATTCTTTTATTGCCTCCTCATGTTTAACCGACCCTTTAACGTATTGGTCGAACCAGCCTTTTAAGTGCTGAAACGGCGAATAAAGCAAATCATTCTCAAGAGTATATTGTTCCAGTTTTGCTTGATAGGTTTTAGAATCCGTTAAATCACGCTTTTTTATCGATTTATTCAAGGAAATAAATCCATTGTTTATTGTAACAAAATCCAATTCAAAAAACACCTGTGACATAAAATCGATCGTTTCTTTCGTCCAGCCCCTGTTCTTTGCAAGGGCGTCACCGAGGCGATTTAAATCGAATGGAGACTTTTTTGCAAGGAATGCATAATACCACTTAAAATGCTCCCTTGTTGGCACGGTACTAAAAAACTCGCTGCCCTCTTTATAAAAATGAACGTATATTCGTGCCGGCCGCTTACCGGCAACGAGCCGCGCCAGCCATTCTTTTGCCGGCGGAAGATCAACGATCAGCACGCTGCAATCATCGATATCCAATTGGGCCGCATCCTCTTCAGAAGAAATACAGATCATTTCCCTGTTAAAGATGCCCGCAAATTTTTCTCTGTTCGCTTCATGAAAAACAATTGCTTTCAAGTTTGCGGCCGGAATCAGCTCCGCGAGCTTGTCATAGCGCTTTAACCCACGCAGATCAAACAGCTGCCAAGCGGAGACCGACAAGTCATGTAAAAAGATTTGCGGTTTGCGGATATTATTCCATTCATTAATCGACAGTTCTCCGATCACCGACAGTTTTGTTGCAGGCGAAATATGTTCATATAAATGGCCCAGCCCAAACCCGATTCCGTCCAATTCAGCCCCGTTGTCTTCAAGAGTCATTTTCAGGTGGTCCTGGTTGGAGCCGATTTTTCGCATGCTGCTGATTGCGGCATTTTCAACGAGCACTTTCGGCTTTGGATTATCGGTTCCATATGGAGCGAGCATTTGCAGCTCCATCACTGAGGACAAATGGATCTCACTCAGTTCGATTTTTGCATCGAGGTGGACGGCCGGAATAAAATCGTCTTTGCTTAGCTGTTTCCCGGCAAGGTCATTCAGACGGGAGCGGAGCTCGTCCACATTTTCAAGCTGCAGCGTCATCCCCGCTGCCATCGGGTGGCCGCCAAAATGCGGAAGAATATCCTTGCAGAGCGAGAGATTTTTATACAGATCAAATCCAGGGATGCTCCGGGCTGAACCCTTCGCTTCGCCTTTCTCTTTGTCAAAACTGAACACAATGACCGGCCGGTAAAATTTTTCAACAAGCCGGGAGGCAACAATGCCAATGACGCCGGCATTCCATCCCTCCTTGCCAATGACAAGCATTGGATTTTCATCGGCAGGAAAGTGTTCTTCCACTTCCCTGATTGCTTCTTCGGCGATGGAGTTAACAAGAGCTTGCCGCTGTTTATTCAGTTCATCAATTTCCTCTGCCAATGCGGCTGCTTCAAGCTCGTCATCGGTCAAAAGCAGCTTGACGGCAGGATCAGCGTCTATTAATCTTCCGGCTGCATTGATTCGCGGTGCAATCAGAAAGCCGACGGTTTCTTCGGTAATGGCGGCGGGATCGGCACCCGTCACTTTAAATAAGGCTTGCAGCCCTTTATTTTTCGTGATGCTCAATCGTTGAATTCCTTGCCTGGCAATCAGCCTGTTTTCTCCTTGTAATGAAACAAGATCGGCAATCGTGCCGATCGCGGCAAATTCAAGCAAATGCTCAGGCACTCTCCCATAAAGAGCGTGGGAAAGCTTTAAAGCAACTCCCACCCCCGCCAGTTCCCGAAATGGATACAGGCTGTCTTCCAGTTTCGGGTGAATGATTGCAAGAGCTTGCGGCAATTCCGGACCTGGTTCATGGTGATCTGTAATAATGAGGTCAACGCCAAGCCCGGCCGCAACTTTTGCTTCATCGAGGGCTGAAATTCCCGTATCGACCGTGATGATTAGCGCAAATCCTCTTTCTGCAGCTTTTCTAAAGGCCTGTTCATTCGGGCCATATCCTTCTGTAAAACGATTAGGTATGTAAAATTCAACATTGGCTCCCAACTCAACCAGTGTTTTCATCATGACCGCGGTGCTGCTCACTCCATCAGCATCATAATCACCAAAAATCAAGATCGGCTCTTTGTTGCCAATCGCCTCTTGAATTCGCCGTACTGCTTTATCCATATCTTTAAGCAAAAATGGATCATGAAATTGCTGTTCTTTATCAAATAAAAAAGACCGTGCCGCTTCCATGGTATCGAGTCCGCGATTGATAAGCAAAGATGCTACAAGAGGAGTAATGTTCAGTTCTTTTGCGATTGCTTCTGATTTTTCCCGGTCGGACTGTTGAACAATCCAGCGTTTTTTTGACTTTAGCATACGTTCCCTCCTCAACTTTACTATTATACTAGAGCTTGAATGGTGAATTCAATCAAAGATCGAATATCGCGCTTCTGCTCATTAAAGCCAGTTCCAGATGCAACCCTTCCCCAAAAAAATAACGTACCGTTAACGGTACGTTATTTTTTTGCTTATTCAGCTGGGACTGTCACTTTTTTTGGCCTGTTGCTCCACTTGAATATTTTATCCAAAAATCTGTAGATAGTTTTTGATTCTCTTGTAAGGAGCGGTCCTAAAATCGCCAGTATTAGCACATACAAAGCTGAAAATGGCTTTAAAATCGGCATTAATCCGCCCGCAATCCCAATATTGGCAACAATGATCGAAAATTCTCCGCGCGAAACAATCGTCAGCCCGATATTGGAGGATGCTTTATAGGATAAACCGGCACGCCGCCCCGCAATCATTCCTGCAACAAAATTGCCGACGATCGTCAAAATAACAGCACCGAGCGCGAGCCACACAGCTCCGCCGAGGGAAAACGGGTCAATATTCAAGCCAAAGCTGAAGAAAAAGATCGCACCGAAAAAATCTCTGAAAGGAATAACCAAGTGCTCAATCCGCTTGCTGTGCTCTGTTTCTGATAAAACGAGTCCAAGAAGCAGGGCTCCGATCGCTTCCGCAACATGAATTGTCTCCGAAAATCCGGCGATGAAAAACAGCGCGGCAAAGATGACAATGATGAAGATTTCATCTGAAGCAATATTGAGCAGCCGGTTCAAAAGTGGTGTCGCTTTTCTGGCAACGATGAAAAATAACAGCATGTAACCGAGGGCAATCAGAATCGAGGTTAGTGCATCTGCGAAAGAGCTTGAACCGCCGAGAACAAGCCCTGAGACAACGGAAAGATAAACGGCGAGAAAAATATCCTCAAACATGATGATTCCGAGAATCAATTCGGTTTCAGAATTACCCGTTCTCCTCAGATCGACAAGGACTTTTGCGACAATCGCACTTGAAGAGATCGTTACGATACCGGCCATAATTAACACTTCAAGAGTCGGAAAGCCCATTAAATAGGCGTATAGCAACCCCAAACTGAAGTTGATCAGGATATAAATAGTCCCGCCGGTAACAATCGATCTTCCCGACTTAATCAATTTTCCGATTGAAAACTCAAGGCCTAAATAAAACAGTAAAAACAAAACGCCGATTCGGCCGAGGAATTCGATCATTTCCCGGCTCTCTATGAATGTTAAATCTATAATCCCGATTTTAGGAGCGTGCGGCCCGACGATCATTCCAAGAACGATCAAAAAAGGGATGATAGAGAATCTTAGCTTGCCGGCGAGAATCGCTGCCAAAGCCACAAGGACCAATGCTGTACCAACTTCAAACACTAAATGATCCATCTATACCGTCTCACCCCTCACTTGTCAGCATTTCTTTGATCAAGCTCTTCAGCTCACTTCTTTCTCCTGAAATAACTAGAGTATCCCCTGCTTCAATCAGCGTATCGGGCCCTGGACTGATCACTTTGCGCAAACTTTTTTTCATGATTGCAATGATCGTGACCCCATATTGATTTCGAACATCAAGGCCTCCAATCGTTTGATTGACGATCGGCGCATTCGGTTCAACCTTAAACCACTCGATCACCAACCCCGCAAATGCCATCTCAACCGTTTCAAGCGCTTGCGGCTTATAAACCATGCCGCCCAAAATCGCAGCCACTTGCCTTGCTTCAGAATCATTAAAAGTTACACTTGAGATGCTTTCCTCATAATCATTATCATCAAAATGATAAATTTCGCGGCGGCCGTCATCGTGGATAATAATGACAACCTTATCCTTGCTTTTCGTAATGATTTCAAACTTTTGCCCGATTCCCGGAAGCTCGCTTTCGCGGATATCCATAAAAAATCCTCCTTGTATAGTTTGTCGGGTGTAACATCATGTCAGGGTGCTCATTGGGGTTATACGAAAAATAAACGGTACTGCAACTCACAAGTTAACATCGATCTCTGTCATGATCTTTTCGGCTCTTGAAACACCTATATACTTCAAGGTCTCGGCAGGTGTCGAGTGATGGAAATATTCCTGCAAAAGGGAGATGGCGACTCCACGTTTATAGGCATGAAACCCAAATGTCTTGCGCAGGGAATTTGTGCCTATTTTGGCAGTTATCCCCACCGCCTTTGCGGCATCGTTAATGATCCGGTATGCCTGCTGCCGTGATATAGGCTTTTCTGTTTTCGAAGACTTAAATAAATAGTCGTCTTGATTTAATTTTACTGCTGCTAAATACTCTTTGATTGCCGCTTTTACTTTTTTATTTAAGTAAATTCTCTTCTGTTTGTTTTTATCCGTACAAAACAGCAGCATGAAATCTTTGACCTTTCCATTGTTTTCGGCCACATCGCTCACTTTAATATCGAGCATTTCTGTAATCTTTATACCTGTGTTAATGCCGAGTACAAACAGCAAATAATCGCGGAGCGAGTGCGTTTTCAGCACTTTTTTCATCGCCTGGATTTGTTTTATATCTCGTATAGCCTCAACATATTCCATATGCCAACCCCTTAAACTGATGTTACATAATCCTATTATTGCATATGGTTATGTAACATGTCTAATGAATCGATTAAAAAAAACCGCAGAAATCTGCGGTTTACACTTGCGGTTGATCGCTCATTTTTCTTTTTTCCTTATAAGTGATTAAAACACCTTTCTTTTTCAATTCCCGCTTTTTCCACTCAAACCACAACTGGGCGGCGATAAAGATGGACGAATACGTTCCGGCAATCAGCCCGACCAGCAAGGCGAGCGAGAAATTGCGAATCGATTCACTGCCGAAAATCAACATCGCCACTACCGTGATCGTGACCATTCCAACCGTATTAAGCGAGCGCCCCATCGTTTGCCTTGTGCTCGTATTCACGACATCGGCAATTTCTTCAACGGTTTTTAAACGGCGCTTCTTCTGCATATTTTCCCGCATCCGGTCAAACGTAACGATCGTGTCGTTAATGGCATAACCGACAATCGTCAACAAGGCCGCAATGAAAGTGAGATCAACTTCCAATCGCAATAAGCTGAAAACCGGTATCGTAAAGAACGCGGCATAAAGCAAGGCAATCACCGCCGAAATAGCCATCGGCATTTCAAAGCGGATCGTTACGTATAAAATGATGCCGATTGAGGCAATCAAAAGAGCCATCGCTGCGTTCTTCGCCAATTCGATCCCGATTGTCGGCGACACGCTGCTGATATTCGGTTCAGATCCATACAGCTCAGAAAAATGAGACTTCATATCGGCAATTTCGCCCTTCGTTAACACGCCTTTAAAGCGGGCAACCCCGATATTGTTTTCATCCCCGGAGATGACGATATCGTTTGTTTCAAAATTTATTTCCTCAAGTTCATTCCGTAATTCTTCCGTCGTGATCGCTTTGTCGGCGAGAATTTCCACTCTTGTTCCACTCGCAAAATCGATGCCGAGATTCAAGCGGAAAACAAGCAGTATAATAACACCGACTGCAAAAAACACCCCTGAAAGAACAAAGAATTTTTTCCGATGCTTTACAAAATCAAAGCGATCAAATTTTGTTGGCAAGTCCAGCGTATCAAAATTTTCTTTGATATCTTTGATTTGGCTTTTCTTGACGCCGAACCAGCCTGGTTTTTTATCCAAAAAGCCGCTGTTCACCCAAAGCCCGAGCAATAGCCTTGAAAAGTATACATTCGTAAAAAAGCTTCCCAAAATACCGATAATTAAGCTTGTCGCAAAGCCTTTGACAGAGCTTGTCCCATAAAAGAAGAGCACGGCGCCGGCCAAAAGCGTTGTGATATTGGAATCCGTCACTGCCGCAAACGAGTTTTCATTGCCTGCTTTAAAAGCCGCTTTGATTGATTTGCCAACTCTGATTTCTTCCCTGATCCGTTCGTAAGTGATGATATTGGCATCGACAGCCATCCCGACACCGAGGATCAGGGCGGCAACACCCGGCAAGGTTAAGACGACATTCATCCAATCAAAAATCAGTACTGTCAGGAACAGATACACCGTTAAGGTAATCGTTGCGATAAAACCGGGAAAACGGTAATAGAAAATCATAAACAAAAATACGATGGCAACTCCGATAATACCGGCCATCACCGTCTTATCCATCGCGTTCTCGCCAAACTTCGCACCGACAGATGTTGAATAAATTTCATCCAATTCAACAGGGAGCGCTCCCGCATTCAACAAGGATGCCAATGTATTTGCTTCTTCCAGCGTGAAATTACCTTCAATGGAAACTTCATCCTGGCTAAATACCTCATTTACTACTGGATTGGAGATAAATTTCGGGTCCGCTTTCCCGACTTCTTCCTGGTAGGAATCCTTGCCTTCCTCAAAGTCAAGCCAAATGACAAGCACGTTATTCGGCTGATTGGCCACGATTTGTTCGGTTACCTCTCTAAACTTGTCTGCGCTTTTAAGTTTAAGAGAAACGCTTGGCCTGCCATCTTTATCGAAGGTTTGCTTTGCTCCGCCTTCTGCAAGGTCGCTTCCGTCCATCATTTCCTTATCCTGATAATCACGGAAAGTCAGGTTCGCCTCTGTGGACAAAATCTCGCGCGCCTGATTTTGGTCTTCGACACCGGCAAGCTGGACGCGGATTCGGTCATCCCCTTCAATTTGAATATTCGGCTCGCTGACGCCGAGGACGTTCACCCTTCGTTCAAGCGCTTCAGCCGTGCTGACAAGCATTTCCTTGTCAATTTTCTGCCCTTTTTCTGCAGGTTTCACTTCATATAAAACTTCAAAGCCGCCCTGGAGATCAAGGCCCAGCTTGATATTGTCAATAATTTTATTCGTCGTTCCACCCATTAAAGTCCCAAGAACAAGGACAAGCAGGAAGAACGCGATGATCCGGCCGCGCTTTATCATTACGTATATGTCCTCCTTAAATATAAACCAGCGGATTGCCCGGAATATCCGGCATCCGGTAAAACTGCCTTTTTCATTATGAAACAGAACAGAAATACTGTCAATTTGTGTATAAAGATAAAATGATGCTAACTATTTTAACAACTCTCTTCGATCCTCTTCATTGCTGAAATGAAAATCTGCCTGTTTAAATGCTTCAACCGTCGCAAAACTCATATACTCATTCACCTTAACAGAGAGAATGTCCTGAACAATTTCGTGAATTAAAATATCCTCTCTCGTTTTTTTCCATTTCTTTTTAACCATGTAATCCCATAGTTCATGTTCGGTTATCGTTTCGTAGCCGAGCAGTTTAAATTCATCAAGCTTGCTGTGCAATGCAGGTTTAATGTGGCTGTAAAACCGATCATATTCATGGCCGATGTTTCTCATTCAGCCGCCTCCTCGCCGCTGTTTCAATTTTTTAGATGAATGGAAAAAGTCCGAAACCTTGTCATGCTTTGTCCACTTTGGTGCATATAGTTAATTGTATATGATAATAGCTAATTTGAGAAGGCAGGGACCGGGATGTCTAAGTTTTTAAGAGGAACCCTTATTCTTTTGGCAGCCGGCTTGGTTACGAGAGTGCTCGGCTTTATAAATCGAATTGTGATCGCCCGTTTTATCGGAGTAGAGGGCGTGGGCTTATACATGATGGTTTTTCCGACATTGATATTGGTGATCACGCTGACACAGCTCGGCCTGCCGGTCGCTATTTCAAAAAGTGTCGCAGAGGCAGAAGCACGGGGTGATCACTGCAAAGTAAAAAAAGTTCTTGTCGTTTCGCTGGCGACAACACTTGCGTTATCGATCGTTTTCACACCGGCATTGATTTTGCTCGCCCCTTTTTTATCTCAAACATTATTTACAGACAATCGAACAGTCTATCCATTGATGGCAATTGCACCGATCATCCCGATTATTGCCATTTCCTCAGTGATCCGCGGCTATTTTCAAGGAAAACAGAATATGAAACCGGCGGCCTATTCGCAAGTTCTTGAGCAGGTTGTCCGCATTACATTAATTGCCGTATTAACAAAAGCTTTTCTTCCTTATGGAATTGCGTATGCCGCTGCAGCGGCAATGTTTGCCTCTGTCATTGGCGAACTTGCCTCGCTTTTCTATTTAATGACAACCTTTAAGTTGAAAAAACAGTTTCCGTTCCGCAAGAAGTTTTTCCAGTTCGCCCGTTCCGGAAGGAGTACGCTTCGCGAGCTGATGGCCATCGGCCTTCCGACTACAGGAAGCCGGTTGATTGGTTCTGTTTCCTGGTTTTTTGAACCGATTGTCGTTGCCCACAGTTTGGCGTTAGCCGGTGTAGCTGACTCGGCAGCTACAAAGCAATATGGAGCCCTGACCGGATACGCCCTGCCGCTGCTTTTGCTTCCTTCGTTTATTACGTATTCATTGGCAACCTCGCTTGTTCCGGCAATCAGTGAAGCGAACTCCCAGAACAATATGCGCCTCATTGAATACCGCCTCCAGCAGTCGCTTCGGTTCGCTCTCGTAACCGGCGGAATTTCGGTTGTCGTTTTATATGTACTGGCAGAAGATTTGATGCAGCTCATGTACGGGGCAAAAAGCGGAGCGCAATTTATAAAATTGATGGCCCCATTCTTTCTGTTTTACTATTATCAGGGACCTTTGCAGGCAATGCTGCAGGCACTGGACCTGGCTCGTGCAGCCATGATCAACAGTTTAATCGGAAACATCGTTAAAATCGCTGTTATTTTCTTGTTGGCCAGCCAGGCAACATACGGCATTAAAGGAGCGGCCCTTGGAATGATTGTTGGTTTTGTGCTCGTCACCATGCTCCATTTTGCAACGGTGTTAAAAACGATTTCCTTTACCTTTTATATAAGAGACTATGTAAAAACGTTTCTGGCGATGGGGATAACCGGATGGGCCGGCGTCTGGCTGGTCGAAAACACACTTGCTTCCGCCCATCTGATTTGGAAAGTGATTGCCGCAGCAGGGGCAATGGCGTTCATTTACTTTGTTCTTTTATTAATCACCGGCCTGATTAAGGCCGACGATTTAAAAAGGGTCCCCTGGATTGGGAACACGCTGGCAAAATGGGCGTTTAATTAAGCGCAAAAAAGGCTGGACGTTGTTTGTGCCAGCCTTTTTCTATTCATCTATGGTGTCTATAAAAAACATACCATTTTGGTAGCTGCAAAAAGATATTTCTTTTACATCCTTGTAGCCTCTTTTTCGCAGCTCCTGGCGCAGCCAGAAATTTGTTTTGTCAATCCTGGCTAAATTCTCTTCCTGAATCACTCCATCGACAATGAGCGGCATTGTGATTTGCCCTTCATCCTTGCTTTTTACAAACACAGAAAGTTTGCCCGACGGTTCTAAAATAGCAAATTCAACGTCGGCAATGTTTCGGATATCCTTTTCTCTCAGCTGGAGCATCAGGTCATCAAAATTGTAGCGCTGCTGTTTCATGGCCTTTTCGTCAATCTTTCCTTTATTGATGATCACGCTGGGCCGCCCGTCAATAATGTCGCGAAACTTCTTGCTTTTCAATGAGATGAACGCCAGGACAATTTGGATGACCATTAGTACTCCCATTGCCAAAATCGTGTCAATTAGCGGATCTTTTGGATCCTCAATTGCGACGACGGCGAGCTCTGCGATCATAATAAACACAACCAAATCCAATATGCTCAATTCTCCGATTTCCCGCTTTCCCATCAGACGGAAGATACACAGAATCGTCGTATAAACAAATAAAGTCCTGAAAATAATCACAAGATATTCTTCCATTGCGTCCTCCCTTCACAACGAACATATTACTAGTTTTATCTGTGAGGAAAGAAACATTATATGAAGGTTTTTCCAAAAAGAATTCTTTTAACCAGGATCACACTGACTCTTTTAAACGTTTATTTACTGGTTTAATTTTTAAAAAATAAAAGCCATGCTGTTTTTTACTTCCTGAAATCAATGGAAGACAACTAGTCGATCAGGCGATTTTTTATTCTAATTTTCTCGAAACCGAATATGCTTGTACTAAAGGAAAAATCGGGATTGCCGGGCAGCTAAAGTTTGTTTACTGAACGTCAATCAAAAGGGAGAGGAGTATCGATGTGGAAACTAAAAACTACGGAACTGCTGTTTTGTATGGTTTGATGGGCATTTTCCTGCTGGCAATTGTCAGCACCTTCATTCTTTCACTCATATTGAGATTTACTTCTGTGCAGGAATCTGATCTCGAGTTGCTTATCACAGCATTTTCCTTCGTTACATTATTCACAGGAGGTTTTGTCTCGGGGGGAAAAGGAAAACAGAAGGGCTGGATGCTTGGGGGCCTGACCGGACTCGTGTATTCATTGGTTGTGTTTTTATTTAATTATCTTGGCTACGACAGCCTTTTCTCAGCGGAACAGGTTATTTATCATACATGCTATATTTTAATTGCCATGATGGGTGGAATACTCGGCGTCAACATCATGGGCAAATCAAGATCAGCTTAGCCCGGGACAACCCTTCCAGACGGTCATAAAACTTCAGGAAATCCGCGTTAAACAGCAAAGGAAGCACCCTTCTGGAGGATGCTTCCTTTTGTGCTTGTGATTATTTTGCAGCGACATCGCCGCTAGCTTCCGTTACATCACGGATGGCTGCGCGATCGTATGTAAGGCGGCTGCCGTCTCCGCATTTGATGACAACTTTATCCTCATCCAATGCATCAACAATACCATGCAATCCGCCGATTGTCACAACTTTATCACCTTTTTTCAAGCCGCTTTGCATTTGCGAAACCGCCTTCTGGCGCTTTTGCTGCGGACGGATCAACAAAAAGTAAAAAATCACAAACATTAACAGGATTGGCCCTAATGATGCGAATATGTCCATATTATTCCCCTCCTTTCATGGGCAATTATTAAAAGTTTTTTGCATTCGGTTTATTAAATCCGTATTTTTCAAAAAACTCTTCTCTAAAGTCACCGAGACGATCTTCACGGATCGCTTGTCTGACTTGCTCCATTAATTTTAACAGAAAATAGAGATTATGGTAAGTTGTAAGCCGGATTCCGAATGTTTCTTCACAGCGAATAAGGTGGCGTATATAAGCACGGCTGTAATTCCGGCATGTATAGCAATCGCATTCCGGATCAAGCGGGCCAAAATCGCGGGCAAACTTCGCATTTTTAACAACCAGACGGCCTTCACTTGTCATTAATGTCCCGTTGCGGGCAATTCTGGTCGGCAGCACGCAATCGAACATGTCGATGCCGCGAATCGCGCCGTCGATCAGCGAATCCGGTGAGCCGACTCCCATTAAATATCTTGGCTTATTTGCCGGAAGCAGCGGTGTCGTAAACTCAAGAACGCTGTTCATGACATCCTTTGGCTCCCCAACAGAAAGGCCGCCGACTGCATAGCCTGGAAAGTCCAGTGAAACCAGGTCTCTGGCGCTTTGTTTCCGTAATTCCTCGTACTCCCCGCCCTGGACAATTCCAAACAGCCCCTGGTCATTTGGCCGCTTATGCGCAGCCAGGCAGCGCTCGGCCCAGCGGGACGTCCTTTCTACAGAGCTCTTCATATATTCAAAAGTAGCCGGATAAGGCGGACACTCGTCAAACGCCATCATGATATCCGAACCAAGCGCATTCTGGATTTCCATCGCTTTTTCCGGTGATAAAAAAAGCTTGTCGCCATTCAAATGATTGCGGAAATGAACGCCTTCTTCTTCGATTCTGCGGAATTCACTCAAGCTGAATACCTGGAAGCCGCCCGAATCGGTTAAAATCGCCTTGTCCCAGTTCATAAACTTATGAAGTCCGCCAGCTTCCGCGATAATATCATCCCCGGGACGAAGCCACAGATGGTATGTGTTGCTCAAGATGATCCCGGCACCCATTTCCGTCAGTTCCTCGGGAGACATCGTTTTCACCGTTGCCAGCGTCCCGACAGGCATAAAAACCGGCGTCTCAAATGACCCATGCGGTGTATGGACCCGGCCAAGCCTTGCTCCTGTTTGTTTACACGTTTTAATTAATTCATAACGAATCGCAGTCAATCCTGTATTCTCCTTTCACCAGCCTTTACTATAAAAGCAGCATCGCATCCCCGAAGCTGAAAAAGCGGTATCTTTCCTTTACAGCAATTTGATAGGCGTTCAGGACGTTTTCCCTGCCGGCCAATGCGCTGACCAGCATGATCAGTGTCGACTTCGGCAGATGGAAATTTGTAATCATGCCATCAATGGCTTTAAATTGATAACCTGGATAAATAAAGATGTCCGTCCAGCCGCTCTCCGCTGTAAAAGCGCCATCATGCCCGGCGGCAATCGTTTCGAGCGTACGGGTTGAAGTTGTCCCAACTGTAATAATTCTTCCCCCTTTGCTCCTGACGTCAGTCAGAAGCCGGGCAGTCCCTTCTGAAACCTGATAAAATTCGGTATGCATTTGATGCTCATGAATATTTTCAACGCTCACCGGCCGAAACGTGCCAAGTCCAACATGCAAAGTAATAAAGGCGATATGAACACCGCGCGACCGCAGTTCGTCGAGGAGCTCTTCGGTGAAATGCAGCCCTGCTGTCGGAGCCGCGGCTGATCCTCTTTCCCTGGCAAAAACGGTCTGGTATCTGTCCCTGTCATCCAATTGCTCTTTAATGTATGGGGGAAGCGGCATTTCTCCAAGTGCTTCGAGCACTTCATAAAAAATCCCCTCATAGCGGAAGTCGAGGATCCGGCCGCCATGCTCGGTTTCGCCAACACAAACAGCGGAAAGGACTCCGTCGCCAAAGTCAATTTTTGTCCCTTCCTTGACCCGTTTTGCAGGCTTTATAAGCGTTTCCCAGCGGTCTCCATCCTGCTGCTTGAGCAGCAACACCTCGATTTTCGCACCTGTGTCCTGTTTAGCCCCGTACAGCCTGGCCGGCAGAACACGGGTATCGTTCAGGACCAGACAATCTCCTTTTTTAAAATAGTCGCCAATATTTTTAAAAGTATCATGTGTGATGTCACCTGATTCTTTATTTAACACCATCAGGCGGCTGTCAGTCCGATTTTTCAAAGGAACCTGCGCGATCAATTCGTCAGGCAAATCAAAGTCAAATAATTCTACGTTCATGTTGTCACCCTATCTATAAGCTAACTGTTCTTCCAGCTTTGTCAGCGAAACTTCCCGATAAAATAGAAAACTGCCGACAAAATGATGCTGATGAGAATGGACGTGACGATTGGAAAGTAAAAGGTCGTATTTCCTTTTTTAATAAGAATATCACCAGGCAATTTTCCAATCGAAATGAATTGCATGAGAAACCCGACCACAAAAATGATTGCTCCCAGCGTCATTAACAGCTTCGAAATTCCCGTCATTCAGCGGGCACCTCCATTTGAAAGTGTCGATATGCTAAATCAGTCACGATTCTTCCGCGCGGCGTCCGCTGCAGAAAGCCGATTTGCAGGAGATATGGCTCGTAAACATCCTCAATGGTATGGGCTTCTTCCCCAATCGTGGCAGCGATCGTTTCCAGGCCGACCGGGCCGCCGCGAAACTTCCCGATTATGCTTTTTAACAGCTTATGGTCAATATGGTCAAGACCAAGGCGGTCAACCTGGAGCAGCTCCAACGCATATTCGGAAAGATCCGCATCGATATTGCCGTTGCCCCTCACCTGGGCGAAATCCCTGACCCGGCGCAAAAGACGGTTGGCAATTCTCGGAGTGCCCCTCGATCTTCTTGCAATTTCTGACGCAGCAGGACCGTCAATCTCTGTTTCAAGCAAATCCGCCGTTCTTGTGACGATCGACTTTAACTGGTTCTCATTATAGTATTCCAGTCTGCTGACAACTCCAAACCTGTCTCTTAACGGGGCCGATAACGAACCCGCTCTCGTCGTGGCGCCAACGAGTGTGAAAGGCGGCAGATCAAGCCTGACCGATCTGGCATCCGCGCCTTTTCCGATCACGATATCAAGGCAAAAATCTTCCATGGCCGGATACAATACTTCTTCTATCGACCTTGGCAGCCGGTGAATTTCGTCAATAAAAAGAACATCCCCTGGTTCAAGAGCGGTTAAAATCGCTGCCAAATCACCCGGCCGTTCAATGGCAGGGCCCGCCGTCGTCCGGATATTGACGTCCATTTCATTGGCAATAATTGCAGCAAGCGTTGTTTTTCCAAGACCTGGAGGTCCATAAAGCAGCACATGGTCAAGCGTTTCCTGGCGCAGCCTGGCCGCTGCAATAAAGATCGCCAGGTTTTCTTTCACCTTGTCCTGTCCGATATATTGTTTCAATGTTTGCGGACGGAGGCTGAGCTCGAACGAAGTATCTTGTCCGTCTGCTTCTCCCGATATAATTCTGTCTTCCATTTTGGTATCACCCTTTTTAAAGTTGTTCCGAAAGGCATGGGCGAAGGATTATAACACCGCAGCATTATATTACTTCAAAAGCTTCTGCAGTGCTTTTTTGATGTATTGGTCGGTCGTAAGTGTTTCTTTTCTCAACTCGGGGGAAATTTTATGAATTTCCCGTTCTGAGTACCCGAGGCTTTTTAACGCTAAAACGGCTTCTTCAAATTCAACCGGCCCGCTCATTGTCAGGCTGCTTTCGCCCGGAGTAAACAAGTCGGGGAAAAAGTCGGGAACGATATGATGCAATTTCCCTTTTAAATCGAGGATCATTTGCCGCGCCGTTTTTTTTCCGACTCCGGGAAACTTTACTAAGAATGCCTCATCTTCATTTTCGATTGCCCGGACGACTTGCGCCGGTTCGCCTGATGCGAGAATCGCCAATGCGCCCTTTGGGCCGATCCCTGAAACATTGAGCAGCTTTGTAAACATCGATTTCTCTTCCCTTGAGTGAAACCCATACAAAGCCATCGCGTCTTCTCTGACATAGTGGTATGTATAAATGCGAATCTCGCGCCCGACTTCCTTCGAATAGGCGAACGGATTTGGCGTGATGATCTGAAAACCAATCCCGTTATTTTCAACAACGATATATTCCGGTCCAACAAAGTCGACCATTCCTTTTATAAACTCAAACAATCTCTTTCGCTCCCCTGGTTTGCTGTAGACCATTTTAACATACTATTTATATTTTTGATATTTTTCATCGCCCAGGGATTTTATTTAAGCATATAACAAAAAGGACCTGTGTGTCGGTCCTTTTTGTCAGCTTCGAACAATATATTTTCATTGTTTTGATTATTGTTGTTTCTGCGTGGAGTATGTTTTAAAAGTTTCCAAAACCTTTTCGTAGCGATCCTTTGTTATAACGGGGATGCCTTTTTTCAGCTGTTCGCGTTTAACGCTCTCCAATTTTCCGATATCAATCTGGAAAAAGGAATGAATCACATTGGATTGTCCGGGTCTGCCATTATAAATTGTCAATATCCCCTCATCCGTGATTCCAAAGTAACCGTTTGCTTTAAGGAGCGGAGATATGTCGTCGATATGCTGGCGAAAAACAACCCTGTTCTCACCCAGATCAACGATTTGCCAGCCGGCATACTTTGCCCAAAAATCCTCTGTGGACCAGACCGTTTCAGTTATTCTTTCTTCACTGATTTCCCCGTCCAGGTATACTCTCTCAAAAATCACGGAAATTTCGAGCGGTCCGGAAATTTTCCCGGCCTTTTCAGGCTTCTCCTGAGCGGATACCGTTGTTTCCTGAAGCTGCATTCCAATCTTGAATGGCTCAACAAAAAGCCAGACTGTGAAACACCCCAAGACACTTAATACTATAGCCGCCCATTTGGCTTTCATCCAGCTCACCCCATCTAAAATACGGAAATATGCTCAGCAAGTTGATCTTTTACTTCAACCATAGTCTCCCCAAAACAGGTAAATTTATTCTGTGGCAGTCTCCCGTCCTATCCGGAACATATTTAAGCTATCAGCAACCGCCTTATCAAAGACAGGAATAATAGCACCGCAATGACGATCAGCAATAGAGCAAGCCGTTTCTCCTGTTTGTCTGTATTTTTCATTCGGATTGCCTCCCAGCAAGAAATTGCTTCAGTTCAGCATATCGTTTACCTCAGCTATAAATTTCTGCCTGAGTGGAAATTGACCGGTTGTGATGCTTTTAACAACCGTCAATTTTTTTGGATCGCGATATGTTTCTTCTCTGATTATCCTGTTCCATTCCCGGAAAATATCTGTCGGAAACATCAAAGAATAGAGGAAAAGCTTATCGTTCTTGTAAATGTCCAATATCGGGTGGCTAAACAATTCCCGGGCAGACCAATTTATAAAAGGAAGGATGCGGTTTGCATATTGCAGGTAATCGGCGCTTTCCGGGCCAATGCTGATTAAATCGAAATCGATTAAATGAAGCTTAGTGCTGGTTTGAAGGAAATTATGATGTGCGACATCCCCATGCAAAATCGTTTCCGAATCGGAATCAGATTCTTCCTTGTTTTTCTCTAAATATGCTAAAACGTTTTCACCGCAATCGATGAAGTGGTCGATTATTTTTTTATCGACATAATAAGAGATGACCGGGATATTTTTTTTAAAAAGCAGCAATCTTTCCTGCCATTTTTCAAGCAATTTAAACCTTGGCAGCAGCGGTTCATATCGCTTCACTAATTTCTTTGAGATTTTGTGATATTCTGCCAAAAGGTTTAAACCGGCGATACGGCAGGAGGCTAAGCGGTAGCTAAAGGGGCTGCCGCCTCTTTCCAAATATTCGAGGCATCCATAATAATTTTTTTCAAAAACGAGCGGTTTTCCGTTCGTCATGTCATAAAACGAGTAAGTATTTTGGAACCGCTCGTTTTTTAAGGACGCGGTAAATGCTTGCTGCAGCGTCAAACGGCGCAATGTTGAAAAGCCTTTTAATATAAATGGAAAATCGTTTGTTCGAACAAAATAGACATTTTTTCTGACCGGTGTAAATTCAATCAATTCACGGCGCAGTTCTTTTTGTAAAAAAGAGAGGAGACGATTATGAAAAAAATCGTCTCCCCCGTTTCTAGTCTTCGTTTTCATTGCTTTCTTCCACATAGCGCGGCATGCCATACGGGCTTCCATCCATCGGGCCGGAACCGTATCCATATGGGTTCATAAATGGCGGCTGGACAAAACCTCTCAGATGCCCATGGTGCGGAGTGAAAATTGGCGCTGTTCCTGGAGCCGGTCCGGCAGGCGGTGGAAACGGATTACTTTGTCCCTCAGCTTGTGCCGAATCTCTACATCCGCAATCAGCGGCCTTTACCCCTTTTACTGGCATCTGTGCCGGCATTTGCTCCATCCACTGCGGGGGTTGATATTCTTCTTTAACGCCCTGCACTTGCGGAGACAATGGCATTTGATAATCATCCTTTACTCCCGCTACTTGCGACGGGAATGGGGCCTGGTAATCATCCATTACTCCAGCTACTTGCGATGGGAATGGGGCCTGGTAATCCATTGCTCCAGCTACTTGCGACGGGAATGGCATCTGGTAATCCATCGCTCCAGCTACTTGCGACGGGAATGGCATCTGGTAATCCATCGCTCCAGCTACTTGCGATGGGAATGGCATCTGTTGGTCCATTGCTCCACCTACTTGCGATGGGAACGGCATCTGGTAATCCATCGCTCCAGCTACTTGCGATGGGAACGGCATCTGTTGGTCCATTGCTCCACCTACTTGCGGTGGGAACGGCATCTGGTAGTCCATTGCTCCAGCTGCTTGTGACGGGAATGGGGCCTGGTAGTCCATCACTCCGCCTACTTGCGATGGGAACGGCATCTGTTGGTCCATCACTCCAGCTACTTGCGATGGGAACGGCA
>NZ_PGUZ01000016.1 GCF_002860165.1 Bacillus sp. V3-13 | reverse complement strand
AATTTTCTGCCATGCCTGGCTCAAATCTTCGCATAAGTGGTTCATTTTATCTGCAATATTCAACAGCCACTATTCAAAAAATATCTTATGTAACTATAATGATTTATTTCAGATTAATGTCCTTTTATAGCAAGGCCTACCGTTACAGTTTCAAAAGAAATTACAAAGTATTAATAATGTAGTTTGATGCTTAGGGAAAAGTTGTAAGATTAAACTGCAAAGCACTGAGAATTTTAAATAAAAAAGCATAACAGCAGCATATCTTATAGATACAACTACTTGTTATGCTATATTTGAGTCTGGTTTAAAAGGAATACTCTTCCAAAAAAACTTCTTATTATCTTATTTGCATAATATCTCCCTTAGTCAATTTCAAGATCTACTATTAAAAAAGCAAATAAAATAGAAAAGAAAATAGATACTGCAGGTGCCGTGAGAACATGACCCGCAGTAAAAGCAATTCCTAACGCCAAAGCTAATCCTGAAGCAATTAAAACATATTTTAAAGTGAAGAAGTGTAAAAGCCTTTTTAAAACTCGTATAATAATTCGTATTCCGAAATAAATCAACGGTAAAATTATTATAATAAATCCTAATATACCAAAAGAGAAGAAGATATCATGGAAGTCCATTTCAATCGTTTTAGGATCCTCTTCATAATTACCAGCATACCCCATTCCTAGGATTTTCTGAGATGTAGGAGCGTCGTCAAAGAATCCCTTAAAACGATCTACATAAACTTCACGACTGCTTAATAATAAATTCTCCATCTGGTTAGGATCAATATTTTCAACTTGTCCAACAATATTTTTTTGTTTAGGTTTAGAGCTTTTATCGTTTTGTTCATTTTGATCTTTAGATTGCTCGGTTTCATCATTAGTAGTATCAACACTAGTGTCAATACCTAATAAACTAAGATGCATACTTGTATTGGCTGCCAATGGGGTATACGGTGTAATTAAAATTACAATAATTAATACCAAGCCCGAAATAGAAGTATTGAGCAAATACTGTTGCCTATTACCACTTTTTCGATGTTTAAAAAATTCTACTAGAGACATAAACAGTCCTAGGAAAAGCACAATTAATATTGCACCATATCCAACCTTAGTACCAACCATTATTAATGAATAAACGCTAAGTAATGTTGGGATCCAGTAGAATAACTGACTAAACTTTGTAGTGTTATTAATGGAATATAGTAATACAACAGGTAGACATATTGCTAAAGTAGCCCCGAGCGGATTTGCTGCAAAAAACCAACCAAGCGAACCTGCTTTTCCATTGATGTAACTATCATTGCTCGTCCCGGTTATGATTGCTAAAATCATACTGACATTTATTATTAAAGTTGAGTAAGTAATATATTTTATTACTTTTTTCTGAAATCCCCCAGACTTTTTAAAAGCCTTAAATGCCAAAATATAACTAAAAATCATCACAAGAGGATACACAACTTTAGCAGCAAATTTTACTTCTTCGGAGAGCGAAACAGGATCTTTTATTAGAAGATTATTTATTAGGCTTATACCCACAGCACTTCCTAAAAATAACAAGTAAATTAAATATCTTTTACCTTCACCTGTAAAACTCTTTATTAGAATATAGACCAGACTAAATAACATAACTAGAAAGCGAACTATTATGCCAGCAGTTGTATCAATATTAAGTACGAGTATACTAAACGATGTGAGTAAGTCTAAAATCGGTTGGATAATGATAAAATATAGTAAAAAGGATTCAAATTTATTTTCTGTTAGTTGTAGCTTCTGTAGCATTATAATCCTCCGTTTATTTGTTTTGAGTCATTGTATTTATACATTGTAAGTTTTAATCTCCTTTTGAAAGAATACAACATTTTAATTTTAACGTAAATATACAATAGATAAAATGGAAAAGATTATATTCGTTTGCTAAAATAGTTTTGGCTTTATATAACATATTCTTAAATTAATACTATCCTTAACAGGAGGAATATAAATGAAGGTTTTACATATAAATGCTGGTACTGAAGACGGGGGAGGTAAAACCCATATAATAAGTCTGTTGGCCGAATTTCCTAAAAGTGAAGTTGCTTTAGCGGTGTTTGAAGAGGGCCCTGTTGCTGTTGAAGCAAGATCTTTAGGAATAAACGTACATGTATTAGGACAAAAAAACCGATATGACTTATCTATTTTATCACGTCTAAAGTCATTAATAAACAAACACTCTTATGATATTGTCCATACACACGGACCAAGAGCAAATTTATTTATGGCATTGATTAAAAAAAGGATTAATGCTAAATGGGTATCGACTATTCATAGTAATCCAGAGTTGGATTTTGAAACAAAAAGTCTTCGAGGAAATGTGTTCACAAAATTGAATTTTTTCTCATTTAAGAAAATAGATCTTATTTTAGCGGTAACAGAAAAATTGAAAACTGTATTAACAAATAAAGGTTTAATACCTGATAACATAGAAGTGATTTATAATGGAATTCACTTTACAGAAGTACCTTCCGATCCTGTTGACCTTACTGAAAAATATGGAGTTCCAGACAATCATTTCATTATTGTTCATGTGGCACGGCTGCATCCGATAAAAGGACATGAAGTTTTGTTTGATTCACTTCAAAAAGTTAAGTATAAAAATATTAAAGTGTTACTAGTGGGAGATGGACCACTAGCAAGGGATCTGCAGAATTTGGCAAAGACGTTGAATATTACTGACAATGTATTGTTTTTAGGGTATCAAAAAAATGTTAATAAAATTATCTCTGCATCCAATATCGGCATACTAACATCTCACAGTGAAGGCTTTCCTATTGTCCTATTAGAAGTAGCAAATCAACATAAGACTTGTATTACAACAAATGTAAGTGATGTGGAAAAATTAATACCAGATTCTACTTTCGGCTGGATTGTGCCTGTGAGGGACTCTGATGCTTTATCAAAAGCGATAGAAGAAGCTTATGAAACCTGGGAAAAAGGAGGCCTGCCAAGTATGGGAGAACGATTATTTAATAATGCAAAAGAGCGGTTCTCACTCGATAAATTATATAATGATGTTAGGAACAGTTACAGAAGAGTTTTAAGTAAATAGAAAAAATTATGCTTATAATGATATGTTTCAGTTTCTTCAAAAACGTACCCGAAGTTAAATTTAAATGAAGTTTTAAAGGAGCTCTAGATATGAGAAAAGTAAAAAAAGCAATTATACCTGCAGCAGGTTTGGGAACCCGTTTTTTACCAGCTACAAAGGCAATGCCCAAAGAAATGCTTCCAATAGTTGATAAACCTACTATTCAATATATAGTGGAGGAAGCTATTGATTCAGGTATAGAAGACATTATTATCGTTACCGGAAAAGGAAAACGGGCTATAGAGGATCACTTTGACCACGCTGTTGAACTGGAACAAAAATTGATATCAAGCGAGAAATTTGATTTACTCGAAAAAGTTCAGAAACCATCAAAGATGGTGGATATTCATTATATTCGACAAAAAGAGCCAAAAGGATTAGGACATGCGGTTTGGTGTGCGCGTAACTTTATCGGGAATGAGCCTTTTGCGGTGTTATTAGGTGATGATATCGTTCAGGCTGAGACTCCTTGTTTGAAACAATTAATAAATCAATATGAAAACACGCTATCATCTATAATTGGTGTAAAAAGAGTTCCAGAACAAGAAACACATCGGTATGGGATAATCGATCCCTTAGAGCAACATGGACGTTCATTCCAAGTCCGGAATTTTGTAGAAAAACCTAAACCTGGAACAGCCCCCTCTGAACTGGCCATTATAGGCAGGTATATTTTTACACCAGAAATATTTATGTTTTTAGAGAAGCAAGAAATTGGTGCTGGTGGTGAAATTCAATTAACAGATGCAATACAAAAACTAAATCAAATCCAGCGGGTTTTTGCTTATGAGTTTGAGGGAGAACGTTTTGATGTGGGGGAAAAGCTAGGATTTATTGAAACAACTATAGAGTTTGCTCTACAAGATAGTCAACTTAGAGAAAACTTATTGGAATTTATGGCAAAGCAAATAAATAAGTATGAATATGATTTCCGAAAATAATGTGAATATAAATTATTGAGACATTTTCATTACTGACGAATCATAATATATCATTGTATCTAGCAATTATCCTAAGGCTTCTCACGATCGTGAGAAGCCTTATAAATGGAAATGGGCTGTAATGTGTTGATTCAAGGGGAACAAAGTATACCTAAGGAGTAAAACTGAAGGAGTAATCGTAAATAGGATCGCATAGGATACAGCTGAAAAATACAAATTCTTTTTGTGCAAGAGGCAAAGAAAATATATCAGTTCTGCCTTTAACTTAAAAAAAATCAAAGGTATAAAAGTCACTAGAAAAAGAGGCTGTCCAAGTTGTAAGGAACTTGGCCAAGCCTCCTTTAAGATATGTTTAAATGATTGTTAATATTGATGGTATAACCAATATGCCAAATTCATAGAACTAAAGCAAAAGAACCTAGAATAATAAGTCCAACACCTACTACTTGTTTTTTTGTTATTTTTTCAGACAATAACCAGTAGGATATAACTAACGTCCACAAATATGTTATAGATGTCAAAGGATATACAATAATATATGGGAGATATTTCAAAAGAATAATATTTAATAAAGCCCCAATAATATAGAAAATCCCCCCAAAAACTAAGTTTGATAAGAAACCATTGTTAATTCCCAATTTTTGAGCCGATGCGCGTTTAAAGAAGTAACCTCCCAATGCACCTGATAATGTCATAATAATCAATAATAATATATTAATCTTCACCACCACCTATTAAAACAGAACCAACGAGAATAAGAAGAATTCCAAGTATCTCTTTATAGGTAATCATTTCTCCCAAAAATAAGCTGCTTAATAATAAGGCGAAAACATATCCTATGCTCAGCAATGGATGTAAAACGGAAAGACTACCAAACCGGTATGCAATAATCATTAACACTGCACCTAAGAAATAAAGGAAAAAACCGAATAAAACATAAAAGTTAATGTTGCCTTCTGAGAGTTTCCAAAACATTTGTCCAAGAGCTGTTGAGAATGAAGCACATAAAATGAAACTAATCCCGATCTTATTTTTTATAATAGATTCTTTTATGCGTGTTATCTTAATCATTTAAAAGTACATTTCCCCCTTTCTTATTGAAAAATCCTCCTTGATATCATACTCCCTTATTATGTGTGTAACAACAGTAATATGTTTGGAAATGCGTAAGAAATAAAAAATGTTTATGATTGTACCTTACTTCCCCTTATCACATACCTGACAAAGAATAATAGATCACGAATATTAATATATTTGCATCTTTATATCTTTGAAATACTAAAACTTACTTCCAAAAGTTTTTGAATCATATATAAACTTAAACGTGCTGATGGTACATTTGACAGCACTGCTAATATTAACCATTAAATGATATTATCTCTTTTTCTATAAAATAATATTGACTTTTATAATTGTATCTTTTGAACCAGAGAAAACCCATTGACACTATTGTAAATTCAAAATAATATTAATTTGACACAAAAATTTTACAATTTTCGTCAAACTTTTATGCAATTATTGGAGGTGATTCTGTAAATAATGCCATGTATTAGCATATTAAGGAGGGATAAACATAGAAATGAGAAAAGTAGGATTAAGCTTTCTATCTTTATTTCTTCTTGTTAACCTTTCACTTTTTCCCAGAACATCTTCTGCCTATACAGATTATTCAATCCATACAATTGAAACTGGGGCATTTTTTGGTGAACAAAACGTCATTAACGCTTTACAAAGGTTAAAAGCAGACACTGGTTGGTGGGCAACCTATGAATCTACAGGACAATATATTCCTTACTATCAGGTGAACTCAGGTGGATTCTATGGAGAAGAAAACATTAAGGAGAAGCTTAATCAATTTCAAAGTAGCACTGGTTTCAGCGCTTCTTTTCATCCAGTAGGCAACCCAGAGGCTTATCGCAAGGTGGTTTCGAGTAGTTATTATGGAGAAGAAAACGTCCAACGTATTGTTCAGGAATTCATTAACAATACTGGTTTTTCTGCCTCCTATGAAAACACAGGAGAAAGTATTGATAAAAAGAAGATAATGTCAGGCGCTTTTTTTGGCGAAGGAAATGTTCAGCAAGTTCTTCAACAATTCCAAGCAGCGACTGGTATCTCGGCAACTTATGAACCAACCGGGCAATATCAAGAATACTTTCAGGTTGTTTCAGGTGGCTTCTATGGAGAAAATAATGTAAAAACAGTATTACAGGAATTTATGAACAATACTGGTTTAAATGCTTCCTATGAGCCAATCCTTTATGCTGATGTTTACAACATAGTAACTGGTGGTTTCTACGGTGAAGAAAATGTAAAAGCAGTTGTGAATCAAATAAAGAATGATTTAGGATTAAATGTTATATATGAACCTACAAATACGAGTAATGTGTTCAACATAAGATTTGATCAATTATTCTCCGATTCATATCAAAAAACAATAAATTACTTAGATCAAAAAGGTTGGTGGTATTCTAAAACACCAACAGGAACAAAAGTAGCAACCCATTATCGAGTAGTTTCCGAGCCGATTATAGACAAAGTCAAGCTTAACAGTGCACTTAGCTTCTTTAGTAATCGAAACTGGTGGGCAGCAACTAGTTCAACAGGTAATAAGGTCTACAACTATTTCTACATCGTTTCCAACCCTTTAACAGATACAGCAACAATTAATAGAGGGCTTGATTTTTTTAGTACCAAAGGGTATTGGGCCGCAGTTCAAACGACTAATGAAAAGATCTATCCATATTTTAAAATTGTTTCAGAACATTTACTCGGAAACGAAAAGGTTGATAAGGCGATAAACTTTTTTAAAGACAAAGGATATTGGGTAACTTCAGAAGTGATGGATCAAACGGGATATACTACATTTCAAATCACTTCTCAGCCGTTATTAGGGACAGAACAAAGTGAGAAAGCATTAAATTTCTTTAAAAGTAATAACTGGTGGGCTCAAACATATCCTACCGGTGCTAAAGAAGGGCACTATAAAATCGTAACCGGAGGCTTTCAAGGATATGATAATGCTGTAGCCAATGCAAAAATGGTTACAGATCGTTATGGTTGGTGGACGACTACAAAAAAACAACAAAATGGTCCGCAGATTACCTATACAAATTATAATCTCACCATGAATGAGATGTTTAATGCTCAAATGCAGCTATCAACACCTCCGCAAACTGATAAGTATAGAAATGATCCAGCCTATGTTCACTCTGATTATGTAGATAGAGTAAACAATAAAATTACAGCTACTCGTGTTAACGTTAGGAATGGTCCCGGAACAAATTATGAAGTAGTTGCTCAACTCAATTCAGGGTTTAGTGGTTTTAGAATATTAGGTACTGAAGGATCTTGGACTAAGATTGCTCTTACTTGGAAAAATGCTAAACTTGAGGACGTTGTTTATTATCTCAATCCAAATAATTTTCCTTCAAATAGCAAGCAGTACTTCCAATTCTTAAAGCTGTCCCAATTAGCTAACATTAATGTTGATGAAGTTAATGAGAAAGTTTTAAATGCTAATGCTGGATCTTTAAGAGGAACTGCGGCTTCATTTGCTAAAGCTGCTCAACAATATGGTGTAAATGAAT
This sequence comes from Bacillus sp. V3-13, assembly GCF_002860165.1. Lineage (GTDB taxonomy): Bacteria > Bacillota > Bacilli > Bacillales > Cytobacillaceae > Bacillus_BJ. Next base: position 157,319 of record NZ_PGUZ01000016.1, on the reverse strand, counting down.
TATATCTAATTGCACATGCTTTACATGAAACGGGGAATGGTTCTTCTTCATTAGCAAGAGGTGTAAACTATAATGGAAGAACTGTCTATAACATGTATGGTTATGGTGCTTATGATAGTTGTGCAGTTGATTGTGGTGCAAAAAGAGCCTATGACGAAGGTTGGTTTACGCCTGAGCTTGCTATTGTGGGTGGAGCTAGATTGATAGGAAACGGTTATATCTATAACAGTACCTTCCAGCAAGATACTCTGTATAAAATGAGATGGAATCCTGTACAACCTTGGCATCAATACGCTACAGATATTGGCTGGGCAGCAAAACAGGTTGACAATATCTATAACTACTATCAACTATTAGATAACTATACTCTTTATATTGACATTCCAGTTTATAAGTAACAAATACTCTCTTTAAAGGACTGATACTCAAAAAGTAATTTGAGTGTTAGTCCTTTTGTTGTTACAAAACTATCTTCATGTAATGGAATTTAAATATTAAAGCTTTGTTATCAGTGGAGCTTAGCTAGATTGTTGGTTATTGAAAGAATAAAAAATAGAATATGATTCCAAAATTTAAAATAGAATAGCTTAATTACAAGTTAAGTGGTATATTTTAATTTGGTAAATCGAAAGTATTGCCGGAGGTTATAATGAATAGAATAATTACTAAAAATTTAAATCTGAATCACTTCTTTATTATAAGTCTACTATTAGCGTTAATAGTAAGACTTATGTGGATTTATTATATACCAAATGAAACTATTTCTGACTTTGCGGTATACCATAGAATTGCTACAAGTTTAGCCGATGGAAAAGTTCCGGCTGACTTTGGTTACCAGGGTATGGGGTACCCAGCGCTTCTAAGTGTGTTTTTTAAATTGTTTGGTACTAATGATATTATGATAGCAAAAGTTCTAAATGTAGTTTTATCTATCATAACATTAGTTTTCATTTTTCTTATTTTAAAGAAACTCATTAAAAATCCTTATGTGATTTCTATTGTTTTTTTGCTAATTTCATTTTTACCAAATCATATCGCATATACCAATGTAGTAGGAACTGAAGTGTTAACTAATTTTTTCTTTTCCCTAATCATTTTATTGCAAGTATCTTCACTTAAAAACAAATATAGGTACCCTCTATTAGGATTTATAATAGGTTTGGCAACTTTAACCAAACCCTATTTCTTAGTATATCCGTTAGTATTAGGTGTAATGGAATGGTTAAATAAGAAAGATATTAAAAAGGCCATTCTAATAGGGCTAGTGTCATTTTTATTTCTTCAGTTGACCATTTCACCATGGACTTTTTTTAATTATCAAAGATCTGGGCAATTTGTTCCTGTTTCTTCTAATGGTGGTACGGTTTTATTTTTAAATAATAATGCAGATAATAAGACTGGCACATACATGGATCCTGATCATGTAACAACATCACAAGCATTTAAAGAAAAAATTAGTAAATTGGAGCCAAAAACAATTGCTGCTGATGAAGCCTATAAAGAAGAAGCTTTGAAGTGGATTATTAACAATCCATTAGATTTTGTAAAATTAGGGCTTTTAAGAGTGAAAAATACTTTTTTCACAAATCCTTGGGACATTCCCCAATATACTATGACTGGTATTGATTTTCATAATCTAAGTGAAACAAACAATAAGATATATACTATTTCTTATCAGCTATTAGATGGATTTTTGTTAGTCACAAATATATTAGGTTTTATATATGTTTTCATGAATGTTTTTATTATTTTATTTACGATGTTTAAAAAGAATAAAAAACTCAGCTACCTCCAAATAATACCAACATTAAATATAGGAATGTTTACACTGATACATTTTGTATTTGAGGGACAACCTCGTTATGCATTTCCTGTACTGTTCTTATTAGTTTTAAGTGCAGTTTTAATGATAATATTTATTTATAATACAATCTCCAATAGAAAACAGGGTAGCTATTTTTTACAGTAGGCGAGAAAAAATAATAAATACAGTATTATTCTACATGTGGCCTGAAAACATTAAATTAATTGAGGAGAAGAAGATGAATTCTTATATTGCTAGTAAAGAGAAAAGCAATAATATAGTGTTTCTCTTGCTAAAACAAGTACGTATAAAACAATGGACAAAAAATCTTTTGGTTTTTGCAGCTATCCTTTTTTCTATAGAAATTGCTACAGTCGAAATGGTTATCAGATCATTAGTTGGCTTTTTACTATTTTGCTTTATTTCTGGTTGTGTATATATCTTAAATGATTATGCAGATCGACATGCAGACCGGGAACATCCAGAAAAACGGCACAGACCAATGGCATCGGGTGCTTTGAATCCCCAAGTAGCGTTATTTTTTGGGGCCTTCCTTTTTTTAATTTCATTATTTACAGCATTTTATTTAAACATCTTATTTGGGATTATTCTTATTTTTTATTTCATAATTAATGTAGCATATTCGTTTAAACTGAAACACGTTGTAATTGTTGATATTATGGTCATTGCTGCCGGATTTGTTTTAAGAGCTATTGGTGGTGGTGTTGTAATAGGAGTTCCATTCACTCCATGGTTTTTACTGTGTACCCTGCTTTTGGCTTTGTTCTTAGCTATAAGTAAGAGACGACATGAGTTATATTTGTTGCAAAATAATATGGGCGCCCATAGGAAGGTATTAGAATTTTACTCTCCTGATCTCTTAAACCAATTTAATAGTATTGTTACAACAGCCACTATAATAACATACTCATTGTTCACTTTTACTTCTGGGCGAACTATCCACTTAATGTGGACAATACCATTTGTGATTTATGGCATATTTAGATATCTTTACCTTATTCATATGGAGGATAAGGGAGGAAAACCCGAAAAAGTATTAGTTGAGGATAGACATATCCTCATTACGGTTATCCTTTATGCAATAACAGTAGTAACCGTGTTAATTATCTTTGATTGATTTATTAGAATAAAAAAGACCGTTCTTTCTATCGATACTTCTATACCTGTATAGTCAACTCTATATGGGTTTTATTAATATAAAAATTGTAGAGTATAAGATAATTTGCAGGTTTTATATAGTAAATAGAAGATTTGATTTAAGCATGATTTAAAATGTGGATGGACATCATGTCAACGACTTAGTAAGGAGGAAAATATATTGGGCTTCATGTATTTTTTAATACCATTCATTGCTTGGTTTGTAGCTGGATCGACCAAATTCATGGTCAACTATTTAAGATTCAGAAAAAATGCTTTTCAACTGATTGGAAATGGTGGATTTCCTAGTACTCATACTACAATTGTAACTAGTATTACAATGTTAATTGGTTTTACTGAAGGATTTTATACGCCGATTTTTGGATTAGCAATTACGTTTTTATATATTACAATTATTGATGCTACAGGAATAAGAAGGTCCGTAGGTAAGCAAGCTACAGTAATAAATAAACATGTCATTTTAGAAAAAGAAAAACATTTAAGGGAAAGTCAAGGGCATAACTACATTGAAGTACTTGGTGGAATAGTATTGGGGACTTTAATTGCATATTTAATTAGCAGATTAATTTAAGTGTATCTAGAATTGTGTATTCACATTGATTCTTTTTTCAGCTATTTCTAAATTTATTTCTTTCAAGGTGAAAAAACATTGTAATTAAAAAAATTATATTTATCTTTAAAAAGTAATAAAATTTTGGTTATGTACAGGTATGTAAGATTTTTACACCTGCAGAAGAAGATTTATGTCTTTCGTGTAATTAACCAAATGAATTAAGTTTATTTGACCTTGCAAGGATAAAAGGAGTTTTCAAATGGAATATGTAAAAATTTTAGGTACTAACTTTATAAATACTACACTAAAAGACTTTACTAAGGTTATTACGCAACGCATTATTGAAAATAAAAAAACCTTTATTGTTACGGCTAATCCAGAAATTGTCATGCATGCAGAAGCGAATAGCGACTATCAAATGGTATTAGATCAAGCCGATTTCATCACAGCAGATGGAATTGGTATTGTTAAAGCTGCTGCCCTTCTAAATCGGCCTCTTCCTGAAAGGGTTGCTGGATTTGACTTAATGATAGAACTTTTAAAGGTAGCTAATAATAAAAATTTACGTGTATATTTACTTGGGGCGGAAGAAACAGTTCTTTTAAAAGCTGTTGATCATATCCATACTAACTATCCTAATGTAATTATTGTTGGTCACCATCATGGATTTTTCGACTGGGACGATCCTTCTCTTGCAGAAAACATGAAACAGTTAAATGCTGATTTAATATTTGTTGCTTTAGGTTTTCCAAAGCAAGAAAATTGGATATATCAAAATATCAATAAATTTGATAAAGGCATTTTTATGGGCGTTGGCGGAAGTTTTGATGTGCTTTCAGGGAACGTAAAGCGTGCTCCGCTTGTTTGGCGTAAGTTAAATATTGAGTGGCTGTATCGTTTACTTAAACAACCTTCTCGATGGAAAAGAATGTTGGTATTACCAAAATTTATAATTAAAGTTCTTGAAAAGAAAATTTCAAATGAATGATGTTAAGTGTTTTTACAGGCTGGAGAACAATAATTGAAAAAATTGGCACTGATTTTTGTAATTGTATTTGATACTTTGATTATTTAGTAAACCTTTACGATGGGAATGGTTTATAGTAATTGAATAAATAAAAAAACATCTGAAAAAACCCACCTTTGTTGGTGGTTTTTAGTTTGTGTATCCCCCAGTTAATCAGTATATGACTACATGGTTAAAGCAGACAGACCTAGACGAAATTTCCAAGTGGTCAGAAAAAAGGGTATCATGAGACATCGAAAGATTAAATACCAGGGAAATTAGTCATTCTCTAACGAGCCATATCGTGTGCAAATGGTATAGTATTTTCTGTTTTATTGGTGAATTACTCAGGGTTGAGACTTTTTGACGAGATGTTTACCTTAATTCATCTGTGGAAAAGAAAAAGCAATATACTTAATTTTTGCACTAATTGTATAAAAATCTAATTGTTCTTTAGTTTTTACTGTCTATATAATCAACTTAAGGTATTATAAAGATGTCTGAAGAAATATGAAACTTTCTGGTTGAAAAATCGTCAAATTAATTGATGTGCTATTTTTAAAGGATAATTAATAAAAAGTCAACAGGAAATTAAAATTATGGTTATTCGGTGCTGTATTTTCAAAATTGTATTACTTGAACATTTTCTGATCTACTTATGAATAGTTGTAGAAACTATAATAATTAAAAAATATTGGTATCTTAAAATATGGTTTCTTTCTTAAAAAGTGTATGCTATAATCCATTAGGTAGGTAATTCCGCTATTTATGAAAATACAATTTTTGGTTCATTTAGAATTAGTTTGGAAATCTATATAGATAAGAATAACTCGGAGGGCTTTATGTTTTATCTAACACTGATCATTTGTTTCTTGGCGACAATTCTCATTACACCGTTGGTTAAAAAGCTGGCTTTTAAGATCGGAGCTACAGATAAACCCAACAAAAGAAAAGTTCATCAGAATATAATGCCCAGATTAGGCGGTCTAGCAATATATTTGAGTTTTCTTATTGGAATTCTGATTATTCAACCCGAAGAAAGTTATCACTTGCCTATTCTAATTGGAAGTATAATTATAATTTTAACTGGAATGATAGATGATGTTAGAGAGATTTCGCCAAAATTAAAGTTAGCAGGACAAATTGCAGCTGCTTTTATAGTAGTCGTGATGGGTGGAATGAATGTTGAATTCATTAATCTTCCATTTGGTGGAGGTAAGGTTCATCTAGGTGTATTCAGCATCCCTCTTACTATGCTATGGATCATTGGCATTACCAATGCAATAAATTTAATCGACGGACTTGATGGCTTAGCGGCCGGTGTGTCTACGATAGCGTTACTAACTATAGCTGGAATGGCGTTTGTTATGGTTAATCCATATGTTTTGATTGTAGCATTAATTGTAGCTGTTGCTACAATCGGCTTTTTGTTTTTCAACTTCTATCCAGCCAAAATTTTTATGGGTGATACAGGTGCATTATTTTTAGGATATATCATCGCAGTACTATCACTGTTAGGATTTAAAAATGTAACTTTTATCTCGTTAATTATTCCAATAATAATTCTGGGAGTACCTATTTCCGACACCTTCTTTGCCATTGTGCGAAGACTCGTAAATAGACAACCTTTATCAGCACCTGATAAATCACATCTTCACCATTGTCTGTTGAGAACTGGCTTTTCACATAGGCAGACAGTATTGCTAATTTACTCTATGAGTGCTATTTTAGGTTTGACTGCTTTTATTTTCTCTCAAGCTACAGTTTGGGGCTCCTTAATCGTTATAATTGCATTAGTTGTTATTATCGAAATTGTGGTTGAGAAGATTGGTTTAATTAGGGAAGACTACAAACCTTTATTAAACTTTATAAAGGAATTAAAACCTGTTAATGTAAAAGATAGATGATGCGAGTCTAAGAAACTAATACAGTTTCTTAGACTTTTTTCATTAACAAATATAAGTAAGTGCAGGAATGTAAATCCTCGTTAGTGCATTGTTAATATTGATTCATCAAAAACCATTAAATGAATAAGAGATTTTTTTAAAATTGCTTTTACTTTAATTTCCTTGTTTTTACACAGTCCCTAATGGATAAAATGAAAGCAAGGAGGACTGTCATAATGTATTTCACGGTGGTGTTATGTTTTACAATTTCGATTATTATTACGCCATTTATAAAAAAATTTGCATACAAAGTTGGAGCTACAGATTGTCCAAATGGACGAAAAATCCACGATACTTTGATGCCGCGACTTGGGGGCTTAGCAATATATATAAGCTTCGTAATAGGTTTAATAATTTCCCAACCAGTTAATCCTTATTCAAGTTTTATTTTTGGGGGGAGCATCATTGTGGTAATGACGGGTATTCTGGATGATATTTTTACTCTCTCTGCAAAGTTAAAATTAATTGGGCAGCTTATAGCTGCAGCTCTTGTTGTAATAGTCGGAGGTCTCCAAGTTGAGATTATAAATTTGCCCTTTGGTGGAGGGCAAATTGAATTAAGTTTTTTAAGTATTCCTTTAACAATTTTATGGATAGTCGGAATGACAAATGCGATTAACTTGATTGATGGATTAGACGGATTAGCAGCAGGCGTTTGTTGCATTGCATTATTAACAATATCGGGTATGGCGTTTATAATGGGAGACCTATTTGTACTTACGACTGGCATGATACTTCTTGCAAGTACACTTGGCTTTTTGTTTCATAATTTCCACCCTGCAAAAATCTTTATGGGAGATACCGGAGCATTATTTTTAGGCTACATGATTTCCGTATTAGCCCTTCTAGGTTTTAAGAATGTAACTTTTATTTCCTTTGTTGTCCCTGTTATTATATTAGGAGTACCAATTTCGGACACTGTTTTTGCTATTATTAGGCGTGTGGTAAATAAAAAACCTTTGTCGTCTCCTGATAAATCCCATTTACACCATTGTTTATTACGATTGGGGTTCTCCCACCGGCAAACAGTATTCCTTATTTATGCTATGGCGGCTTTCTTTGGAATCGTGGCTGTTATTTTTTCACAAGCTAACTTATGGGGGGCATTTTTATTATTAGTTATATTGTTGTTCCTTGTAGAGTTGGGAGCAGAGAAAATTGGCCTTATGGGGAAGAACTACCGTCCATTATTAAAGATTGGACATATTATTCGCTATTTTTATAAAAAGAAACGATATACGCCTTAACTAAAACGGTGATGCTTAGTAGATATATTTCAAACAAAAAACTTGCCGACTATAATCGACAAGTTAAAAAATGTAATTAGTTTACGCTTGTATGTTCTTCATTTTGCTCCGATTGCACCATAGATCGGTCGGAATCTGCTGAAGAAATTTCTAAATGTGCTTTAAATAAATTTGATATTTCAGCCACGCTCTGATCGTCTAAGTCAAAGTAATAGGTTCTGTTAATGTATTTGTCTTGCCCTTCCAACATCAGGGACTCGATATCAAGACCAGAAGTTGCATAGTCGTATAAAGCCAAAATCTCACCGAATTCCATATTGGTGGTAATATTATTCCCAAGGGCTTGCATCATGTTGTCATACTTTGTAATAGAACCGGCAGATAGGGCTTTATCAAAAATCGCCCGTAATACTAGCTGTTGGCGTTTTCCACGTTCAATATCATTGTCAATTTTCCGGGTCCTAGCTAATGCAAGTGCTTCTTCCCCGTTTAATTGCTGTAGTCCTTCGGTTAAATGGATAGCGTCAGGATTGTCTTTACTGTCTTGTTCTGTAAATGTAACAGGTACATCTACTTCGATTCCGTTCAATGCTTCAACAACATCGATAAATGCCTCAAAGTTCATTTTTATAAAATAATCAACAGGCACATCGAAAAGTTCTTCTACAGTTTCAATTGTACCTTCTGCTTCTCCGTATACATATGCATGGTTGATTTTGTCTTTACTATCTTCAGACGGAATATATACATATGAATCCCGCGGAATGCTAACCATCTTTACAGATTTTTGGTTTTTGTTGAAAGTAGCTAAAATCAATGCGTCTGTCCGCGTGACTTCACCAAGGTCTCGGGATTTACTGTCGTCTACTCCCATAAATAATATAGAGATATTATCATGTTTTGGGTTAACAGCCGCAGTGCGTTTTTCTGATTGCTCGCCGCGTTTAAGTTCCTGCTTCGAATTGTCAGCAACATCGGCTGCTTTAGTAAAAAGATAAGCTCCATAGCCAACCATACTAAGGACTAATAACATAATGGGTAAAAAGATATATATAAAAATTCTTCGGCGGCGTTTTCGTTTCTTTATGGCACCAATACTTATTCTGGAATTGTTATACAAGTTACTTCTCCTCTACAATTTTTTCTCTTAATATATAGTCTTAAAAATTCATTTTAATAATCAAAACCCATTTCTCTATTATAAAACGACAAATTTCTTACAGCAATGGTTTCTTTTAAAAACTAATGTTGCCTGAGTTTAAATAGCCTCTTCCAAATACTTGATCTCACCCTCGGTGATTTCAGCCTGCCCATTCACCAGCTCAATCATCCACTCGGAAAAAGCCTGTTTTTGTTCTTCTTCTACATATACTTCAACTTCTACCTTATCTGTATAATGAATCTCCTTAATGCTATAAACAGACGACCGCAATTCATTCTCAATCTTCCCGAGCAAGGTATAATCAATTGTTGTATGCATGACGCGCATCAGCTTCCTTTCGACTATACCAGTCGCTTCAATTCCTTCGGAGGTCGCCTTACCATAAGCGCGGATCAGTCCTCCTGCTCCGAGTTTTATTCCACCGAAATAGCGGGTTATGACGACAACGGTGTCCTTCAGTTGCTTCTTTTTTAACACTTCGAGAATCGGGACGCCGGCGGTACCACTCGGTTCGCCGTCATCATTTGCTTTTTGGATTTGGTCGTTTTCGCCGATCAGGTAGGCTGAACAGTTGTGGGTTGCATTCCAATGCTGTTTTTTAATTTTTTGGATGAATTCCTGGGCTTCCTCTTCTGATTCTGCTCTGGATACATGTGCAATAAATCTTGATTTTTGGATAATGATTTCGTGTTCTCCGTGGCCTTTAACGGTATAGTATCGGTGCAGCATTTTCGGCAGCCCCTTTTTATAAATTTCATTTTTACCATGATAACAATTTCTGCGTTATTCTATCATATTCGACAGAGTTTTATTATAAGAATATAAAACGATTGTAATGAAACTTTAATATACGTTTATTGGGAAAATGTTATAATTAAATATCCTGAAATAATTTGGCGAATGTTAGTAAAATTGGAATGAATCTTCTCTGTATGTTTATGGTCTTTTAAAATAGGATATAAGACATAGGATCATAAATCAAATCTGTGCCTTTTGACCGAATTTTCTGCGTATTGCTGTTATTTTACCTGCTTAAAGATAGTATATCTATTTGTTTAACGATAAAATAATGACATGCCCCGGAAGGGTTTTAATCGCTCCTGGAGGAATATTTATGGCGATAAAAAAAATGGATACGAAAACTCTCGATTACATCCTGGAGAAAATGATAGAAACAGTGGGCAGCAGCAAGAATGAGATTTTTCGGATCGGAGAGCAGTGCCGTCAGGACTATGAATCTCTTGCCGATGAATTAAAAGATGTGAAACAGCAGGTCGGACTAATTATTGCAGAAGGAGATAAGCTTGACGTTCAAGCCCGGTTTGCCAGGAAGCGCCTTTCAGAAGTCAGTATGCATTTTAAGGACTATACAGAGAGAGAGGTCAGGGAGGCATACGAAAAAGCACATAAGCTGCAAATGGAGCTGACGATGAACCGCCAGCGTGAAAAACAGTTGCGGGACAGGCGGGATGATATTGAACGAAGGCTGCTGGGCCTTACTGCGACGATTGAAAGGGCAGAGCATTTAGTTTCACAAATAACGGTTGTCATGAATTATTTATTGTCTGACTTAAAACAAATGGGTGAAATGCTGGAAGACGCGAAATTAAAGCAGGATTTTGGTTTGAAGATCATCGAAGCGCAGGAAGAGGAACGTAAACGTTTATCAAGAGAGATTCATGATGGACCTGCTCAAATGCTTGCCAATGTCATGATGCGTTCGGATTTAATTGAACGTGTTTATAAAGAGAGAAGTGAAGAGGAAGCAATTAAGGAGATTAGAAGTTTAAAACAGATGGTCCGCTCGGCATTATACGAGGTTAGGAGAATCATTTATGATTTGCGGCCAATGGCTCTTGATGACCTGGGGCTGGTGCCGACCCTCAAAAAATACTTGCAGACGATCGAAGAATACCATAAAAATACAAAAATTACTTTTGCGAATATTGGAGAGAATAAGAGACTGCCGGCAAAATATGAAGTCGCTTTGTTTCGTTTGGTACAGGAATCTGTGCAAAATGCTCTTAAACATGCCGATGCAACAGAAATTGTGGTAAAAATGGAGATTAGAAGGTCGAATATTTCAGTTGTGATTAAAGACGATGGGAAAGGCTTTGATAAAACTGTAAAAAAACCGGAGTCATTTGGTATATTAGGAATGAAGGAAAGAGTCGAACTTTTGGATGGTTCTATCTCTATCCATTCAAAACCGGGTTCCGGTACGATTGTCATTGTGCAAGTACCATTAACACTATCATAATAAAGAGAATTTATTTTCCGGAAGTATAGGGAGGCGAGAAGATGACTACCAAGATTGTCATTATTGATGACCACCAGTTATTTAGAGAAGGGGTTAAACGTATATTGGACTTTGAAGATTCATTCGAAGTTCTTGCAGAGGGAGATGACGGCAGCGAAGCGATTGAGCTCGTTGAGCAGTATCAACCCGATGTTGTCATTATGGATATTAACATGCCGCATATTAACGGTGTTGAGGCAACCCGGCAGTTAATTGATAAATACCCTGATACAAGGGTGATTATCTTGTCGATTCACGATGACGAAAATTATGTGACGCATGCTTTGAAATCTGGTGCAAGCGGCTATCTGTTAAAAGAAATGGATGCAGACGCATTAGTAGAGGCGGTAAAAGTAGTTGCGGATGGGGGCTCTTACCTTCACCCACGCGTAACGCACAACCTCGTAAAAGAGTATCGCAGGCTGGTGGCAGAACAATCGGGCAACGGGGAACAATACATACAACATGCGGATATTAGGCGCCCGCTACATTTGCTGACACGCCGTGAATGTGAAGTCCTTCAGCTTCTGGCCGACGGAAAAAGCAACCGCGGAATTGGTGAAGCATTATTTATCAGTGAAAAAACAGTTAAAAACCATGTAAGCAATATTCTTCAAAAAATGAATGTCAATGACCGTACTCAAGCAGTCGTTGTGGCGATTAAGAACGGCTGGGTCGAAGTGAAATAAACGAAAGGAGGCTGGCTCTCATAAAATTGGAGTTAGCCTCCTTTTTAGTGTTAAGGAAGAAATATAATTTCTTCCTTATTGCTCAGTTAGTTTACATCAGACACTTGATTAATTGCCTTGATAATCCATTTTTTGTTTATGAATTCGAAAGTTACTGTTAAGGTTACAGAACCATGAAGATCGCTGTATTGATGTTGGATCACTTGGTATTGAGTATCATTAAGTCTTTTGGTTTCATAGGGGGTGCCACTCTCGAAATAAAAGCCCATGTGAGAAGCATTCAGATATAAACCGTCCTCTTTTTCGGTTATTGTATTATGAAAAAGTTTCTCCAAGGCGTCAAATGAAACATAATCTAAAAACTGTTGATAGATATCCTGTTTTGTTGAATAGCTTTTAAACTTAGCAAGATGGTCATTGCCCTGGTGATGTGCATCTGCGTAGATAATATGCATTTCGTTTTGTAGTTTTATTATCATAGATGAAAAATCTGGAAGGGTGTTCTCCGGCATTGGTTCTTTGACCGTTTTTTCCGGAATCTTATTCTCAATCTGTTGTTCATTTTTTTGTAGCACGGGTTCTTTTCTTTCTTTCTCTACGATATCAGGTTCAACTTCTATCGGTTTGTCTTGAGGAGGGTTATCATTTTCGTGTTTGTCGGGTGGATATTGATCTTTGTCTTTATCAACCGTACCAATAATTTCATCTCGGGGATCTTTAGCATTTCGTTCTCCCGAATTATTTGCTAGAACAAAATGATATAGTCCGGTAATAAAAACAGTAATTACAGCAGCGCTTAAGAGTAAGGGAATTCCCCTGTTAGTAATTTGTATTTTTTTAGAAATCCTATTATTCGCAGTGATTTGCTCTGAAACTTTAGATTTCATATGTTCAGTAAACTCGAAGTTAGCTAATTCACCCTTTAGTAGTTGATTTATCGCTTCTCTTATTTGGTTGTCCATGATGGGTACTCCTTTCTAAAATATGCTTTTTTAGGTTTGCTTTTGCTCTCGACATTCTAGATTTAGCTGTATTGAGATTAATACCACATACTTCACTGACTTCTTTAAGAGTTAAATCATGAAAATAATATAAAAATATGATTTCTCTATATTTAACAGGTAATCTCATTATGTCGTTAACAAGTTCATCGTGATCGCTTTTCTGTAGATATTGAAATTCTGGTCCTGCTTGCTGACTGGTAAATAAAGTCGAGACATAATTACTAACATGCACCTTTCTGTAATGCCAGCTTTTAAGATAGTCCTTACAATGATTCACAGCAATTCGATAAAGCCAGGTTTGAATATTGGAATTACCTTCAAACGTGTCAATTTTGTCAAAGCACTTGATGAATATTTCCTGACTCAGATCTTCAGCTGTTTGTCGATTTTTTACAAAAGAATAAGCCAGGTGGAGAATAGTTGTTCCGTACCGGTCCATTAAGTCTTTTATAGTATCATGATGCTGCAAGACGACCTTCACCTCTTAAGAATTTATTTTTTATTATTAGACGATTTCCAACTTTAGAAAGTTGATTTTTTGGAAAGATATTTAAAAAAGTTTATGGGGGGAATTTTTTATGAAACAAAAGGTAGGAAGAGTTTAATAAAAAAAGCCCTTATTTAGAGGGCAATTAAAAAAGCGAATTTATTTTTATGATTGCAGCCCATTCAATTAAAAGAATGACCATAGCGAGTCCAAATTCAAAAGCCTTTTCGTTAATCATATGTACTTCCAATAGTTTTAAAAAAGCCAGGATCTCTCCCGGCCAGCCATTACATTATACCATATGGGGGCGATCGTGGTGAGACTAAAAGACGTAGAAATTAACCTTAATACTATGAAATTAGAACTTGATATAATGGAATTAAAAGGTTGCCATTGTGGTTTGTGAAGGGAAAGCGAGACTTATTCAGTTGCCGGATCATGGAGTAAATAAGATCGTTACTCACATGGGGAAGGAAGGTTAAGCCGGGGTAAGTTTGATGAGGAGGAAGATTTTTAGTAAATGAGTATCTATGTTTATTTGTTATGGTTCACTATTAGTTTTTTGACGCTTATATTGCATCATCAAAAAATAAATGGCCGTTTGGCTGGTTTTTACTCTCAATACTTCCGGGTCCAATCGCTTCAATTTATTTGATATGTGCCAAAACTAAGATATTAGATGGTGATGTTTATAATTTATATGCGAAGATTAAGAAGTCATCATTTAAATATTATTTTATTTAGTAGCTTCAGTTTAATTTGCTACGCTAAACATAATGCATTTTGAAAGATTTTCATATAAAATGGAAACCAGAACGTAGTAGAAAAAATATAAGGATGGTAAATTTTATATGAAAACAGCAGTTGTTACGGATAGTACAGCGTACATCCCGAAGGATCTGCGAGAGAAATTGAACATTCATATGATTCCCCTGAGCGTTATATTTGGAGATGAAACCTACAAGGAAGAGGTTGAGATTAGCGCAGCAGAGTTTTATGAAGAAGTGAAGCATAAAGAACTGCCTACCACTTCCCAGCCATCGATTGGCGAATTTGCGGCATTATATGAAGAACTGGCAAAAGAGTATGATGCGGTGATCAGCATCCACCTTTCGAGCGGGATTAGCGGCACATTCCAGGGTGCAGTTTCAGCCGGCAGTATGGTGGACGGCATTAAAGCGTACCCGTTTGATTCGGAAATCAGCTGTATGATGCAGGGCTTCTACGCCATTGAAGCAGCTGAAATGGCTAAGCAAGGCATAGCAGCTCCCGAAATTATCGCTCGTTTACAGGAAATGAAACAGTCGGCCCGCGCATACTTTATGGTCGATGATCTATCCCATTTGCAGCGCGGCGGCCGTCTTTCAAGTGCCCAGGCATTAATTGGAAGCTTGCTGCAGGTAAAACCGCTCCTTCACTTTGTTGATAAGAAGATTGTCCCATTTGAAAAAATCCGCACGCGCAAAAAAGCGATGAAACGGATTGTCGAGCTGCTTGAGGAGGATGTTAAGAGCGGGGCGCCATTCCGCGCCGTTATTATCCATGCCAATCGCGAAGAAGAGGCGAAGGAATGGAAAGCAGAGCTTGAAGCCGCTTATCCAAATGTTGAGTTTATGATCAGCTACTTTGGTCCGGTTATCGGAACCCATCTCGGTGAAGGCGCTATGGGTCTTGCCTGGGTCAAAAAATAAAATTGCAAGATTGAGCGCTATTTTGTCTTGGACAGAGTAGCGTTTTTTTTTGAAAAGAGGGAAATGTTACGTTCAGATGGAGACCTGGCTAATTTTCGGTTGATTTTTGCCACAATTTTATTAAGTTGCTGGGTTTTCGATATGCTATAATTATGAAAAAAAGGAGGTGGAATCTAATGGAAGAGCTAATCAAACAGCTGATAGAACAAATGAACAGCCGCTTTGATGGAGTAGACAAAGAAATAGGCTCTATTAAAAGCGAAGTCGGAGAGATCAAAGCAGAGCAAGTAAAAATGCGAGAAGAGATTGCAGAGATCAGATCCGGGCAAAATGAAATGCGGGAAGAAATTGCGCAAATCAGAACAGAGCAAAATGAAATGCGTGAAGAGATTGCAGAGATCAGAACTCAGCAAAATGAAATGCGCGAAGAAATTGCAGAGATCAGAACTCAGCAAAATGAAATGCGCGAAGAAATTGCAGAAATCAGAACAGAGCAAAATGAAATGCGCGAAGAAATTGTAGAGATTAGGGCCCAACAGAGTGAAATGCAAGAAGAAATTAGTTCTGTAAAGTTTGAGGTTGGTATAGTTAAAAGTGGACAGGGCGAAATGCGAAAAGAAATTGCCTTTTATTACGGAAGCTTGATGAGAGAAATTGAGAATTCCCGAACCGAAGCACGAAGCCAGTTTAAACATTTAGCGGCTGTAGCTGAGCGGGATCGTGAGGTCATTGAACTGCTTAGCAAGAAAATCGATTTATGAAATTTACAGTGAAAAATCCACCTTTATAATCTGCAATAATTAAAGGAGCTGGTCGATTGCGATTTGCTTTATTGGATTCAAGACTGATCCCGGAACCACTTCTCAATTCTTCAATGACAACATCCCCGATCTCCCGCCATGAAGATGTACCCCGCCAACCAATAAACACATCTTTCAGTATTAATGCAGACATGCAGGCAATGCTTGCAGGCAAACAGCTCCTGCTGGACGAACTCCCTTACCCGCTGGATCTAATCCAGGCTCACTATGAAGCAGGTTATCTTATCTACCGAAAAGGAATTACGGTTACGAAAAACAGCGCCAAGTGTATGAGGTGCGGAAACAGCGAATCCAGATTATTTGCGACGTTCCCGTGCGCTCGATGCGGAGAACAATGCTTGTATTGCCGGAAGTGCATGATGATAGGAAGGATTACGGCCTGTACTCCTTTAATTAGCTGGACAGGGCCTCGTCCACATCATAAGGGTTGTCATTCCCCCTTATCATGGAACGGGACATTGTCAGAAGGACAATCGGCAGCATCCGCCAAAGTTGTTGACGCGATAAAAAGAGATGAAGAACTGCTCATTTGGGCGGTATGCGGAGCCGGCAAAACCGAGGTCTTGTTTGCGGGGATCAACGAAGCTCTAACACAGGGCAAAAGAGTCTGTATCGCAACACCGAGAACCGATGTTGTCCTTGAACTGACTCCCCGTTTAAAAAACGTTTTTCCACGTATCGAAATTGCCGCCCTATACGGAGGGAGCGAGGACCGACACCTCCAATCCCAGCTGGCGATTTCAACTACTCACCAGCTCCTGCGCTTTTACGAGGCGTTTGACACGGTGATTGTGGATGAGGTCGATGCTTTTCCATATTCTGTGGACGAGACTTTGCAGTATGCTGTCAAGCAGTCCAGAAAATCAACTTCTTCAATGATTTACCTTACAGCGACCCCGAATGAAAAATGGCAAGCCGAGTGTATCGCAGGAAAAAGAGCCTTTGTGACTATTCCGGCCCGTTACCACCGTTACCCTCTCCCTGTACCTGAATTTTCCTGGTGTGGCAACTGGAAAAAGCTTATGAAAAAAGGCAGGCTCCCGGAAAACGTTCTGTTATGGCTCAAAAACCGCCTCAACTCAAATAAGCAAGCCCTGCTGTTTTCCCCCCGGATTGATTCCATGGAAAAAATTCTTCCCATTCTCCGCAAGCTTCACGAAAATATACAGGCTGTTCACGCTGAAGATCCGCAACGGAAAGAAAAGGTTCAGGCAATGAGAGATGGGAAAGTATCCATATTGCTAACGACCACGATTCTTGAAAGAGGCGTCACATTTCCTAATATTGATGTAGCTGTGCTTGGAGCTGAAGAACGGATTTTTACTGAAAGTGCGCTCGTGCAAATTTCCGGCCGGGTTGGCCGCAGTGAAGATTTCCCTGATGGCAACATTACTTTTTTCCATTACGGAAAAACAGAAGAAATGGTCAAAGCCAGAAAGCAAATTATCAAGATGAACAAAGAAGCCGCCCGGAAAGGGATGTTAAGATGAAAGGTTTTTTCGACAACGATTTTTGTTTATTTTGCTTTGAAGAAGTTCAGCCAGGAATCAGCTGGATCGATTTGTTTTCCAAAAATGCTGAAACGACTTTATGTGACTCATGCAAATCTAAATTGACCGAAATCAAAGGAGAGTGCTGCAGAATCTGCAGCAGGCCCTTTGAAGGGTTGAGCCCAGACTATCGAAGAGATGACCTATGCTTTGATTGTGTTCGATGGGAAGAGGATTCGGAGTGGAGGCACCAGCTTGACCGAAACTTGTCGATATTCGTTTATAACGATTTTATAAAAGATATGATCGCCCGCTTTAAGTTCAGGGGAGACTACATACTCTCAAAAGCTTTCGCCGGCTATATCCAATCAACACTGCAGTTATTTCCTGACCATCTTCTTATCCCGATCCCTTTAAGTGAAGAAAGGCTCTATGAACGGGGCTTTAATCAGGCAGAGGCGCTTATTAACGAAGCTGGATTTCAGCCTGTAAACTGTCTCAGCCGAATCCACACAGAAAAACAATCGAAAAAATCCCGTTCTGAAAGAATTCATCTCCCCCAGGTATTTCAAGTATTTAAATCTGAACAAATCTCCAATAGACACATTCTGCTCATTGATGATATTTATACAACCGGTTCAACCCTTCGCCATGCTGCGAAACAGCTTATAGCGGCCGGAGCAACATCCGTTTCATCCTTAACACTTGCACGCGGTTAAAATTGTTCCGTTAATTTTCATATCTTTCCTCCCGCTTACAAGCTATAATGGAAGAAAACAACATTCGACAAGGGGGAAGTCGAAATGGCTGAACTTACACACTGTCCCAGCTGTGATGAGCTGTTTGTTAAGAGCCAATTCCGCGATCTTTGCCAGAAATGCTGGAAAGAGGAAGAGCAAGCTTTTGAATCTGTTTATCAATTTGTCCGTAAACGGGAAAACCGGGCGGCAACGATTCACCAAGTGGTGGAAAACACTGGTGTGGAAGAGGAATTGATTTTAAAATTTATTAAAACCGGGAGGCTGAAGGTAACGCAGTTTCCGAACTTGGGTTACCCGTGTGATAAATGCGGCAAGATCATTAGGCAAGGGAAATTATGCGACCATTGTGCCGAGCAGCTTAAAAAGCAATTAGAAATGCATGAGTATGAAGAAGAGCGCAGGCGTGAAATCGAAAAGCGGGAAAAAGGTACATATTTTGCTGCTGAAGATAATCTGAGAAGGCGCAATTTATGAAGTTGTATGGAGACCCATACAGCTTTTTTAATAGGGAAAAAGATGTATTTTAATATTATCCATACATAACCATTAAAAAATCACCAGTGTTATCCGATAATAGAGATATAAATATGTTCGGTCTGAAAGTGAGGTTAAAAAACCATGAAGATTAATAACATGGGTCCATCCGGATTAAACCCTTATAAACGCCAAATGAACAAGTTGGAGAACACAGAGAAGACAGCCAGTAAGGCATCCGATAAATTAGAGATCTCCTCGACTGCCAAGGAAATGCAGCAAGTATCACAAATCTCTTCCCAGCGCGAGGCGAAAGTAGAAGAACTGAGGATTCAAGTAGAGAATGGCAACTACAAAGTGAACCCGCGTGACGTTGCCAAAAGTATTATTAACTACTACTTCAAAAATTAAATCAATCGTTTGATTAAAAAGGAGGGTCACAAATGTCTGCCGAAGCATTGATCACAGCTATGGATAAACTTCTAAAGCTTCATAAAAGCTTGTTTGAGCTGGCTGTAAAAAAAACAACAGCCGTCAAACAAGGGGACATGGACACCCTCAATGCCATTCTTAAGGAAGAGCAAGGCCACGTGGCAGCTATTGACAGGCTTGAAAAGGAACGCCAGAAAGCGGCATCGCTGGTAGTGGCTGATAAAGAACAGCCGACAGTTACGGATTGTATAGAAAGATTAACAGGAACAAAAAAAGAGCTGTTGCTTGAAAAAACAAACGAGCTTGCAGAAGTTGTTTTAAATTTAAAAGAGCAAAATTACTTGAATCAGCAATTGATTTATTACTCATTACAATTTGTAAATCTATCAATCAACCTGCTTAGGCCCCAGCCTGACTCCATTAACTATAGTCCGGCCACGGGCCTTGCAAACAAAAAAATCAATTCCCAAGGAATATTTAACTCAAAAGTGTAATTGATAGGAGGACCACTATGCGTTCAAGCTTTATGGGGTTGGAAACAGCCCGCCGCGGCATGTTCACCCAGCAAAGTGCTTTATATACGACAGGACACAATATTGCGAATGCGAATACACCGGGGTATTCCAGGCAGCGTGTAAATTTTAAAGAAACTGATCCTTATCCTGCAATGGGCATGAATAAACCGAAGCTGCCAGGACAGATGGGGACAGGGGTAGAAGCAGGCTCAATCCAAAGAATGCGGGACGATTTTCTTGATTTGAGGTTCCGAAGCCAAAACAGTAAGTTAGGCTATTTTGGAACGAAATCAGACTCTCTTACCCGCATGGAAGACATTATGAATGAGCCAACTAAAGAAGGGCTATCTGCCGCCATGGATGCATTTTGGAATTCTTTGCAGACACTGGGCACTTACCCAAATGAAAGCGGTGCAAGGGAAAGTGTCCTGGCTCAAGCAAACTCTATAACTGACACCTTTAATTATTTATCAGGTTCTCTTGATTCTATACGCCTGGATTTAGAACAGAGCATCAGTGTCTCGGTTGATAAAATAAATACTTTAGCAGTACAGATTAATGAAGTTAATAAAGAGATTGGCCAAGTTGAACCGCATGGCGATCTGCCTAATGATCTGTATGATAAGAGAGACCGCCTGATTGATGAGTTATCTCAGCTGGTCAATATTAAGGTGATCAAACAGCCCAGGGGTGGATTGGCTTCGTCTATCTCAGAAGGAATCTATAGAATTGACATCGTAGATAATGCCGGCGCGAGATTAGGTACCTTAGTAGATGAGACCACGACCAATGGTGATCCAAATGAGGTCTCTTTCAAAATAACTAATGGTTACTTGGAATCCTTGCAAATTGGAAAAAGCGACCCGATTAATACAGAAAATTTTGCTTCCGGATCTCTCAAGGCGGATATCGAATCATTTGGTTACGTTGATAAAAACGGAGCCCAGGTTGGCGTTTATCCTACTATGATGGACAATCTTGATAAACTGGCATTTGCGCTCGTGAAAGAATTTAATCACATCCATAAAAGTGGAGATGATCTGAACGGCAATAATGGTCTGGACTTTTTTAGTGATTTAACGGACTATAAAGGTGCTGCCAAGAAAATGGCAGTGGCGATTACTGACCCAAACCAAATTGCTGCAGCAGCCGATGGGGCATTTGCCGGGAATGGTGAAAATGCCTATGATCTGGCTGAAGTGATGAGGAAGGGATTTAGCGATTTTACTGCTGTAATCGCTGATCCTTCAGGTTCAGGTACTAATATTAACTTAAAAGACTTTGTACAAAACAATTTAAAAATGAGCGGGAATATTAAGTCATTCTATGGCGGATTAATCACGTCACTCGGGGTAACAGCCAGGGAAGCGAACGTTATTAAAGATAACACGGAAACGTTGATGGAATCCGTTGATTATCAACGTCAATCGGTGTCCGGAGTCTCGTTGGATGAAGAAATGACGAATATGATTAAATTCCAACATGCATATAACGCATCAGCGAGAAATATTACCGTTATCGACGAAATGCTCGATAAAATTATAAATGGCATGGGAACAGTCGGAAGGTAGGAGATATAAAAAATGCGGATAACACAATCTATGCTTTCTAATAACATGCTTCGTAACTTAAGTAATAGCTATCAAAAATTGGGTAAATATCAAGAACAGCTTAGCTCCCAGAAAAAAATCTCAAGACCTTCTGACGATCCGGTTGTAGTCTTTAAAGGGATTTCATACAGGACTAGCGTAAATGATGTCGAACAATACCAAAAAAATATCGCTGAGGTGAATGTCTGGCTGGAGAATACAGAAGATGCACTCGAAAAAGCAGGCTCGTCCATCCACCGTATAAGTGAATTGGTTATCCAGGCCAACACTGGATCGGTGACAGATGAAGACAGACAGAAAATTGAAGATGAAATCGAAGCGATCAAACAGCAGCTAATTTCAGTTGCAAATACAAAAATATCTGGCAAATACATCTTTAATGGCTCAGATATATATAACCAGCCTGTGAATTATAATGGCACAACAATTACTGCAGCTTATAATAATGACTCCATTAATATAGAAGTATCTGCAGGGATTAAATTAAAAGCAAACTATCTGGGCTCCAACATTTTTAAGTATGATCCTGCAAGTGCTGCTGACAAAGGCTTACTCGGTGATCTTGAAGCATTACAGACGGATTTAAAAAACGGGAATGATCCAGATCTAGGACAATTCATTACCAATTTTCAGAATCATCTAGAAAATATTAATTCTACTAGATCTAGTATTGGGGCAACTATGAACAGGGTAGAATTGATTGAAACACGTTTGGATTCCCAAGAGATTATTGCAAATAAAATGGTTTCTGAAAATGAGGATATCGAAGTGGAAGAAGTTATTTTGCAGCTGCAAACCCAGGAAAGTATCCATCGAGCAGCACTGAGTGTTGGATCAAGGATTATGCAGCCAACCTTAGTTGATTTCCTTAGATAAAAAATAAGCTATCTATATATAGATAGCTTTTCTTTGTAGGGGGATAACCATGAGATTACCACAAATTCAAATAGAATCCCAAACTGGAAGAATAGGTTTAAGAACGAATCAGCCTGTTCAAATGCTTGAACAAAAACCAACTGATTTAAGTATCGAACAACCAAAGGCTGACCTGTTTATCCATCGTCAACCCGGCCGTTTAACAATAGACCAGACAATGGCAAGGGAAAACCTTGATTTAAAATCAATGAGAAAAAGAAGCGAAGAAAACGCACAAGCGGGCTTTCAAGCCTTAAGGGAATATGTTGCTAAAACGGTTCAAGAAGGCGATGAGCTGATGAGAATAGAAAATGGCGGCCAGCCAATTAAAGACCAGGCAAAGCGTGCTTTAGTGCATGAAACGGTTTTTAATACCGGCAATATTCCTTCTCAATTCAGTGTTAAGGTCGAGTATACATCGGCGAGAATAGAGGTAGACTGGAACCGAAATAAACCAGTCATTCATGCGCAGGTAAACAAACCTGTTCACGAATATATTCGCGGGACAACAGATGTTTATATGGAGCAATACCCTTCGCTTAAAATAGATTTTATAATATAAACGAAATTGCGGTGATATATATGAAAGTAAAAACTCGCTACCACGGCGAATTAGAATTGGATCAAGAAGTGATTATCTCTTTCCCTAATGGAGTTCCCGGCTTTCCTGACGATAAAAATTACTTTATTATCCCCCTGGATGAGAACTCTCCATTCGCTATTCTTCAATCAGTCCAAACAGAGGGATTAGGTTTTGTCATTGCTGACCCTTTCTCCTTTTATAAGGATTATGAGTTCGAGCTTCCTCAATCTTTCATTTCTCAATTCAAAATTGACGACAAAAAGGATATAAATATTTATTCTATTGTAACTGTGAAGGATTCTATCGATACATCGACGATAAATTTGCAAGCGCCGATTATCATAAACAATAAAACAAAGTCAGGAAAACAAGTAATCCTCAACACAGATGCTTATCATACAAAGCATCCTCTAAAGCAACATAACAAACAAACAGGACAGGAGGGTTAGCGATGCTGGTCCTCACAAGAAGAAAAAATGAAAGCCTGTTAATCGGTGAAAATATTGAAATTAAGATTTTAGAAATAGACGGAGATCAAGTAAAAATTGGGATACAGGCTCCGAAGGAAATTGAAATCATCCGTAAAGAAATTATTGCTAAAATCGAAAGTGAAAATACAACAGCATTAAAGGCCAATCTTGATCTAAAGAAATTTTTTCAAGAATAACTAAAATTTTATTAAATAATTGAAGAATCGTGTCGATATATTAAATAGTTACATAGTAAACAGTCGGCCGACTAAATTCTATGTCAAAAAACCACATGGATGTGGATCTTTTAAACTCAGGGAGGAAATTCAGTAATGAGAATTAACCACAATATCTCTGCGATGAACACTCATCGCCAATTAACGTACAACAATGCTAATGCTTCAAAGTCAATGGAGAAATTATCTTCTGGATACCGTATCAACCGTGCTTCTGATGATGCAGCCGGTCTTGCAATTTCAGAAAAAATGCGTAACCAAATCCGTGGTATGGATACAGCTTCACGTAATTCACAAGATGCGATTTCTTTAATCCAAACTGCTGAAGGTGCCCTTAACGAAACTCATGCTATGCTTCAACGTATGGCTGAATTAACAACTCAAGCAGCTAACGAAACATTGACAACTGATGATTCCAAGAAAATCCAAGGTGAAATTACAGAATTAACGAACCAAATTGATGCTATTGCTAGCCAGACAAAATTCAACACTAAGAGTATCTTAAACACTACTTCTTCTCTAGTATTCCAAGTTGGAGCAAACTCTGGAGAAACTATTACTATGAGCTTGGTTGATGCCACAGCTTCAACACTAGGTGTATCAAGCACTCAACTAGCTGATCTAAGCTCTGGTGTTTCTTCTCTAAACTCAACAGCAAAAGGTAACTTGGACAAGATTCAAACGGCGATCAACAAGGTATCTGAAAACCGTTCTAACCTTGGTGCTGTTCAAAACCGTTTAGAGCACACTATTAACAATTTAGGTACTACTTCTGAGAACTTACAAGCTGCAGAATCACGTATCCGTGACGTAGATATGGCTAAAGAAATGATGACTATGACTAAGAATAATATTCTTACTCAAGCTGCTCAAGCAATGCTTGCTCAAGCTAACCAACAGCCACAAGGTGTACTACAGCTTCTAAACTAATTATTAATGCTTTAAAAGGACTGCCTCAGTTAATTTTTGAGTCAGTCCTTTTTATTGTTTTCCTGAATCAAACCAAACCTGCCATATAAAAATACCACAACCACGATTAATATGTGTTCCCCTCGCGGTTTGCCCGCTATTAAGAAACAAAAGCTTTAGATTATTCCGAAACAACCGATAAAAGTAATAGAAAAGATTTAAAGGTGGCTATCATGAGTAAAATTACTGTATCACTTTGCATGATTGTAAAAGATGAGGAAACCCATATAAGAAGGTGCCTGGAAAGTGCCGCAAAACAAGTGGATGAAATAATAATCGTTGATACAGGTTCAACGGATTCTACTGTTCGTATTGCAAAAGAATTTGGAGCGCAAATTTTTAATTTTAAATGGGAAAAAGACTTTGCGGCGGCAAGAAATTTTTCTTTGGAACATGCCACGTCTGATTATATTCTTGTGCTGGATGCGGATGAATTTTTGGATGAAAATGCTGTAATCCAGGATTCTATTAAAGAACAAAAAGATTTTTATATGATAAATTTTAAGAATTATATGGATGGCGGTTACGTTTCGAATCACCAGGCTATCCGTTTATTTAAAAATCACGCAGAACTTAAATATCGTGGGAAAATACATGAACATTTAAATATTGAGGAATTTGAAAATTTAACGAATGACTTCGTAGATTTTATCATTCATCACGATGGTTACAAGAAAGAAGCATACTCAAAAAAAGATAAATTTGCGCGGAATTTAAGGATTTTGGAAAAAGAAGTCGTTGATCATCCAACTGGCTATAATCTCTTTAATTTAGGAGTTCAGTATAAAGCTCAAGGCGATTATAATAAAGCAATCGATACACTTAAAAAAGCTTATTCATTAAGTAAGGACCAAATCTACTTGCCTTATCTTCTTTATTTAATCGGTGATTGCTTATTGCAGCTCGGGAGAAATAGAGAAGGAATTAATCTGATCAATGATTCAATTGCGCTATTTCCGGGATATACAGGGTATTATTATTTAAGTGGGTTCTTTTATGAACAATTAAATTATCTGAAAGCCGCAGAGCGCGCATTCGAGCAATGCTTAGAGCTTGGAGAAGTGAAGTACTTTCAATCGATAGAAGGGGTCGGGAGTTATTTAGCTTCCATCAAGCTTTCAGAAATACAGCAAAAACAAGGGCAATTAACGAAAGCTTTGGACTCGTCTTTTTCAGCATTGAAAATGAACAAACATTTTCCTCCTGCGTTATCGCAGTATTATACTGTTTTAAAATCTGCAGGTATAAGCGAAAATGAAATTAAAGAAAATCTTAAAGTGGCCTATCCTGTTAATGAAACAAAGGATTTAGAAGTTATCATGGGTGTTCTTTTCGCCCACAGAAGCAAATTGATTCAGGACTATATTGATGACTATCAGTTGAAAGTGAATAATGCGGTTTTGGGGATTGCAGCCCTTTACAACAAAAGATATGCTGAAGCTTGTTCTTTGCTAATCAATGAGGAAACACTAGCGTCTGAAATATTAAGCGATGTTACTACCTTATTTATAATTCATAAAAATAAATTGTTAGCCGAAAAATTAATGCAACAACTCAATCTTAATCAGCAGGAAAAGCGTAACTTGATTTCGTTAATAGAAAATAATTTAGATACTAAAGTTGCTTTAACCGATTCACTATTTGATCTCATCAAAAATGTTAGCTTAAATCTTTTAAGTTTAGGAGAGGAAATCAGTTTTATTGAACTGTATAAAAAGACAAAACTCAATGAAGGTGAGAAAGAGGAATTATTAAGCTTACTCATTCTTAGAGGGTTTTCAAAGATAGTTGCCGACCTGTTATCGGATGAGATAAACATAATCAATAAAAATCATCAGCTAACAGCTTTGTTGGCGGACAGCTATACAAGGCAGAATAGGCTAAATGAGGCACATACCTTGTATACACAATTAGTTGAGCAATCAGGTGATTACGATTCTTGTAACAGACTGTATTGTTTTTATGAAAAAATCGGCTATAGTGAGGGTTTGTCCAAACTGGAAATCAAAATGAAAAGCATAATGGAAACGGACTTGAATGCTTCCTTATCAAGATAGGCAGCAATACTTGTTCAAGAAGGCATGAATAATATGTTTGAGCATTCGATGCGGTGGTGCATAGGGTGCTTTTTTAAATGCTTAAAAGGCTGGTATAATGATCACTATCGCGCGAATAACGTGTTAAGTCCAATTTTTAGCAGTTAAGAAAGTGTAAAAAGAACCGATAATATTAAAGAAGTTTTGTCGATTAATTTCTCATCTTTTGCGGAATGATGCGGAAATAAAAAATGGGGTAGATAAAATGTTAACGAGTATCATCATTCTTACGTATAACAATCTCGAATACACTAAACAATGTTTAGATAGTATAAGAAGGTATACTGAAAAAAATACATATGAAATAGTCATAGTCGATAATCATTCTACTGACGGTACAAGAGAATGGCTGCAACAGCAACTTGATATAAAATTGATTTTAAATGAACAAAATTTAGGTTTTCCAAAAGGCTGTAACCAGGGAATTGAGTTATCTGAAGGCGACAATATTCTTTTATTAAACAATGATGTCATAGTTACGGAGAACTGGTTGGATAATCTAGTAAAATGTCTTTATAGCGATAAAGCGATAGGAGCAGTAGGTCCTGTTACAAATTCAGCAGCCTATTATACGGCCATCCAGGTACCATATTTGAATATTAACGAAATGCACGAGTTTGCACGGGACTACAATAAATCCAATTCAAACTTATGGGAAGAAAGATTAAAATTAATTGGATACTGTATGCTTATTAAAAAAGAAGTGGTTGAAAAGATTGGGCTTTTAGATGAACAGTTTACACCTGGAAACTTTGAAGATGATGACTATTCAATCAGAATTCGTAAAGCCGGGTATAAACTTATATTGAGCAAGGATACATTTATCCACCATTATGGAAGTGTTTCATGGAGAGAAGATGCAAATTTATACAGCAAACTCCTTTCAGATAATGAAAGAAAATTCAAGGCTAAATGGGGGACATCTTCGCAATCATACATTATCCATCATGAATTGATTAATAAAGCAAAGTTCCGTCCTGAAGAAAAAATAAATATTCTTCATATCGGGTGCCAGGCAGGTGCTACACTTCTTAAGCTTAAGAATAATTATAAGAATGCCGGATTATATGGAATTGAAACAAATGCAGATGAGGCCCGCGAAGCTTCCTCTTTTGCAAAAATCATCGTAAAAGATGTTGAACCCGCATTAAATGAACTCACTAATAAAAAATTTGATCTAATCATAGTTACTGCTTGGGATCAGATAAAGCATCCGGATTTATTTGCTGAGATATTGTACGACGCATTAAATGAAGACGGATTACTTTTATCAAGTTTTGATAATATATTCCATTACAGCAATATCCTGAATTTACTGCAAGGAACAAAACCTCACTTTGGTAATTTTTCTACGGATCTTACTATAGAGAGCCTGAAAGATATTTTAAGCGAAAAACGATTCTCAACCATTATTACTCCAGCCAAAATTCAATATCAAGAAGAGATAAAGCGCTTTTTAGATTTAATTTCTTCTCTTTCGGGAGAGGGAATGAGGGATAAATTCGAGACAACAAAATATATCTTCGAATCATCTAAATTGGATATAACTCTTTTTACCAGCCTGAATAATATAAAACAAGGTACCAGTGTTGAAGAAAGTATAAGGGTTTTACAGTCTTATTCAGTTAAAAAAGTAATTGATTTTATTATGCAAAATTTTAAAGAACATGTTTCCTATTTGCAAGCGATGGCGATCCATAATTTTGCATTAAATAACCATGATAATGTACTTCCCTTTTTAGAAAAAGC
The DNA here is from genome assembly GCF_002860165.1 of Bacillus sp. V3-13. Lineage (GTDB taxonomy): Bacteria > Bacillota > Bacilli > Bacillales > Cytobacillaceae > Bacillus_BJ. The sequence goes on along the minus strand of NZ_PGUZ01000016.1, from coordinate 129,131 downwards.
ATACGAACTGGACAATACCAACCAAGATACTATCTACAATATTGCCTTCATCTTGAATGCTTACGGTGAAACCAAGCTTGCAATTAAATATTTAAATTCTGTACATAACAAGGATGCCCAACTGGAAGAACTGCTGGAAGAATTATTGGAAGCAGAAAAAGAAAAGAACCAGGAATTAATATTTCTATTAAGAAGAGTAGAGCATGCAATTACACCGGAAGAGTCTGAAGCAAACTTGGTAGAAATAATAAATGAACAGGCAAATACCGAGGACGAGATCATAGATTTAATTAAAACAAACACGGTTCATCCGGAAGAGATGCTGAACAAAGTTGGAATCATTCTATTTGAACGTCAAAGCTACGAAAATGTTTTACCATTTCTAAACGCTGCTTTTGAAATGAATAAAACGAATGATGATACTTTGTTTAACCTCGGATTTATTCTCAGTGAGTTCGGAGAATACAGGCTTGGTCTTTCCTATTTGGAAAGCATAAAAAATAAGGATCAAGACGTAACTCAATTAATATGCAATATTAAAGGGGCTTTGGTATAAATGGATAGTAATAAACAAATATGTTTTATTTATCAGGTGAAAGATGAGAGGAAATTCCTTGAATCAATTGAGTACATAAAAGCCCTGCATGTCCCTGAAGATCACGCTATAGAGATTATTACTATTCATCATCCTAACGAAGTTAACGATAAAACAAATGCAAATTATAAAATATTTATAAGTGAAGATGTATTTATTTTAGATAAGAATTTCTTGCTACAGCTCATAAAAGTATTTAATGATGATTCCAGTCTTGGATTGCTGGGGGTTGCCGGTTCAAAAATCATTCCGGAAAGCCTTATTTGGTTGGAAAGCAATCACAAAGTTGGACAATTTTATACCTCACGCCAAGGCCATATAAGCCGAATTGCTTATAGTGAATCAACAAATGATTTATATGAAGAAGTAAGCTTATTAGAAGGGTCTTTGCTTGCTACCCAACTAAATTTTGATTATCTATCATTTAATAAAGAAGAGATTCTTTTTAATGTTGAATTAAGCTTGGAAACAGCTAAAAAGGAATTTAGAGTCGGAGTAATAAATAATGATGAGCCTTTCGTTTTATTGGATAAGCCTCTCGGAAAATTTAAAAGGGGTTCTCATTATAAAGAAGCAAAACAAGCGATCGTTAACCATTATGAACTTCCAGATGATGAGTTTAATTCTGCAATCGATAAAAGCGAATTACCTCTGGTGAGCATTTTAATCCCTACCTATAATAGACCGGATTATTTTGAGCTGGCGCTAAAGAGTGCCCTGGATCAAACCTATTCCAATATTGAAATTATCATTGGCGACGATAGTACAAACAACGAAACAGAAAAAATTGTAAGGGAAAACTATCTTCCTTACTATAACCATATTATTTATATAAAGAATGAAAAAAACTTGGGACAATTTGAAAATGATTTAATGCTGATGGAAAAAGCTGCAGGAGAATATATTAATTTTTTAATGGATGATGATCTTTTTCATCCGGAAAAAATTGAGAAGATGATGCGTTATTTTCAGACGGAAGACGATATTTCGCTTGTGACATCCCATCGACAAATTATCGATTCGGATGGCAAATATCTTTCAGATATTGGGGCAACCCAGAGACTTTTTCAAGAAGACAGAGTGGTTGAAGGTAGCTGGATTATCGATATGTTCCTTACATATAATTGGAATTTTATTGGTGAACCAACAACTGTTTTGTTTAGAAAGAGAGATTTAGAAGTACCATTTGGCACGTACAAAAACAGGCAATATGGCTGTAATGTTGATACGGCTACCTGGATGAATGTTCTTAAAAACAGAAAGGCAGCTTATATTAGTGAGACACTTAGTTACTTCAGATTCCATGAGGGGCAGCAACAGTTAACAGAAGATAAAGTATTAGACGGAATGCTTGATTATACTCACCAGATGTATTATGCAAGGGAAGATGGTTACTTAAATACGAAAGAGAAGTTTGTTGAAGCTGTTGAAAATTGTTTATCAATAGTTGAGAAGATTGTTGATAAGAAATTAAGAAATTCAAGTTTGACAAACTCGGAAAAATTTAATGAATTGATTGTATATAAAAATAATTTAAAAGAAATCCTCAAAGAAACAGAAGAAAACAAAGATGATGTGGAAGAGACTCACTTGATCGAAAGAAATAAATCCTTCTTCAATTCATTTGTAACTAACGTTTTTACTGGTTCTAGTACTAATGATTTTAATAAAAGAATGGATAGTGTAAAGTTAGCGGCAACCAGTGCGTGGCTTTTACATCCAGGATTGTTTGTTTCTACAGACCTGGAGAATGAAATGTATAGGATAGCCGGGGAACTCGATAAAATTGATTTTCGTTATATGAATATAGAAGTTCCATACTTTGAAAAAGGGAAAAAGCACTTTTTACATGTATTGACTTCAGCTTATGAAACGGGAGGGCATACCCGGCTGGTAGAAAGATGGATTACAAACAGGTCCAATTATGAAGAAACTCATTCGGTCATTATCATTAATCAAGAGCCGGTACCTTATCCTGAATCGTTAAAAGAAACTGCTGAGAAAGCTGGAGGTTTTTTCGTTATTCTATCTGATTTAAGCTTTATAGAAAGAGCTAAATATTTAAGGGAATTGGCTCTGCGGGCTGCTGATATAGTTGTTCTTCATATTCATCCGAATGATCCAATTCCGCTGGTTGCTTTTGGCATTGAAGAAGGTATACCGCCGATCATTTTCTTAAACCATGCTGATCATGTTTTCTGGATGGGGGCAGGCATTTCGGATATGGTTGCCGATCTTAGAAAAGCTGGCCAGGATATTACATTAAATAGAAGATTAGCGAAAAAATCATCCATACTTCCTATTCCATTGAACGACCAAATAGCAGGGGGCCCAAGGAGTAGTTATAAGAGAAAAATAGGGGTTTCAGAAAATTCTACTGTCTTGTTATCTATTGCCAGCTCCTATAAATATTCACCTCTCGGTAAGTATAATTTTATGAGTATCTTGACTGAAATATTGAATAACACCGAAGACGCGATACTCATTATCGTAGGTCCTGATCCCAATGAGCCTGTTTGGCAAGAAGCTGCCAGACAAGCACCAGGTAAATTAAAGGTCATTAAGCATACACCAGCTATTGAAGACTTTTATAGGGCAGCAGATTTCTATATTGAATCTTTTCCTGTTGGATCGTTGACTTCAACTTTAGACGCCGTATTATATGGCCTTCCAGTCATCAGACAACCGTTTCCTATTGCTGGCATTTTGGCAATTGATAAATATGATGGAATGAATGAAAACGCGAAAAGTGTCAGGGATTACGTAGAGAGTACGATTAAATCTATTAATAATCATCAATTAGCCCAAGCGGCACATAAATTACAGTATAGAGATGTGTTTGACAACCACGTGGGTAAAGGGTGGAATGAAAAACTTGACAAGTTATTAAAATTTTTACCTTCTGCTCATCAAGTAGAATTTTCAAATGAAAATTCAACCGATCCAGATCACTATGATAATGTCTGGGCCGAATTGCAGTTAATGCATGGACAAACTCAGTCTTTTTTAAGAAATATTTTAAAGTAATGGGCTAGGTTGTTTTAGTGTTGAAGATTGGATGTTTACAGTAGTGGATGTGCATATGCTCCAGATGTTTCCGGCTGAGTCAGTAAAGGAATCGACATGTTAATGCTGATGTGAAGTACGGTTGGGGTGGTCAATAATGGCTGCCCCTAACCTATTTTTGAAGGAGGAATGAAGATGAGTATCTCCTTAGTGATGATTGCCAAGAATGAAGAAAATAATCTTTTCTCCTGTTTAAATAGCATAAAAGAGTTGGTTGATGAATTAATTGTCGTTGATACGGGATCAAATGACAAAACAAAAGAGATTGCAAGTGATATTGGTGCGAACGTATATGATTTTGAATGGAATAACGACTTTTCAGAAGCCCGCAATTACGCTTTAGCTCAGTCGAAGTCTGATTGGAATCTTGTTTTGGATGCGGATGAGCAGGTAATTGATTGGGATGTAGATCAGATAAACTCACTTCTTTATTCCGGTACCTTTATTGGAAGAATCAATATCAAGAGTAAATTTGTTCAAAATAACGAAGTAAAGGAATCCCAAGCGTATATCTCCCGCTTGATTCCAAGAGGAGTAAGTTACAAAGGCAGGATTCATGAACAAATTCACTCAGATTTACCAAGAATAGACCTTCCTATTGAAATTTACCATTCTGGATATTATCAAACGGATAAATCTAAAAGAAACCTGCACTTGTTGGAATTGGAGCTATTATCGTTTCCAGAAAACCCTTATATTCTTTATCAAATAGCAAGACAATATAAAGCCGTAAATCGAGTTATCGAAGCAAAGGATTATTTTAGTAAGAGCTATTTTTTTGCTAATAAAGATGATAGCTACTTTGGTGATTTGGCTGTCAATTATCTGTACACTTTAATAGATACAAAAGATTTTACTCGTGCATTTGCAGTCATTAATGAAGTGAAAAGTGAGCTCCTCTATCTGCCGGATTTCCATTTTGTCTCAGGTATTTTTTTTATGAACTTTGTTCTGAGTGATATTAACACTAATATAAGTTATTTGCCAAGAATAGAAGAATCTTATTTAAACTGTCTTTCACTTGGAGAACAAGGAGCAAGAGAAATTGTTATCGGAACCGGCAATTTTTTAGCAGCTTATAATCTTGCCGTCTATTACGAAATGTTTAAACAAGAGCAAAAAGCTAAATTCTACTATGAGTATTCAGCACAGTTCGGTTATCAACCAGCGGTTAATAGATTATCCAGGCTATAATAATAATTATTGTAAAAGTTTCCTGAAAATAACCGATGTAATAGGTAGATAAAATTTTAGGAGGATTTACGATGGGCTCTGTTGATTCAATTTCCAAATTATCAATAGTAGAAAAACCTGTTGAACATAAAAATCCAGTGACATCCCATTCTCGAGAGAAAAAATCTAACAGCTTAGAACAGCAGTCTGAGAAGATGATAGAACACACTATTAAAAAAGAAGAATTGGAAAAAGTCGTTAAGGATTTAAACAGCTTTTTAAATAACGCACAAACTTCACTAAAATATGTTTATCACGAAAAGCTGGAGAAATACTATGTGACGCTGATTAATGACGAAACGAAGGAAACAGTAAAGGAAATTCCACCGAAGAAGTTACTGGATATGTATGCTTCCATGAAAGAATATTTGGGTTTATTTGTAGATAGTAAAATTTAAGCGGAGGTGAAGGGCTTTGGTTTCGAATCAAATGAGAATTACGGGATTTGCATCAGGACTTGATACAACTTCCATTATTAGAGACTTAATGACAGCAGAACGAATGCCTTTAGATAAGCTTTTCCAAACGAAGGAATGGCTGCAATGGCAGCGTGATGCATACAGGGATGTCAATTTGGAGCTTAGCACATTCAGGTCAAAAGCTGACAAGTTACGATTTTCATCAGCATTTAACGGATATAAGGCCACTTCTGCAGACCCTTCAAGAGCATCAGCTGCCGCAAAAAGTAATGCTGTGGCGGGTACCTACACTTTGACCATTAATAGTTTGGCAGAGGTTGCAAAATTAAAGACTACTAACGCGATCGTTAATTTAAGTGGGACAAACGCAAAGTCCACGGATACAATCATAGCAGCCGGGCAGACAGCTACTTTCAAAGTCGCCAGCCTAAATGGTGAAGCAACGATTACGATTAATGAGAATGATACTTTTGCTGCGATTGCAAGTAAAATCAGTTCGGCAACAGATAATTCATCCGGCGTGTCATTGGGTTTGCGTGCATCCTTTGATGAAACCACCTCTAGATTTGTCCTCTCTTCAAAGGACATGGGAGGAGACCAAAAAATTGTTTTGACTGATGCATCCGCTAATGGTTCTACCAATCTGGCGGCTCTAATTGCTAATGGAGGAGCAGCAGTACAATCAAACGGTACGGCGGTGGTAGCAGCAAATGTAGCTGGTAAATACGGCAATATTACATTTGATGGCACGAACATAACCAATTTGAAATCTAATAAAGTCAGTGTTTATGGTGTTGATTTAACTTTATTAAAAGCAGATCCCCTCGTTTCCACTACCGTTTCCATCGAATCGGATACAGAAGCGATTTTCAATAATATTAAAGAATTTGTTGAAAATTATAATTCGATCATTGACAGCTTTAACAAAAAAATAAAAGAGCCAAGAGACCGGGATACCCCACCTTTGACTGATGAACAGAGGGAGACACTGTCAGAAAAGGAAGCGGAAAAGTGGGATGAAAAGGCCAAGAAGGGTCTACTATACAACGACCAGATTTTAAGGGATACATTAACCAGTCTTAGAAGCAGCATGTATACTCCTGTAGCAGGGATTCCTGATGGACAGATCAAGCTGCTGTCAGAGCTTGGGATTAAAACTCCTTATATGTCGCTCGACGGCAAACTTGAAATTGATGAGGAGAAATTAAAAGCTGCCATTGCCAACAGTCCCGATGAAGTAGCAACTTTATTTACCGCTGTAGACGGGATTGCATCAAGAGTGTATGAAAAAGTCAATAAAACTTTGGATCAGTTAAATAAAAAAGCAGGCCGGCCAGAAACAAGTCCTAATTTGGATATTAGCGTTATTGGTAAATCTCTTTCTGATATTAGTCAACAAATGATTTCCTGGGAAGATCGGCTGGCAAGAATTGAAGACCGCTATTGGAAACAATTCACGGCTATGGAAACTGCACTGAGCAAAATGAATGAGCAAAGCAACTATATTACGGGTATGATGATGGGCAAATAAATTTATCAATGGCATGAACGGTAAAATTGGGAGGAATCATCTAAATGGTACACAACCGCTATGAAACATACCAGCAAAATTCTGTTTTAACAGCTTCTCCTGGTGAATTAACATTGATGCTTTATAATGGATGCATCAAATTTATTCATTTAGCAAAGAAAGCTATTGATGACAAGAACATAGAGGCAAAGAATACTAATATCTCAAAAGCACAAAATATCGTGACCGAATTAATTGTTACCCTTAATTTGGATTATTCTGTGGCAAAGGATATGAAAAGACTGTACGAATATATAAACCGCAGATTAATAGAAGCCAATATTAAAAATGACAGGTCCATTCTTGAAGAAGTTGAAGGACTGGTCGTTGAGTTTCGTGATACATGGAAAGAAGTTATTGCAATCAATCGAAAAAGGCAATTTAGTACGAGCGGACAGGCATAATGAATCAGATTCTTTCTTTGATTGAGCTGACTGATAAAATGGAACATATTCTTCAAGAAGAAAAGGCCGATGACCGGGATAGGATTATCGAGGAATTTAATAAGCTTTTGGAACTGCGTGAAGAACTTTTGATTAAGATGAAAGACAAATCCTTCTCGGACGAAGAAAAGGAACAGCTTTATCAAATTAATAAGAAGAGCCAAGAAATTATCCAGAAGATCACGCTCATGAAAAATGCCATTCAGAAGGACATTTTACAGGCTAAAAAGGGCAAGGATGCTTTTAAAGGATACCATCAATATTACCAGCCCCCAGCTCAAGACGGCTATTACTTTGATAAGAAAAAATAAATGTTGACCCCACGGTTGTGGGGTTTTCTAAATTTATCGGCTGCCGATCTGATGAATGAACAGAGCATGCTTTTGAATTATTTTTCTTAAACGACAGTGTCAATAAAGAAGTATGTTTTTTGTTTGATTTTAAGACGAAAATTCGACAAAACTTTTCAAAATATTTCGCTGTTTTTGCAGGAGTTTTCCGGGGTAAAATAGAAATGTATTTACATAGCCTTAACATTTGTGAGGTGAGGGGAAAGCAGGTTTGATACGGTCTGCTAAACCGCAATTGGACAATAAAAAGGAGGAGCTCACTTATGAATTATAACATTCGTGGTGAAAACATTGAGGTAACTCCAGCAATTAAAGATTATGTAGAGAAAAAGATTGCTAAGTTGGAACGCTATTTTGCTGAAACTCCTGATGCAAATGTTTATGTAAACTTAAAAACTTATAATGATGGAAGATCAAAAGTGGAAGTCACCATTCCGATGCCGAATTTAGTGCTGCGGGCGGAGGAAGTTCATGATGATATGTATGCGGCAATCGATTTGATTACCGATAAATTGGAACGGCAAATTCGTAAGCATAAAACAAAGGTTAACCGCAAGTTTCGAGAAAAAGGCGGCTTAAACGAAATGTTTACAACTGATAATGATGCAGGTGCTGTACCGGTTGAGGAGGATAACGACCTCGAGGTTGTCCGCCAAAAGAGCTTTGAACTGAAGCCGATGGACAGTGAAGAAGCGATTCTGCAAATGAACATGCTCGGCCACAACTTTTACGTATTTACAAATGCCGAAACAAACCTGACAAACGTTGTTTACAAACGAAAAGACGGCCGTTATGGCTTGATTGAAGCCCAATAACATGGTTGCCGAAAGCAGTCCTGATTTTTCAGGGCTGTTTTTCTTTACGCGGCTTTATTTGATGCAACCAGGGTTATCAAACTATTTTTTTCTTCGTGCTTCTAAATATTTTGTATTTTTTTTATAATTGAACTATGTGGGAACGTCCGGACACTTGGGCGTTATTCGTAAAAGGATGAAACGGGTGATTGAATTGAAACAGCTGCATATTTTTTTAGCTTTTTTCCGGGTCGGGATTCTTGGATACGGGGGCGGTCCCTCGTCGATCCCGCTCGTGCATAAAGAAGTGGTTGAGAAATACAAATGGATGGATTCTGATGAATTTGGCGATGTACTCGCGCTTGGTAATGCTCTCCCCGGCCCGATTGCCACGAAGATGGCTGGTTATATCGGCTACCGTGTCGGCGGCTACACCGGAATGCTTAACGCGCTTGTTGCGACAATGGTGCCGACGATTGTGTTAATGATCCTGTTGCTCAATGTTCTCAATGCCTATAAAGATGAACCGTGGGTGACCGGCATGGCGGCAGCCGTTGTCCCTGTCGTCGCCGTGATGCTCGCAACATTAACCTGGGACTTTTTCAATAAGTCCAGAAAGTCGGCACTCGGCTTGGTTTGGACCATTATTTTTGTCCTGGCGGGCCTGTTCTTAATTGAAATGCTCGGGGTCCATCCCGCATTCATCATTTTGGTTCTTTTACTGGGAGCGTTGTTTAAAAAGGATGCAGCTAAGCAGGGTGTGGCAGAAAAGGAGAAAAGTACATCATGATTTATTTTCAAATATTCCTCGCCTTTTTTTTGCCCGGTATCCTTGGCTATGGTGGAGGGCCGGCTTCCATTCCACTCATTGAAAATGAAGTGGTGGACCGATATGAATGGTTGACGGTTAATGAATTCAGTGAAGTTCTGGCGTTGGGCAATTCATTGCCCGGCCCGATTGCCACGAAAATGGCCGGCTATATTGGTTACGAACAGGGCGGGATTCTTGGCGCTGTCGTTGGTGTCTTTGCTACGGTTGCCCCATCGCTCATTTTGATGATTTCCCTGCTCGGCCTGTTGATGAAATATAAAGAATCGCCAAGGGTCAAGCGGATGACGACGGTAATCCGGCCAATTATTGCCGTTTTGCTCGGCGTTATGACGTATGATTTCCTGTTTTCTTCGTATGAAAGTGTCGGTGCTTTGCAAACGATAGTAATCGGCACGATCAGCTTTTTGTTAATGGAAAAATTCAAGGTCCACCCTGCCTATGTCATTGGCGGAGCACTTGTGTATGGGGCGCTTGTGTTGTCATAACAGCTTGCATCCAATTGTTAAATACGCGGATTAAAAATAAATATCAACGTAGCAAGCTAGAAAACTTTTAACTTGTCTGAAAAAAGGGAATGGATTAGTAATCCTTTCAATATTATGAAGAAGTAGGTATTAATCCATAAACAATTCAGGGAGGTTATCAGTTTGACATTTTCGATTGTTGGTTATGATCCGGAAGAAAAAGAATGGGGAATCGCTGTTCAATCCAAGTTCCTCGCTGTAGGCGCAGTTGTCCCGTGGGCAAAAGCCGGAGTCGGTGCAGTTGCGACCCAGGCTTACGCCAATACAGCTTACGGTCCAAAAGCTTTGAGCCTGATGGAGCAAGGGATGTCAGCGGAAGAGACTCTTAAAAAGATGACTGAGGAAGATCCGGACCGGGAGCTGCGCCAGGTAGGACTTATCGATGCGAACGGGAATCCGGCCACTTTTACCGGTGATGGCTGCTACAAATGGGCTGGCGGAATCACCGGCAGGCATTTTACCGTCCAAGGAAATATCCTTGTCGATCAAAGGACCGTCCAGGAAATGGCGATCATTTTTACGAAAACAAAAGGAAGCCTGGCAGAAAAGCTGCTTGCTGCACTTCAGGCCGGCCAGCAAGCAGGTGGAGACAGCCGCGGCCAGCAGTCCGCTGCGCTTCTCGTTGTTAAAGAACAAGAAGGATATGGACGATTCAACGACCGCTATATTGACCTGCGCGTTGATGACCATTCGGAACCGATTAAAGAGCTGATCCGGATTTACCAGCTTCACCAGCTTTATTTTGCTCCTTCAAGACCGGATAAGATTGTTCCGATTGACGGTGAAGTAAGAACAGCCGTTGAACAGGAGTTGACACGGCATGGCTATGTACAATCAAACCCGTTGGTCGATGAAGATTTGTTCAGCGCTCTGACTAAATACATCCGCACTGAAAATTTTGAGGCGCGCGAACAGGAGCAGGGCCATATCGATTTGGATGTGCTGGATTACATGAAAAAACAGAAGTGATTTTAAAGCAGCAGCTGCAGCATAATGCAGCTGTTGTTTTACTTACCGGTATAACGGTTCTTGCTATTTGGAAAAAGCCTCCTAGTTGCGATGAGTTGTCACTACATAGCGAAAGTGGTAGTATTAATAAGGAATATATTAAAAAGGTTTGGAAGGATTCAGCGGTAAAAAAGCGAATCTTTTTTTAGTGTTCTCTTTATTATGTTGTTATTTCATAAGTGAGGCAATTAAGGCCTCTCATATTTGATTATAAAAAGGAGCGTTTATCATGCTTGGAATTTTAAATAAAGTATTTGATCAAAATAAACGCGATTTAAAACGCCTGTCAAAGCTGGCTGATGAAATAGACAGCCTCGCTCAGGATATTGAAAAATTATCGGATGAAAATATTCGTGAGAAAACGGAGGAGTTTAAATCCCGCTACCAAAACGGCGAGACGCTTGAGGAGTTACTTCCGGAAGCATTCGCGGTGGTCCGTGAAGCAGCGAAGCGTGTGCTCGGCCTGTATCCTTACCATGTTCAGCTAATGGGGGCAGCTGCTCTCCATGACGGCAATATTGCCGAAATGAAAACCGGTGAAGGTAAAACGTTAACAGCGACCATGCCCGTTTATTTAAATGCGATTACCGGTAAAGGCGTTCACGTTGTTACCGTTAACGAATACCTGGCCAGCCGTGATGCGACCGAAATGGGACGTCTTTACGAATTTCTTGGCCTCACTGTCGGCCTGAATTTGAACGGCCTTTCGAAGGAAGAAAAGCAAGCGGCATATTCAGCTGATATTACGTATGGTACGAATAATGAATTCGGGTTTGATTACTTGCGTGATAACATGGTGCTTTATAAGCATCAAAAGGTTCAGCGCCCGCTTCACTTTGCGGTTATTGACGAGGTTGACTCAATTTTAATCGATGAAGCGCGGACACCGTTGATCATTTCAGGAACTGCGCAAAAGTCCACCCAGCTTTATATTCAGGCGAACGCGTTTGTCCGGACGTTAAATAAAGACGATGATTACACTTATGATGAAAAGACGAAGAGTGTACAGTTGACAGAGGAAGGGATGACGAAAGCCGAGAAGGCGTTTGGCATCGATAACCTGTTTGATATTTCCCATGTCTCTTTAAACCACCACATCAGCCAGGCGCTTAAAGCGCATGCCAGCATGCATCGGGATGTCGATTATGTGGTGCAGGACGGCGAAATTGTGATTGTTGACCAATTTACCGGCCGCTTAATGAAAGGACGCCGTTACAGCGATGGCCTCCACCAGGCAATCGAGGCGAAGGAAGGCCTTGAAGTGCAAAATGAAAGCATGACCCTGGCTACCATTACATTCCAGAATTATTTCCGTATGTATGAAAAGCTTTCCGGGATGACCGGTACGGCGAAAACAGAAGAAGAAGAATTCCGGAATATTTACAATATGAATGTTATTGCGATCCCAACGAACAGGCCGATCATTCGTGATGACCGCCCGGACCTTATTTATGCTTCCATGGAAGGCAAATTCAGGGCTGTCGTTGAGGATATTGCCGAGCGCCACGAAAAAGGCCAGCCCGTTCTCGTTGGTACAGTGGCGATTGAAACATCTGAATTAATTTCCAAGCTTTTATCAAAAAAAGGCGTCCGCCACAATGTGCTCAATGCGAAAAATCATAGCCGTGAAGCCGAAATCATTGCGAATGCCGGTGAACGTGGCGCCGTAACAATCGCAACAAACATGGCCGGCCGCGGTACAGATATTAAGCTTGGTGAAGGTGTAACAGACCTCGGCGGTTTGGCCGTTGTCGGTACGGAACGGCATGAGAGCCGCCGGATTGATAACCAGCTCCGCGGTCGTTCAGGCCGTCAGGGAGACCCGGGGGTGACCCAGTTCTATCTTTCGATGGAGGATGAGCTGATGCGCCGCTTCGGCTCTGACAATATGAAAGTAATGATGACCCGCCTTGGCATGGATGATTCCCAGCCAATCCAAAGTAAAATGGTTTCCAAAGCCGTCGAGTCAGCGCAAAAACGCGTTGAAGGCAATAACTTTGATGCCCGCAAGCAGCTCCTTCAGTATGATGATGTTCTGCGCCAGCAGCGCGAAATTATCTACAAACAGCGCAACGAGGTTTTGGAGTCTGAAAACCTGCGCGAGATTGTTGAAAATATGATTCATGGCGTGCTTTCCCGCCATGTTGAAGCCCATACGCCAGGAAATGAAGATCCGGAACAATGGGATCTGCAGGGCATTATTGACTATGTCAACGGAAACCTCCTAAATGAAGGCGACGTTACAATCGATGATTTGCGCGGCAAAGAGCCTGAAGAAATAACCGGGTTGATTTTTGCAAAAGTAAAAGACCGCTACGATGAAAAAGAATCTATCCTCGATAATGAGCAAATGCGTGAATTTGAGAAAGTTATCGTCCTGCGTGCCGTTGACTCAAAATGGATGGATCATATTGACGCGATGGACCAGCTCCGCCAGGGTATTCACCTGCGGGCGTATGGACAAACGGATCCGCTTCGCGAATACCAGCACGAAGGCTTTGCCATGTTTGAAAGCATGATTGAGTCAATCGAAGAAGATGTTGCAAAATACATCATGAAAGCGGAAATCCGCAATAACCTTGAGCGCCAGGAAGTAGCCAAAGGCCATGCGGTAAATCCAAAAGAGGATGGGGAAAAGGTTAAGAAAAAGCCGGTTGTCAAACAAGTTCATCTTGGCCGCAATGACCCATGCTACTGCGGAAGCGGCAAAAAGTATAAGAATTGCCACGGAGTTAACGGATAAGCCAATACAATAATAAGCATAGAAGGGGGCCAGGCAAGCTCTGCCGGCCCTCTTTTTCCTGCCGGAGTATCTTTACAGTGCCTCCGACGATATAATAATAAAAAACTATTAGAGGTGACCGATATGGAATTAGCGGATATTCGCAATGAATTAGAAAAGACAGCTAAGAAATTAGCGGACTTCAGGGGGTCTCTTTGACCTTGAAAATAAAGAGGCCAGAATAGCAGAACTTGATGAGATCATGCTGCAGCCTGGTTTCTGGGATGATCAGCAAAAAGCCCAGACCATTATTAATGAAGGAAACGCATTAAAAGAGCTTGTCAATGAATTTAAAAGCCTTAATGAAACGTATGAAAACTTGGAGCTTACCTATGAGCTTGTTCGTGAAGAACCTGATGAGGAGCTTCAGAATGAGCTTGCCTCTGAAATGAAGGAGTTAAGAGACCGTTTAAACGACTTTGAGCTCCAGCTTTTACTAAGCGAGGAGTACGATAAAAACAATGCCATTCTTGAACTTCATCCGGGCGCAGGCGGAACCGAATCTCAGGACTGGGGTTCAATGCTGCTGCGCATGTATACGCGCTGGGCTGAGAAGAAAGGCTTTAAAGTCGAAACCCTTGATTATCTTCCTGGCGATGAGGCGGGGATCAAAAGTGTCACGCTTGCGATCAAAGGGCATAACGCATATGGTTATTTGAAAGCGGAAAAAGGCGTGCACCGGCTTGTCAGGATTTCTCCATTTGACTCATCGGGGCGGCGCCATACTTCGTTCGTTTCCTGTGAAGTGATGCCTGAATTCAATGACGAGATTGAAATCGATATTCGTACCGAAGATTTGAAAATCGACACTTACAGGGCGAGCGGTGCCGGCGGCCAGCATATCAATACAACCGATTCTGCCGTGCGGATTACCCATCTGCCAACCGGGGTTGTCGTTACTTGCCAAACAGAGCGTTCGCAGATCAAGAACCGCGAACAGGCGATGAAAATGCTCAAGGCAAAATTATACCAGCGCAAGATTGAAGAACAGGAACAAGAGCTTGCCGAAATCCGCGGCGAACAAAAGGAGATTGGCTGGGGAAGCCAAATCCGCTCCTACGTCTTCCATCCTTATTCAATGGTAAAAGACCACCGGACAAACACGGAAGTCGGCAATATCCAGGCCGTCATGGACGGTGAACTGGATGTATTCATAAATGCCTACTTGCGATCACGGTTAAACTAAAAGAGAAAGCCTTTGCCGGAATTCTGGCAGAGGCTTTTTTGTATTGTTCTATATAACTTGAATTTAACATTTTCCAACTATCTCTAGATAGATCGGCTTAAGAGAGCGGCTGCTGTTATGGCTGATGAAGGACAAAACTCGGTCGAGAAATAGGAAAAGAGGTCTTCATAGGGCAGATGAAGGACAAAGCTCAACCAAAAAATAGGAAAAGAGGTCTTCATAGGGCAGATGAAGGACAAAGCTCAACCAAAAAATAGGAAAAGAGGTCTTCATAGGGCAGATGAAGGACACAACTCATCTGAAAAATAGAAAAAGAGGTCTTCATAGGATTCATGAAGGCCACAACTTATAGTAAATACAAAGAAGTGAGCTATTGAATATAATCAAGAAAAAAATTAATAATTGATGGAAGAGGTCTCTATTTCTAAAATAGCAAAGCCGGTAATTCAATAATTCAAGTTATATAGATGAATGAGAATTTCCCCCTTTAAAGCGGCAATACAGCGCCATTTACACGAAATCTTCTTCGTGCTATACTCGCTTTCGGTCGAAAGAAAGTGTGAATTTAAAGGAGAACATCTGGAATGAAGCGAAAACGCACTGCATATACAAATCATCCTTTAGTAGCGAGGATACTGGAGTATTTCTATGTTTTGGCAGGCTCAGCTATTGTGGCAATCGCCTTTAATGTGTTCTTGTTGCCGAACCGGGTCGCATCGGGCGGTGTGAGCGGGATCAGCACGATTCTTGATGCTGTGTTCGGGTGGGAGCCGGCTTATGTTCAATGGGCTTTTAATATTCCGCTCTTTGTTGCCGGATTAATCCTTCTTGGCAAGCAATTTGGGGCAAAAACGCTTGCCGGTACCATTTTCCTGCCGTTTGTCGTGTTTTTATCAAACGATCTGGAACCATGGACCAACGATCCTTTGCTTGGCTCTTTGTTCGGCGGCATTGGTGCAGGACTTGGCCTCGGGATTGTATTTCGCGGAAAAGCATCAACAGGCGGAACGGATTTAGCTGCGCAAATTATCACCAAGTATACGGGCTTTTCGCTTGGAAGAAGTGTTGCCCTGATTGACGGTTTAATCGTTTTGTCGGCCGCGGCCGTATTTGATATCGAAAGAGGTTTATATGCTTTAATAGGGCTATATGTAACGAGTAAAACGATTGACTTTGTTCAAGTAGGCTTCGGTCGATCCAAGATGGCGATGATTATCACGAACAAGCAGGAAGAAGTACGTGAAGCCGTTTTGATTAAAATAGACCGGGGTGTGACAAAACTATCAGCATATGGCGGCTACACCGACCATGAGAGGCCAATCTTAATGTGTGTCGTGGATCAAACCGAGTTCACAAAATTGAAACAACTAGTAAAAAGCATTGATCCGACTGCATTTGTCATTGTTATGGATGCTGCTGAGGTATTGGGTGAGGGTTTCAAACGGGCTTGAGATTGATATAATGTAACTGTATTATGCCATTTTTATCTCGGGGGGATATTATGAAAAAGAAGTTGCTCGCTTTAATGATGGGTACTGCTCTTGTGTTAGCTGCCTGTGGAGGCGGCGATGAAGCTGCCGATGACAAAGCAACAAACGAAGGCGAAGAAACAACAGCCAGTGCCGGGGATGCTGAAAAGCTTTACAATCAAAAATGCTCACAATGTCACGGGCAAGATCTGAAAGGTGCAGCAGGTCCTGCTCTCGATAAAGTAGGAGCCAAACTATCAAAAGAAGATATTGAAACGACTATTGAGGAAGGCAAAGGAATCATGCCGCCAGGAGCGTTAAAAGGTGAAGAAGCCTCGGCTGTTGCCGAATGGCTCGCAGCAAAAAAATAAGCTAATAGAGAAGGACGTTCTGTTTATAGCAGAACGTTTTTTTATATATCTTCGCTACTGTCAAGAAAAATCCTCCTCTTTTTACCCCTTCTATTCATGGAAGTTCACAATTCCGTCAAATTTTTTGTTACATTAATGTCACACAAAAGATATATTTGTAACATTAAAAATGAGTTTTCATGAAATTTTTGTTGGATATTGCTGAAATCTACATGAAAAATTAATATCTTAATAGATTTATTAGACAACGCAGGAAAAATGTAGAACTTTCTTACTAAAATGAAATGAAAATGTAATATTTCTTTGGTTTATTTGACAATTTATGATGTTATAATAGGTTAGGCATCAAGTAAAAAGGCTTTTTGCTGTTGTTTTTGTTATGTGCCACGGATGAGAAATTTGTCGAAATCGACGAAGATTGTCAAAAGATGCAGAATGATAGAATCTTATTGGCATATACTTTAAGTTCAGGTGATGGTATAGATGATAGAAATGCAGTCAGTTTTTAAAAAATACCCTAACGGCGTAATGGCCGTTAATGGCATAGATGTATCAATCAAGCAAGGGGAATTCGTTTATGTGGTTGGCCCAAGCGGCGCCGGGAAATCTACTTTTATTAAGATGATGTACCGTGAAGAAAAACCGTCAACTGGGACGATCATGATTAATGGAGTCGACCTTGGGAAACTAAAGGCGAAAAAAGTTCCGCTATTGCGCCGAAACATAGGGGTCGTCTTTCAGGACTTTAAACTTCTTCCGACATTAAACGTCTATGAAAACGTCGCTTTTGCTTTAGAGGTTATCGAGGAACAGCCAAAACAAATAAAGAAGCGCGTTTTGGAGACGCTCGAGCTTGTCGGATTAAAACATAAAGCAAGGATGCTCCCAACCGAGCTTTCAGGTGGCGAGCAGCAGCGTGTTTCGATCGCCCGCTCGATTGTTAACGCTCCTAAATTAGTCATTGCCGATGAGCCAACCGGAAACCTTGACCCTGATACATCATGGGAAATTATGAACATATTTGAGGAAATCAACACGAGAGGGACGACCGTGGTCATGGCAACACACAATAAGGAAATTGTTAATACGATTACCCATCGTGTTATTGCAATTGAGAACGGTAAAATCGCCCGGGACGAACAGAGAGGGGAATACGGCTATGAAAGCTAGAACCCTTCGCCGTCATATAAGAGAGAGTTTTAAAAGTTTGGGGAGAAACGGCTGGATGACCTTTGCATCGGTCAGCGCCGTTACCGTCACATTGATTTTGGTTGGCGTGTTTTTCGTTATTATGATGAATCTCAATAAAGTAGCTACAACTATTGAACAGAACGTCGAAATTCGCGTGCACATCGATATCGCTGCCACTGAGCAGGATCAAGAGGTTTTAAAACAGCAGATTGAAAAAATTCCCGAGGTGAGCAGCCTTACATATTCACCGAAAGAAGAAGAGCTGGCCAATCTAGTTGAAAGCCTTGGAGAAGAGGGGCAAATATTCCAGTTGTTTGAACAGGATAACCCTTTAAACGATGTATTTATCGTAAAAACGAAAAATCCAACAGACACCATGGCTGTTGCTAAACAAATTGAAAAAATGCAATATGCTTCAAATGTTAAATATGGACAAGGCTCAGTTGAAAAGCTATTCGCCTTTATTGAAACGAGCCGTAATGTCGGACTGGTCCTAATCATTGGTTTGCTGTTCACTGCGATGTTCTTGATCTCTAACACAATCAAAATTACGATTGTGGCCAGACGAAAAGAAATCGAGATTATGAAACTGGTAGGAGCAACGAACTCCTTTATCCGTTGGCCGTTCTTTTTGGAGGGTCTGTGGCTTGGCATCATGGGCTCGATTGTGCCGATAGTGATCATTGCCGTTACTTACCGCTATGCCTATGATTATATCGAACCAAAATTAGTGAACCATTTTATTGAGCTGCTTGAATTTAATCCATTCATCTACCAAGTTGCAGGACTGCTTATTTTAATGGGAGCGATCATCGGTATTTGGGGAAGCTTAATGTCTGTACGCAAGTTTTTAAAAGTGTAGAAAGCTTTGGACCTCAAGCGGCTCTTTGAAAAAAGCTTTCTGCGCATTCAGTATATAGACGAATTAACTGGGGCCAAAGGTTTCAACGTTGTATGTGTTTAGTAGATCAACCTGGAAGTCGAAAGGAGAATTCGGATTTTGAAAAAATCATTATTAACTCTCACAGTTGTTGCAACTGTGGGAATGGGGAGTACTTTAACAGGGGCAGGTGCCAGTACAGCACTGGCAACTACAAACTTACAAGAATTAGAGAATCAGAAGAAAGCGATCCAGCAGGAACGTTCCGGCATTAATTCCGGGATCAATGATGCTAACAGTCAAATAAACGAACTGCAGGGACAGCAGGATAATGTTCAAAATGAAATTCAGCAAATTGAACTTGCGATAAGCGATACGAATAGCAAAATCGAAGAAAAAGCGGGTCAAATCGAAGCAACAAAAGTGGAAATTGAAAAGCTTCAGGGTGAGATCCAAGTATTAATGGAAAGAATCGAAAAGAGAAATCAAATGCTCAAGGACAGGGCCCGTTCATTCCAGGAAACTGGCGGCTCAGTCAGCTATATTGATGTATTAATGGGTGCGCAAAGCTTCGGTGATTTTATCGACCGTGTCGGAGCGGTATCGACAATTGTTGAAGCAGACCAGGGTATTCTTCGCCAGCATCGTGAAGACAAAGAACTTCTTGAGAAAAAGCAGGCAGAAGTCCAGCAACAACTGGCAGACCTGGAAAATATGCATGCAGACTTGGAAAATATGAAAAAGCAACTTGATTCTCAAAAAGCTGAAAAAGATAGACTGATGGCAAGCCTTGAACAGCAGGAACACGAGGCGCATGAACATAAAATGAGTCTCGAAGAACAAGAGGCTATTCTTGCCGCACAGGAAACGGCAATGGCAAAAGCAATCCAATTGGAACAACAACGCCAAGCTGAATTAGAAAGACAAAGAAAAGAACAGGAAGCTGCTGCTGCTGCCAGGGCGAAAGCTCAAGGCGGAAGTGGTGGTGCAAGTGCTGCAGCAACACCACCAGTATCAAGTGGTGCATTTACACGACCTGCCAGCGGATATGTCTCATCCGGATTTGGTCAACGTGATGGAGAGTTCCATGCCGGAGTTGATATTGCAAAAGCTGGAGATAATGTATCAATCGTTGCGGCCGCAGACGGAGTAGTTATCAGATCTGAGTTTTCTGAAAGCTATGGAAATGTTGTTTACATTGCCCATTCAATTAACGGACAAACTTTTACAACCGTGTATGCTCATATGAGGAACCGGACCGTGCAATCGGGACAGGTTGTTACTAAAGGCCAACAGCTTGGACTTATGGGTAATACCGGCCAATCATTTGGACAACACTTGCATTTTGAACTTCATAAAGGTGGATGGAACTACGCTAAATCTAATGCTGTAAATCCAGCCGCTTACGTTCCATTGTAAAAACCTCCGGAAGAAGCGTTATGCTTCTTCCTTTTCTTTTGCACCCCTACTTAACAACATGAGCTATATATTATTTCCTATTCCCCGTAATGAAAAGTTAAAACTTGTAATCTTCAAGAAAGAAATGTATTTCAGCGTATCTGTATTTATATTGTTCATAACTCGTCCCACTGTACATATATTGATATAGACAGGGATGTTGATGTGAATCTCTACTAGAACAGAGTATTCACGGGAAACCCCGCTCATTGCTGAAGAAAGAGGGGAAGCTATGAACAATAAATGGATCGCACTTTTAATGGCCGGTTCGCTGTTTCTTGGTTCTGCGGGAACCTATGCTGTAGTCAACTGGCAAAGCACGCCGCAAGAAATAACTAACGAGGCCCATCAATCTTCGACAAGTTCACAGGCAAAAGAAAGTACAAGTTTTGGTGAACTGGAAAAAGTAAATCAGGCCTATCACTTGATTTTAAATCGCTATGTGGAAAAGGTAGAGGAAAAGCAGCTGGTCGAAGGGGCCATACAGGGAATGCTGTCCACTCTTGAAGATCCATACTCTGTGTATATGGACAAAGAAACGTCCAGCCAGTTTAATCAAACTTTAGAATCAAGCTTTGAAGGAATTGGTGCCGAAGTCGGTATCGTAGACGGTAAAATTGTGATTGTTGCGCCGTTTAAAAATTCTCCTGCGGAAAAAGCGGGAGTGAAGCCGAATGACGAAATTTTAAAAGTGGACGGAGAAAGTGTCAAAGGACTGGACCTTTTTGAGGCGACCTCCAAGATCCGCGGTGAAAAGGGCACAAAGGTCGAACTGGAAATCGCGAGGCAAGGGTTGAAGGATCCATTGAAACTCGAGATTGAACGTGATGAAATACCGCAGATTACCGTTTATGCTGACATGAAAAATAAGAATCGCAAACAGATTGGCTACATTGAACTGACCTCTTTTTCGAAAAACACAGCAGCAGAATTTCAAAAGGAATTGAACTCGATGGAGGAAAAAGGCATCGACGGGTTGGTTATTGATGTGCGCGGCAACCCGGGGGGCCTATTAACAAGTGTTGACGAAATTTTAAAGCAGCTTGTTACAGATGAGAAGCCTTACGTGCAAATAGAGCAACGGAACGGTGAAAAAGACCGTTACTTTTCTAATCTGGAAAAGAAAAAGGATTACCCAATTGCGGTGTTAATCGATAAAGGAAGCGCGTCTGCCTCAGAAATTCTGGCAGGTGCTTTAAAAGAAGCGGGTGGATATCCGCTGATCGGTGAAACGACTTTTGGCAAAGGAACGGTCCAGCAGCCCGTGACGATGGCAGACGGCAGCATGATTAAATTAACGCTATTCAAATGGCTCACTCCGGACGGCAACTGGATTCATAATAAAGGGATTGAACCGACAATCAAGGTCAGCCAGTCGGAAATATTCCAGACACATCCGCTCAAGCTGGAAGAACCACTGGAAAAAGACATGAACAATGAACAGGTTAAAAATATCCAGCAAATTCTTGACGGGCTGGGCTTTGCTCCCGGCCGGACAGACGGTTATTTTAATGTCGGTACAGTTACGGCAGTAAAAGCATTCCAGCAGCAGCAGAAAATCAAGCCAACGGGTGTCATCGACCAGGAAACGGCTTCGGCACTTGAAGCAGCTGTCATCGAAGAAATAAAGAAAGAAGAAAATGATCTTCAGCTTCAAACTGCTTTGCGCCATCTTGCGAAATAATGAAAAAAGAAGCTTTTTTGATAGAATAACGTTTGAAAAGGCCTTTCGCCATACGGAAAGGCCTTTTTGGCTGCTTATTAGTAGAATCTTCGGGTGATTTATCCATGCAAATGGGGAGTTGCAGAGATCGGAAAAATTTTTATCCGCGATTTTAGTTAATATATCCGCGCAAAGGAACCGCATATCCGCGAAAATACTGATGTCCGGGAAACACCACTTTTATCCGCGGTTAAAGAAATGTGTTTTTAAGAGATTCATAAATTTATGCCGTTTGCAAAAACTAGCAATAGGTTTTAAGGTCCTGGTTTGGTAAAATAGGCTTTAATAGAATGTTTTTTATACATACACCTAAAAAGGATTAACATAGAGGCTGGTGACTAAGTTGGCACAAGCGTGGCTGATTGAATTATTAAAAGGAACAGGCAAATTATTGCTCAATCCTGTGTTTTACTATCTTTTCCTATTGGCTGCTATATTGGGAGTTTCGCGCGTGAAACGGGAACGGAAGAACTTTCACGTCCGCGTAGAGAATGCATATTTTGAATTGCGGCAGCTTTTGCCGATAGGCGCCGTCATTGGATTAGTCATCTCTATTATTTCATTGGCAGCCGGGCTCGTTATTCCGTTTGAAGCCGTCCTGTTAATCGCATGTGCTACACTACTCGCGAGTATCACAACAAAAGTACGGCTGCTTTCACCTGCTTATACAGTTGGTGCGGCATTTTTCGCTTTAATATTGGCGGTCAATCAAAATTGGTCAATCCCATACTTTCCGGACCTGTTTGCTTCACTGGGAGAAGACATTTATCCTTCAATTGCCGTACTACTATCGCTTTTAATCATTGGAGAAGGCGTCCTTATTTTAAAAAATGGCCAGAAGGGAACCTCGCCGAAGCTTATAAAAAGCAAGCGTGGATTGTCAGTTGGTGTTCACGAAGTAAAAAGAGTGTGGATGCTGCCTGTGTTTCTTGTGATTCCCGGCAATGCTATTTCAGCTCCATTTGAGTGGTGGCCGATTTTCACAGTGGGAGGCGAGGAGTTTTCGTTTATCCTTGTCCCGTTTGCGGTCGGATTTTACCAGCAAATCCAAGGTATGCTTCCAAAAGAAGCACTCCGGCAGCTGGGAAAAAGGGTCATTGTATTCGGAGTAATTACAGTCATCCTTGCAGCAGCCGGTTATTGGTGGCCTATCATTTCGATAGCTGTTGTTGCATTTGCCATGCTCGGCCGGGAATTGCTTGCCTTAAGGGATCGCCTTTCAGACGAGAACAAGCCATTCTACTTTTCAAAGCGGAACAATGGCCTGATGATTCTAGGGATTATTCTCGATTCACCCGCACATAAAATGGCCTTGCAGGTAGGCGAGCTGATAACGAAAGTTAATGGAATTCAAGTCAATGATGAAAAGGCCTTCTACGAAGCAGTCCAGCGGAACCGTGCCCACTGCAAGCTTGAAATTCTTGATGTGAATGGGGAGATTCGTTTCGTTCAGTGTGCCCTGTATGAAGGCGACCATCACGAGCTCGGGATTCTGTTTGTGCAGGAGGAGAAGAAGTGGGGTACTGAGGCCATGTAACCTGGAAGTTAACATGGTGATCTATCTTAATTAAGGAGTGAGATTGTGTACAAAAAGCTGGCTGTAGCGATCATTCACGGGATGGGTAATACGACACAAGAATTTGCAGGCGAAATGATATCAATGCTCAACCAAAAATTCGATAAACGACTGCATCAGCTAGTTAGTGATTCCTCCTCCTATCTGATCATTCAACCTGTCCACTGGGCAAAGGTTTTTGCCGACCGAGAAGAAAAACTGATGAAAGATATCGTTATGGAAAGCGAGTTGAATTTTCAAACCCTGCGGCGTTTTATCATTCATTATTTAGGAGATGCAATTGCCTATCAGCCGGTAGAAACAGCAAAGCATAATTATCAACGAGTCCATGATGAAATAGGCGTCAATCTCAATAGACTGTCACAGATAGCCGGAAACGATGCGCCTCTATGCATCATCTCGCATAGCCTGGGATCAGTGATCGCAAGCAATTACTTTTACGACTTGCAGTTTAAAGAACAGGACGTTACCTCGGTTGTGAACGGTGCCTCACCTTTGGAAAAAGGGGATACGTTAACCCTCTTTTACACGCTTGGGACTTCGATGCCTCTTTGGAGTTTACGATACCATAATTTTGACAGGCCGGTTCATATTCCATCTCCAAAGCTTGAAGAATATTACCCTGGTTTGAACGGTGAATGGATCAACTTTTATGATAAAGATGATATTTTAGGGTATCCATTAAAAAAAGTCAGTGAAAACTATAATAAAATGGTAAACGAAGATAGGGAAGTCAATGTCGGAAATGCGTTCATCAGCTGGAATCCCCTATCCCACTTTCATTATCTTACGGATCAAGATGTTATTGAACCCATTGTCGATGGTTTGGTACGCGCTTGGAAACAGATTAATCATCAAAACTAAAACTGAAACCGATTCCTAAAAAAAAAAGCCGTACTTCAATGTAAGACTATGTTGTAACCCGTACTAGAATACTCAACAATTTCTTGAGTTTTCTTCTAATCATCGATTCCCTCGCCATCTTCAGGGTATGCTATGAGTGCCATTACATTGTCCACGATTTCCTCGAAGAATTCGGATTCCGGGTCAACCTTACCGATTACAACTGCATTTCGTCTTTCAAGATCGATTGACCTAACATTGTTGATTAGGACTACACCTTCTAATTCTTCAAAATGGAGATTTTCAAACGGCAGTAACTTTGAATCAGGTGTTTTGATTCCTGATGGAACTTCGATTTCAAAGGTATGGCCCATCACTTGTGTTATAACCGGAACAGTCAACGCCATTTTGTTTAGAGAAGGATCAATGAATCCATCTGATATTACGATTGAGGCTCGATAGCCATTTTGTTCATGGCCTCTTGTAGGGTGAAGATTACACCACACAATTGAGCCTCGTTCTACAACCCCTGTAATTGCCATTATTAAATTTCATCCCCCATAGAGTCGTTAATCAATTCGCCTTGCGACATTTCTGGTTTGTTTTTGCCGCGTTTAGACAGATAGAGCTGACGTAGCTCCTTGTTAGTTTTGCGCTTACGCTTTTTCGCCGGCTTTAAGAAGATACCTTGCTCTGGAATGAGTTGAATTTCCACTTTTGAGCCTAACCCTAAATCAACGGTTTCCAAAAAATCTTGCGGAATGCGGACACCCATACTATTACCCCATTTACCAACGGTAGTTGTTGCCACATAAACCAGCCCTTTCTTTTTATTTTGACTCAAGTATACCACAACCTTTCAGGTTTGTATATCCAAAGTATATCCATGTTGTAAGGAAAAGTTGCAAAAAAAAGATAAATTCCTCCGACACATTTTTTTTATGAACATTAAATAAGATCTAATTTGCGGCTGCTAATTCCATGAGATTAATGAATATAGGGCAAAATTAAAAAATTGTTTTTACAAAAACAAATCGGTCTCTATTGAACCAGGACGGATTATTTGGATTATGATTCATATGCTTTGTCCATAATACATATGCCATGGGGGCAGCCCCCATGGGTAAACCTGGATGTCCCGAGTTGGCCATTTCAATCGCGTCTATTGATAATGTGCGAATTGTGCTAATGGCGAGTTCGTCAATTTCATTAAAATTATTCATTTCTATCTCCTTTTCGTAATGATTATTTTGTATTAAGAATCTAAATTTATAAAAGTTTTTTATTCTAACGACTTAATATTTCTAATCTACGACAATTATTCCTTGATTGTCATACAGGGTTTTAATATCTGGATTTACTTGTTCGGTTATTAAATAGGTTAAATTATTTGTTGGGCAAACAATGTGATTAGAAATAGTATCTAGTTTATCAGATGTCACCATTCCTAAAATTTCCGTAGAAATAGAAGCCATTTTTCGTTTTACTAAAGCCTCTGATAAGCTGGGAACACTTATTCCTGTATGAGGATCGATTTTATAAATACCCATAATATATAGGTCGGCTCTCATTGTATTTAAAGTTTCAACAGTATCGATCCCCAAATTAACCAATGATTGCTTAAATAAAGTCCCCCCGATCATAATAACTTCAATATCCCTATGATCAGTAAGTGCCATGGCAATAGGAGGGCTGTTTGTTATTACGGTTCCTTTTAAAGATAAAGGCAGTTGATTTACTAAATGTAAATTAGTTGTTCCTCCATCTATCAGTAAGACCATTTCATCTTTTATAAAATCCAATGCTTTTTTTGCTAAATTAATTTTAATTTCATTAGAAATACTCTGCCTTGTTGAAAAATCTACAACAGGGGGCCCTTTTCTCAATGCGCCGCTATGTACTCTTTTGATAAGACCTTGATTGTCCAGTTCTTTTAAATCTCTTCGGATGGTATCTTCTGAAACAGATAAGCGTTTGCTTAAGTCGCTCGCAATCACTTTATGCTCATCATTTAAAATCTGCAAAATTATTTGTTGGCGTTCTTCTTTAAGCATAGGCGTTTTACTCCTCTAATGATTTCTTTAAGTCTATCATATTTTTTTTAGTTCATAAAGTTAAAACGTGCAAGAATATTGTATAAAAACGCAAAAACATGCTTTACTCTAAATTGATAACGCTTTATAATGAAGAAAGAAGCAAATAAACGCAAAAAAGGAGGCACAAACATGCAAGGTAAGAAGATCACAATTGCACCTTCGATTATGTGTGCAGATTTATGTAACCTTGAAAAAAGCGTAAAAGAGATTGAAAATGAAGGACTGGATACTTTACATGTAGATATCATTGATGGAGCTTTTAGCCCAAGCATGCCGTTGGGGATTGACACCATTAAGCAATTGCGAAAGATTACGGATATGAACTTTGATGTCCACATTATGGCGAATAACAATGAGTTTTTTATACAAGAGCTGATCCGAATTGGTGTTCAACAAATATCATTCCATATTGAAACAAGTACACATATTGATCGCTATATTCAACTAATTAGGAAAAATGATATCAAAGTCGGAATCGCGCTTAATCCTGCAACCCCTTTATCCGTATTAGATTATGTATTACCTCAATGTGATACGATTTTGTTAATGTTAATAAACCCTGGTTTTGCAACTGACAAAAACGAAAAACAAGTGTCTTATGCAACGAAAAAAGTAGAAGATCTGTCTCGATTGATAAAAGAAAAGGGATTAGATACAAGTATTGAAGTCGATGGCCGAGTATCTTTAGATACCATAACAGGGTTGGTAAGAGCTGGTGCTGACATATTGGTTGCGGGCAGTACAAGTTTATTTATTTCTAATAATAGTTTGGCAGAAAATAAAAAATCCCTAGAAACCTGTATCCTTCAGGGTTTGCGTGAGGAGAGGGAATAAAATGGTTAATTACTATGGTGTTTCAAAGGAAATTACCAATGAATTATCGGCAACTATAAGTAGCATTGAAAGCAATGATGTAGATAAATTGTTAGTTGAAATACAAAAGGCCGAGAAAGTATTCTTCGTAGGTGTTGGAAGGGTCTTATTATCATTAAAAGCAATAGCCAAAAGATTAGCGCATCTTGGTATTAAGACCTATGTTGTTGGTCAAATCACGGAACCGGCCATTACCGAGAAAGATTTGCTGATAGTAGGTTCTGGGAGTGGAGAAACGGCTTTCCCGTTAATTATTGCAAAAAAGGCAAAACAATTTAATGCCACAGTTGCCCATATTGGTGCAAATCCTGAAAGTTCAATGAGGGAGTATTCGGATTTATTTATTAAAATTCCTGTGAGCACAAAATTACAATTACCTGGTGAAATTCAATCTGTGCAACCAATGACAAGTTTATTTGAACAAAGTTTATTATTACTGGGTGACACTTTAGCATTAATGATGGTTAAAGAGCAAAATATCGAAATGCATTCTCTTTGGAAATATCATGCAAACCTGGAATAGCTAATATATCTCTCAAGGCCATTGATAAAGCGTTAGCAAAGGAGGTTACAAAATGAAAGCACTGCATTTTGGTGCCGGGAATATCGGAAAAGGTTTTATCGGATATTTGCTAAGCAAAACTGGCTATCAAGTTTGCTTTGTCGACGTGAATCCCCATATGGTTGAAAGTATTAACAACAATAATAGTTATTTAGTTGAATTATTAGATGAAGATCATACAGTGGAAACAATATCTCCTGTTTATGCAATAAATAGTATGACACAAGAAGAAAAAGTTATGGATGCAATTGTTAATGCCGACCTGATCACCACGTCTGTTGGAGCTAATAACTTATCCAGAATTGCCACTATTATCTCAAAAGGTCTTCTGAAAAGAGTAAATATAAATAAAAAAAAGATCGACATTATTGCAAATGAAAATTCGCTTAATGCTTCTTCTACTTTAAAAAAAGAAATTGAACGACATGTTTCCGATAGCGAAATGGACATGATAAGTTCTCTTGTTGGGTTTCCTAATTCCGCCATTGACCGCCTTGCTTTATCAAAAGAAAGTGAAGAAGGTGAGATTGCACTTGTTGAGCCTTTTTACGAGTGGATAATCAACAAAGCAGAGATGGTCAACCTGGAATTACCTTTGATTAAAGATGCTATATATGTTGAAGATTTAAAGCCATATATTGAAAGAAAGTTGTATATCGTAAATATGGGACATGCGACAACAGCATATATTGCATTTTTAGCTGGAGAATCAACTATTCAAAGTGCGCTGGCAAAGCCAATAATTGAAGATTTTTTAAGGGCGACACTTAATGAAGCCTCCCGGTATATTATTCAGACATATAATGTTGACTCTGAAGACATGAGGGCCTTTGTTGAAAAAACATTAAAACGCTTTAAAAATAAAAATATCAGTGACGATATTTTACGAGTAGGGAGGTCCCCAATTAGAAAGCTAGGCTATAATGAACGATTAATTAAACCAACTAGAGAACTTTATGAATTAGGGCTGCCGATAGAAAATTTAACAATTGCTGTTGCTGCTGCATTTTTATTTAATAATCCTGATGATGAAGAGTCTGTCACCTTACAAAAATACATTAGTGAAAAGGGAATAGAACAAGCAATTTCACATTTTACACAGATTGGTAATACAACAATCAAAGAAAAGATTAAAGAAAATTATTATAGATTAAAAAATGATAATACATTGATCGGTTTGAGTTGAAAGGGGGGGTAAAATGTTAAGTGAGTATTTGATGGGCAATGTAAGTTTTTTAGATGCAGTTACTTCCTGGGAGGAAGCTATAAAAGTAGCGGCTGATCCTTTACTAAGAAAAGGATCTATTACTCCTAAGTATATCCAAGACATGATTGATAATGTCAATATCAATGGTCCATATATTGTAATTGTCCCAGGAATAGCGATGCCTCATGCAAAAAATGAAGGCGGAGTAATAAAAACTGGTATATCTTTCTTGAAGCTGAAAAAGCCGGTACGTTTTCCTGAAGGTAAAGAGGTAAATATCCTTTTCGTTTTAGCTGCTGAGGACACTTCTGGTCATTTAGAGTTGATAGCCGATTTGTCTTCGTTACTGATTGACGAAGAGGTTATGAGTAAATTTAAAATTTCTAACAGTGAGGAGGAAGTAATAAGGTTAATTAAGATGGTTGAATAACTGGTTCCACATTCGGTGAATTGTTGCTTGCCGAATGTGGGAGACAACTTTTTGAAATTGTACTTACATTTTCACTATTTGCGTTTAAAGAATACTGAATATTTTAAAAAAAGGATGGTATGATATGGCGAATGTAGCGAACATAGCTGAAATTAAAACCCCATCAACTCGTGCTCGAGTTCAGGCCTTTGGGGGCTTTCTAACCAATATGGTTTTGCCAAATATAGGAGCTTTTATTGCTTGGGGGATACTCACGGCTTTGTTTATCCCCACCGGTTGGATTCCTAATGAAAATCTTGCGGAAATAGTTGGGCCAGCAATAACATACTTGTTACCTTTGCTTTTAGCAATTACAGGGGGAAGAATGGTTGCGGGTCAAAGAGGAGCTGTAATGGGCGCTATTGGAGCTATTGGGCTAATAGTTGGATCAGAGATACCAATGTTCCTGGGGGCAATGATTATTGGGCCTTTAGGAGGTTGGGTCATTAAGAAATTTGATAAATCAATAGAAAATAAAATTCCTGCGGGATTTGAAATGGTCGTTAATAACTTTTCTATTGGTATATTGGGATTCCTATTAATGATTTTATCCTTCTATTTTATAGGGCCG
Organism: Bacillus sp. V3-13; assembly: GCF_002860165.1. Lineage (GTDB taxonomy): Bacteria > Bacillota > Bacilli > Bacillales > Cytobacillaceae > Bacillus_BJ. Next base: position 99,040 of record NZ_PGUZ01000016.1, on the reverse strand, counting down.
GTTATTGAATCAGCAAATAACTTTGTAACATCAGCAATTAAAGCACTAGTTGCTACGGGTTTCTTGCCATTGCTTTCTCTTATCAATGAGCCTGCTAAGGTTTTATTTCTAAATAACGTAATCGATCAAGGTATTTATTATCCTTTAGGTATGCAAGAAACACTTGAAGCAGGAAAATCAATTTACTTTACAGTAGCTTCTAACCCAGGGCCTGGACTTGGTTTGTTACTGGCTTTTACCTTTTTCGGTAAAAAAGTTGCTAAACGTACTGCACCTGGGGCAATAATCATACACTTTTTCGGTGGTATTCATGAACTGTATTTCCCGTACGTACTAATGAAACCACTTACAATTTTAGCGATGATTGCTGGAGGAATGTCAGGTATTACGGTTTTCAACCTATTTAATGCTGGTCTTGTGGCTGGACCTAGTCCTGGTTCAATATTTGCCTATCTCGCGTTGACACCAAAAGGCAATTTCTTAGGAATCATATCAGGTGTACTTGTTGCTACCGCAGTCTCCTTCATTATTACAGCTATTATTTTGAAGTTGGATAAAAAAGCAGACGAGGAAGAAGATTTTACTACTTCGGTAGAAAGATCAAAATCCATGAAATCCGAAGGTAAACAAATACTAAATTCCTCAAATAATCACTTAAACACGAATAAAATTAGTAAAATTTCATTTGCTTGCGATGCAGGCGCAGGAAGTAGTGCATTAGGTGCCACAACATTTAGAAAAAGGTTACAAAAGAAAAATATAAGTGGTATCGAAGTGAAACATTATAGAATAGAGGATGTTCCTCAGGATTCAGACATAATTGTAGTCCATAAAGATCTATTAGAAAGAGCAAGAATAACTCATAAGGATAAGAAGATCGTTACTATAGAAAACTATATTGATGATCCAAATCTTGCTCAAGTAATCGAAGAATTAGAAGGTAAATAATTATTATTTTTCGCAGCTTTAAATTCGGGAGTATAAATAATTTTGTGTAATTAGTTTTTAGGCAGATAAGATGTATTATGCGACAAAAGGAATCCCTTCCCATGTAAACACAATATTGTATGAAGCCACTGGACTGGCCGCGAAGATTGGGAATGATACAATTGATGAAAATCATCTATAGGATGCATTTAACATGATTGATATTTCTACCAGACCTTTTGTCACTAACCCTTTTACAGTGAAGAGTTTCAACTTAATTGAAGCATTTGAGATAGAAGAAATAAAAGATCAAAATCAAAAAATTATTTAAACACCGTTGCTGAGGCGATGGTGGTTTTTTTTACCAAAACCCTTTTTAATATGAAAAAAGAAATATTTAAGAATTACTATTTGAGGGGCTTTTGTTATTTCTATAAAATGATTATAGTATCTTTAGTGATTTGGGTAAAGGTCAGGTCTATAGTCACTTGTTTTCTGAAAAATGGTGTATTTAAATAAGCATTGACTGTTCTTCGCAAAAGCTCTAATCGCGGGGATTATACCAATTTTCTTTAAGCATCGGGGAGCATCGTAATCTAGTGAACGGGATGGATGATTAAATTGAACGATCAAAAAAAGACTTTATCGCTAGTATTTTTTTCTCTTTTATTTTGTGTTTCTTATTTTTTTTATAGAATTATTGTTCTAAATGATTCCGGATTAAGGAGCACTTTTACTCTCGATTTAGTAATGTTAACCATAACTATTTTTGTAATCCTTTTCATTTATCAATCATACATAAAAAAGAGCTTGCATTTTGAACGTTTCTTTGTTTCACTATTTGAACATAATCCTTCTCTTACCTTTCTTATTGACGGAAATGGGAAGATTATTTCCGTGAACTCCAAGGTAATCAATATCTTAAATTATGCTCATAAAGACTTGATTTCAAATAAGTTTTGGAATCTATTCGAAAACCCGGATGAACTACATTACATACAAGATCAATTAGATTTGGCGAAGTCGGGTAAATCGGCTAGTTTTATAGGCAAGCTTAAGAATAAAGAAGCCAATAATTGTATGAGCATGAATTTCACACTGATACCCATTAGAGAACATGGACTCTTTTTTATTGTTGGTCATGACATCTCAGAATTACAAACGTACAGGAATAGAATCGTAAAAACGCAAATTGAATTAAGAAATACGATTCGGCAGCAACAAGGAATGATGTTTAAATTTATTAAACAGGGAGACCGCTACATCCATACATTATGCGATGGTGAATTGCTTTATAGATTTGGATTAACTCCGCAAAATGTCATTGGCAAAAGCTTAGGCAACTTTTTAACTGGCAACATAGTGGATGATAAAACGAATTTTTATCATAAAGCTTGGGCTGGTGAAACCACTACATATGAAGGCAAGATAAACGGCATAAGCTATCTCGCTTCACTAAGACCAATACTCAGGGACGGTAAGGTTATCGAAGTTATTGGATCGTGTGTTGATATTAGCGATCGAAAAAACATGGAAGAAGAGCTTCGCAAAAAAACAAATTTATATCGTTCTGTATTAACTACAATGTCCGAAGGAATTTTTCTAATCGATAAATCCAGAACCATTACAAATTTAAATGAAAATGTAGAAGAGATTCTTGGAATTAAATCAGGAATTTTCAGCGAAACGACGATGAATGAGTCAGGCATCGAGTTTGTAAGGGAAGATGGGACATTATGGGACTATAAAGATTTACCGGGTATGGATACCACCGATAATGGAACGATAGTCAAAGATGCTGTGATGGGTGTAAAAGAAAATGGACACATAAAAAAATGGATTTCAGTTAATTCAAAACCACTGGCATTAAATGAAGAGTCTGCTTCCCTTGTATCATTTAGTGATATTTCCCTGCAAAAAAAACAAGAATTAGAGTTAAAAGAAATGAATACCTTTAATGAAATCCTGATGGAAAACACTAAATCGGGTATTCTCGTTATAGATGAAAATAGAAATATATTACTAATCAATAAAGCTTTAAGAGAGATTTTCGGAATTAATTGTGACGAAAAGGTTGAGGGTGTTTTTGTTGGACTATTTCATTCAGCTTTTACTGAAACTGAAAATTTCAGCAAAGAGATTGAAGAAATCGCAGCAAAGAGGGCAGCCAGTACTTTAACGGTTAGATCTAATAATGGATATATTTTTAAACTTCATTATTCCCCCTTAAATTTAAAAAACAGGGGCCAAGCCCATTTGTGGACTTTTGAGGATATAACTGAAATGAGTAAGCTTCAAGAATCTACATTGAAAGCTCAGGAAGAAGCAGTGAAGGCTAATATGGCTAAATCTGATTTTTTATCGAAAATGAGTCATGAGCTTCGTACGCCGTTGAATGGAATTCTTGGATTTGCCCAATTACTGGAACTGGAAAAAACACTGAATGACCGCCAGCAAACATTTGTAAAAAACATAATAACCAGCGGTGGACACCTATTAAATCTTATTAATGAAATATTGGACGTATCACGAATTGAAACTGGAAAGCTGCAAATTACTTCTAAAATGATTCATGCAAGTAAGTTAATAGATGAGTGTATTGGAATGATGTCCCCTTTGGCAGAAAAAAATAATATTGCAATTATAGTTGACATAGCGAATATTGCTGACCTCTATATTTACGCTGACCCCGTCCGCTTAAGACAAGTAATGTTAAACTTAATCGATAACGCCATTAAATATAATAAAGAAAACGGTCGAGTTAACATTAGCTGTGAAAAAATGAATAATGATATAACCGTTTATATTAAAGACACTGGTATAGGGTTCAGTAACGAACATGTTGACGATATTTTTGAACCTTTTTACAGAATAAAAGAAACAAATACGGAAGGAACGGGTATTGGTTTATCGTTAACCAGGCAGCTGATTCAATTAATGGGAGGCTCAATTGGCGCAAAAAGTGTAAAGGGAAAAGGCAGCACCTTTTGGTTCAGTTTACCTATCCATCATGAATTTGAATTAACAGAATATGAGGATATAGACAGTAATATATCTCCTTTTGAAATAGGTAAAAAATTTAAATCTACCATATTATATATTGAGGATAATTTGTCGAATATAGATTTGTTAAAAGAAATTATCGAAGCTCAAACGAATTACTCTGTCATTATCGCAAATAGCGGTAAGGAAGGCTTGGATATTATTAAAAATAAGAAGATTGATCTCGTCTTGCTTGATATTAACCTTCCGGATATTAATGGTTATCAAGTGTTTGACGAGCTGAAACAACATGAACACACAGATAAGATCCCGGTTATTGCCATAAGTGCCAATGCCATAAACAAGGATATACAATACACATTGGATAAAGGTTTTGCTGATTATATAACAAAACCGATCAATATTAACGAATTTTTACTGACAATTAAAAAATATGTTTAACTTCACGGGGACCTCATAGGTCTCTTTTTTGTGCGAAAATTGTCGTAAAATGTCCTTTATTTGGTCTAAATGTCGAAATTCGTTGCTTGTAATGCTTTCAAAGCTGCGCATCGTGCCTTGGATTAATTAGACTAATTTATAGGACTAAAGGTATAGTCGTATTACAGTTTTGATTAATGACAAAAAAGGAGCCTAAATGGGAAAGAATATTAATGAAATTGTTGACGTTAGCAAGCTGGAGTACGTTTATCAGCCTTTATTGAATACTGCATATTGGAATGTTTATGGGTACGAAGGCTTAGTTCGTTTTGTGGGTAATGACGATTTTAATCCGGAAGAGTTATTTCGTAAAGCCAGAGAGGAAGATTGCTTATTTGAAATGGATTGCCATGCAATTAAGAATTCGATTAGGAATTTTCCACTCTTTTATAATAAAGGAAAGTTACTTTTTATAAATGTGTTTCCTTCTACTTTACTGAATTCGAAATTTGAATATTTTATAGAAGAGTTGGTAAAAGAGCATTCTTTTATACATGGAAGAATTGTTTTCGAGATAAGTGAAACGTGGGAGGAATATTTTTCTTGGGCACATCCTGAGTTAAAAGAAAAAATAATATTCCTGAAGAATCATGGATTTTATGTGGCACTTGATGATGTAGGGAAAGGTGCTGCATCGCTCCAAAATATTATCGAATATAGACCAAATTACATCAAATTAGATAAATATTTTGCAAAAGACTTGGCTGCGTCTTCGGATAAACAGGGGCTGGTTTCGCTTCTGACAGGGTATTGCAATCAAAAAATGATCTTAATTTTGGAAGGCATTGAAACAGCAGTTGATTTAGCCCAGGCAAAACTTTTAAAAGTTCCAATCGTTCAAGGTTATTTGTTGGGAGAGCCTGAAAAAATCGATTTCAAACAGCCTGGTTTTAATTTTTTTTATGGATAAATAAAGACTTATATACATGCAGTGGAAAACTGGAGGATTTAATATGGCAATGGAATTAAAAAAAGAATTAACAACAGATTTAATGGAAGAAAACGTGAAGTCAATTTTACAGCTTATTGGTGAGGATACTTCAAGGGAAGGATTAATAGATACTCCGAAGCGTGTAGCCAAAATGTATAGGGAAGTATTTGCAGGTGTGGGAGTAAACCCTGAAACCGCATTAACCACAACTTTCGAAGAAGCGTATGATGGTATAGTCGTTGTTAAGGATATCACGTATTACACCTTTTGTGAACACCATCTTATTCCGTTCTTTGGTAAAGCACATATCGGATACATTCCCAATGGCCGGGTAGTTGGTTTAAGTAAATTTGCAAGGCTGGTTGAGCTTGTATCGCAGAGACCTCAGGTTCAAGAACGAATGACGCAGCAAATTGCTGAATCGATCATGAATGTACTAAAGCCTGAAGGAGTCATTGTAAGCGTAGAGGGGCAACACCTGTGCATGTGTGCAAGAGGAGTGAAAAAGCCTGGCGCATCGACAGTAACAACGATTAAAAAAGGTGTATTCAACGAGAATGTCTCTTTAGCTGAGGAATTTGAACGCGCTCTTCTGAGAGATTAATAGGAGGTTCCTCATATGCTCTATCTATCAAGGAAAATGTATTTTTCAGCCGCTCATTCATACCGCATCGATGATTGGACTGAAGATCAAAACAGAAAAATTTTCGGCCCCTGCAGCAATCCGAACGGACATGGCCATGACTACACGATGGAAGTAATGGTCAAAGGAGAATTAAATGATCAAGCTGGCATCGTTGTCAATATTACCGACATCGATACCGCAGTTAAATCGTTTGTTCAAACTGAATTAGACGGTAAATTCTTGAATAAAGAACACGATTATTTTAAAAAACATATCCCAACAACGGAAAATATTGCTTCGTATATCTGGGATTCTATTCATAACAAGATAGGTAACTGCAGTCTTCACAAAATCCGTTTACATGAACATGATTTTTTATATTCAGAGAAAGAGGATAACGAGATGGTCCGATTAACGAGAAAATATCATTTTTGCACAGCACATCGTTTACATAGCAATCAACTGAGCGAGGAAGAAAACCTCTTATTATTTGGAAAGTGTAATAACCCCTATGGTCATGGGCATAATTACTATTTGGAAGTGACAGTTAGCGGCATGCCTGATCCAATCACAGGAATGATCGCCAACATTGCTGATATAGATAAAACGGTAGACGAAGAAATTTTAAGCAGGTTTGACCATAAACATTTGAATCTTGATACAGAAGAATTTAAAGAATTAAATCCAACTTCAGAAAATGTTGCAGTTGTAGCATGGAATTTGCTTGCGCCTAAAATTAATAATCTCTACAAAATTGGATTATATGAAACTGAAAAAAATTACTTTGAATATTTCGGGACAGAAAAGGGATAATCGATGGCAGAAAATGATCAACTCACAGGAAAAACCATTGTTATTACGGGCTCTAGCAAAGGAATTGGGAGAACAACCGCATCATTATTAGAACAATCCGGTGCCAATCTTGTATTGGGAAGCCGCAGCAACCAACCATTCATTCGGGGAAACGTATTAGAAATTCCTTTGGATGTAAGAAGTGAACAATCGGTTCAAAGCTTTTACGAAAAAGCGGTACAACAATTTGGAAGCATCGACGTATTGATTAATAGTGCTGGTGTGGGGATGTTTGAAAGCATTATTGACTCTTCTACAGATGACTTCGAACAGATGATATCGGTTAATTTACGTGGAACCTATCTGACATGCAAGTATTTCGGAAAACATATGGCTATGCAAGGGAAAGGCCATATTTTAAATCTGATTTCGATTGCAGGCACAACAGCTTTGCCAGGATGCGGAGGATATTCGGCTTCAAAATTTGGGGTACTGGGTTTAACCCGAGTGCTGCAAGCAGAACTTCGCCGACAAGGGGTCCAGGTTACGGCTGTTCTCCCGGGCGCTGTCAGCAGTTCATTTTGGGAAACCATTGAACCAACCCCCGATGTATCGCAGATGATTCCTGTTGAAACAGTTGCGAAACACCTTCTTTATTTAATAAATCAACCATCGGGAGCGGTTGTTGATGAAATCACGATAATGCCGCCTCATGGAATTCTTTGAGGGGGAGTTGCGATTGAGGCGGCTATTCAATATTATCAAAAATTTTTCTGAAGAAGATCTGCCCGTCAAATCTCAGCCATGTGATTTTTCTTACCCCGAACTGGAATTCATGACAAAAAGGGGATTTCTTGCACGGAAAATTTGTCATTATATTGGACTAAACCCGGAAATGGGGGAAGCAGTATTTTACCGTTCCTTGGCCAGTTTTAATTTGAAATATTCCGAGAATAAAAACAACCAAACCGGATTCATCCTTGAGCTTAGCCAAAAAATGCTGAATTGGCATCAACAGCAATTAGATATTCCCCAACAAATCATCAATCTGGATATAAAGAATGATTTACAAAATGCGATGTTGAAAGCATTTGAAATTCATAAAAAAGACCTGTTTATATCTACACCACAACAGACGGATCAAGTGGTTTCTTTTCGCGAACAAGAAAATAATGAGTGGGAGGTTTATCGGGACGTTATTTATGCTGCCACACAGGGGCAGTTTTTACTTATTTCAGACGAAGAAGTAAAAAAATACACGGAAGGTAACGTACTGCTCAATGCAGAAATCAAAAACCGTGCTGATATCCCGATCTCTCGTAATCAAGCTAAAGAAACTCTCGAACGGGAAGGCTTTACTAAATCGAAGATTATGGGTTGGATATTAGTTTTATCAGAAGCTATTACAAACACGATTAAACATGCTGAAGAAGGAAAGTTGACCATAATCGAAGATGAAAAAAGCAATGAAGTGCGCTTCGTTATTGAAGATAAAGGGCCTGGTTTTTCGCTGAAAGAACTGCCTAAAAATACGCTTTTAGCAGGTTATTCAACAAAAAAATCAATGGGCCAGGGGTTTACGCTCATGATGAAAATGGCGAAACAGGTCCTTTTATTTACTTCTTCACACGGTTCCACGATTATATTAATTTTTGATTCCAGTAAGGAGAAGGCGGGGGATTTACATGGCATTGGTTAAATCAACAATCGATAAAACGCTTCTAACTGCCAATCTATTTGACGGTTTTTGGGATAGATGGATTGTGCATGGTGTAGAAAGAGAAGATATCGACACATTGCGTTCTTCCTATTTAACCAAAGATAGATGGATGGACGGATGGCGAAAACGTGCAGACCAGAAGTTTTTAGAAGCGGAAAAGCTGGAGCAAGACAATTCATTTGCTGAAGCTGAAATGAAGTTTCGGGCAGCAGGACTTTATTATCAATTAATGCAATGGCTCATTCCTGAGCGGAAGACAGAAAAAATAGGTTGGCTGAATGTTAGTTTAAGTGCTTTCGAAAAAGCGGACAAACTATCCCCTATCAAAGCAAAATATGTTCAGCTTCCGATTGGCGAACAAAATTGCTTTGGAAGAGTCCGTATCCCCAGCCAGACTAAAGGTGTTGTCATTATCATCAACCCTTTGGATTCAACGAAAGAGGAATTATTTACTTACGAGCTTGACTTCATCAGTAAAGGATATATAGTCGTCAGTTTTGATGGACCAGGACAGGGACAAACATTCACCTTTGAAGGGCTGCGGGGAACAACCAGGCGTTGGGAATCTTTTATTGATGTATTGATAGATTTTACTTCAAACACATTTCCCAACCTGCCAATCAACCTATTTGGAACAAGTTCAGGTGCAGCGTGGGCGCTATACGGAAGTTGCAATCCGAAAGTAAATAAAACAGTGGCTGTATCCCCTGCGTTTGTAGGCGGAGGAATTAAGTTGCCAGATTATTTTGTTGAGCGCAGCCGTTTTGTTTTAGAAGAGGAAAAGTCTTTACCATCTTATGAACTCTTGCCATTTCGCAATCCTGTCATGCTATTCCATGGCAAACAGGATGTCATGGTGTCGGACAGTAATATCTATCATTTATACGAGCAATTGCCACAGGGTAAATGCCTGGTTGAATACGAAGAAGAAGGGCATTGTTGCAATTATAAACTGGCTGAAATTCGTCAGAAAGCAGTGGAATGGTTTGAAAGTGACAAGGAGGTTTAATGCATGAGTTATGAAGATTTTCGTCATTTTATATCGGATGTTCTAAATCTTCCATTGGAAAAGATCGAAAAGAATTCTTCGCTCCGTGATGATTTAAATGTGGACTCATTACAATTGGTCAATCTGATCGTGGAAGTTTCCTCTAAATACGGCATTGATTACCCGCGGATACAGAGTAATGAAGATTTTAGAACAGTCGGGAATCTATATCAAATGATAATGAGGGAGATTTAATTCATGAACAATTTTTATCAATGGATATTTGAACAAAAACTGGATTTGAATAAAACGGTATTATCTACCCAGAGCGTTGATTATACATATTTGGATATCCTTAATGATGTCAATCACTATGTAGATTTGTTGAAGCCATTAGGTGAAATCAAGAATAAAAAAGTAGCTGTCATTGTACCAAAAGTAGATAGTTTCATATCGATAGTCCTTGCGATTAGTAAATTAGGAGGTATCACCATTCCGTTAAGTCCCCTGCTAAGAAAAGATGACTTACTTGCGGTGTTGGAATTTTCAGATCCGCACATCGTTTTTGCAATGAAAAATCACCAGGGCTTTCATTTAGCAGCAGCTGTAAATTCGTGGGCTGATTCAAGTGGTAAAGAAACGCACATTTTTGAATCTGCTGACAATCTTTCCTGGGAAATAAACACGATTTTTGGAGAAACACGCCCCTTGGAAAATGAGGGTATTCAAATTATTGGATGCACTTCTGGAAGTACAGGTACACCAAAGGGGATTGTATGTGACATTAATCTTGTCAGAACCGCAGATCTGTCGTACCGTTTCGTAAATGAAATTTCCGAAGAAGATGATGTGTTTATCATGGCTCCTGCGTCTGGATTATTTGGACTTTGCTGGTTGTTGTCAAGCCTGCATTCCCAATATCACATCGTCATGACAGAGTCTTTTAGTTTTCCAGACATTATAAAGTTGTTTGAAGAAAAACCGTGTCAAAAATTAATTACCACTCCTTCTTTATTTAGAGCACTGGACTTATTCTGTAAAAGTTCCGGAAGTTCAGCATTAGAGCCACTGGAGTTGATCACCCTGGCCGGTGAAGCGATTTCAGATGATTTTATTGCTTCCGTTTCAAACACAAGAAGCTTGATGAGAGGATTTTATGGCTTTTCAGAATTAGGCTGCATCATGTATACGGAAAAAGATATACGGGAGGGTCTAAATTGGTCTCTCGTTCCTAATGTTGAGTATAAAGCGATGGCACAATCGAATGACGGGATCGGAGAACTTCTTTTTAAAAATGGAAATGAGTTCTTGGGTTATTATAAACGCCCCGACCTGACAGCAGAAGTTTACTCAGACAATTGGTTTTACTCAGGAGATTTAGCAAAGGTAACAGTTGATGGAAAAATCGAAATTATCGGCCGAAAGAAAGACATGATTAAAAAAGGCGGGCAACAAGTTATACCGGGTGAGATTGAAAGGTTTCTAAGCAGTCATCCAAGTGTACAAAAATCCGTTGTTGTCGGAGTACCCCATTCTGTATACGGGGAGCAAATAGTAGCTTACATTGTCAAAGATCAGGATGATATCGATGTCAAGGAACTAATCAATTATTGCCATGCAAATATTGCAAGATATAAGGTGCCTGACCAAATTAGGTTTATAGACGAAATTCCGATCGTTCAGGGGAAGACCGATAAAGTATCACTTCGTAAATTAGCTTTAACAAAATAAAATATTGATGATAAAGAGGAGTTCCTTGCTAATGAAACAAACGTCACTACGCAAACAACTGTTAACCCGGATTTTATCCGTCCTTCTCTTGATTACCGTCCTATCTGGTGGAATACAGTTATACTTTATGGATAAACAAATTGATTATGAAATAGACACCCAATCATCATTGATAGCTGACAGTATAAACCAGGGAATAGAAGAAACAGATTTAGCAGCGAAAAGTATTGAACACCAAATTGATCTAAAAATGTTTGGCTATGCCAAACATATTGGTGATCTGTTGGGTAAGGAAAAGGCTGAAGATATTACAACAGAAGAACTTATTCAAATAAAAGAAAAGTTGAACCTCTCGGGATTAACTATTTTTTCAAGAGCGGACAATGATATAGTCGCTGTAAAAGCGACAGACCAAAAAGAAATAGGCTTTAGTACAAAGAATTTTGGTGAAATCGTCTATCAAGCATCGGACGATATGTTGAACGGTAAAGAGCCGGCCGTGCCTGGTGGCTATACGGAGAAAGGTTTGCTGGTTCTGCCTATCATGATGTCCGGGACTTATGAAGGCCAGCCTTTATTTTTCAAGTATGCTTACTACCATCCTGAAGGAACGGATTATTTTGTAAACCCCTATATTGAAGCGAATGAAGTATATCAATTCACGCAAGACGTAGGACCCAATTCCTGGATTGAAACAATGGTAAAAGAGAATCCATTCATTCAGGAAATCGCCGTTTTGGACCCTAAAGTGTTTGAAAACCCGGAATTGGCGGAACAATATTGGCCGCCAATGAAAAAAGTGGTTCATGGTGATTTTAAGTTTGAAACAAAGAAAGATATTCAATTGCTTAAGAATTTAGCAAATTATCCAGAAAAACGCAGTTATGTTCAAAGCATTAAGGGTGAAAAAGTTTTAAAACTTTTTATACCGATAAAAAATAATCAAGTAATCTATATCGCCCTCGATTATGCAGAAATGACGGATCCTCTCTACCGTCACTCGATCATTCTGTTTGTTACAGGGTTAGTATCGTTGCTCGGTCTTTTCTTATTATCGTTTGGATTCTTCAATCGTATCTATGAAAATATTCAAAAAATTATTCAGCAAATTAAGCTGCTGGAAGCGGGAGATTTAACAGCAAAAAGTCAAGTAAATGACAGAAGTGAATTGGAGCAGCTATCTCATAGTACGAATCGAATGGCGGAAAGACTGAATAAACTCATCAAAGATACTCAAGAGCAAGCAACCAAAACGCAGCGTCTTTCTATCCTGCTGGAAGCTGAAGCATCTCAATCCATTGAAAAAATGTATGGATTGTCAACGGAAGCAACAATGAAATCAAGGGATCAATTGTATGAAATTACATCATTTATGGATGAAATTGTACAGATACTTGATTCATATAAAGATAATCCGAAAGTGAAATATATCCTTGATCGATTAGACACGATGAGAGAAGTAGCGAATGACCGTACCGCTGCGACAACAGACGTCACGATTACTCTTTCCGACTTACTGCAATCTCTGCACGGACAATCAAGTGAGCTATCTGATATCTCCAATAAATTACTTGATTATATGGCAAAATTCAAACTGTAAGAGGGGGCAATTTGATGTCTTTAAGTGTTCAAAAGGAAATTCAAGACTCAAAAGTGATCCTAAAAATTAAAGGCGTGCTGGATATAACAACAACCAGTATTATTAATCCTTATTTAGAGGATCTTGGAGATATAGAAGCACTGGTTTTGGATCTTAGTCAATTAGAATTTATCGATTCAACAGGTATTGGCTCAATTATGAGTGCGATCTATTTATCAGATGAAAAAAAATTCAAATTAGTACTTCAAGGTATGGATGAATTGACAAATGAAGTTTTTGAGACGGTTGGACTCTACAAGATTTTAGAAGTCTATCAAGGGGAGGTCGTTTAATGTTTTTGGATCACCTGTCGATGACTCATCAACCATCATCAGCGGGAAATAAACCGGGCAATGATAACTTTTCTATGGATAAAGCGTTACAAAGAGAGATCAATCTGGCACGGAATATACAAGCTAAATTGTTAAATGGTCCCACACCTGAAGTAAGTGGGGGAGAGATCAAAGGATCCACCCTTCCTGCCCGACTAATCGGTGGAGATTATTATGACTTTTACCCATTGGTGAATGGAAAGATTCGGATTGTGATCGGAGATGTGATGGGAAAAGGAATCCCTGCCGCGATGCTCATGATATTGACTCGGGGAGCTTTTCGCAGTGCATCAGAGAGTACAAAAGGTCCGGGAGAAACCCTGACTGCTATGAATACAGCTCTTTGTAATGATCTGCGTTCACTAAGGTCGTTTGTCACATTATTTTGTGCAGATTGGGACCCCTGCACAAAAACACTTACTTACGCAAGTGCCGGGCATAGCATGCCGCTTCATATCAAAGGAACAGAAAAAGTAATCGAAGAATTACCTAAAGTATCTGGAATTATGGTCGGCGGACTCCCGAACCATATTTATTTAGAAAAATCAATCCAGTTAAAAAACAATGATACTGTTTTCTTTTATACGGATGGTATTGTTGAAGCGACTGATACGAATAATGAACAATACAAAAAAGAACGTCTAATGGAAACTTTGTTAAAGAATATAGACAAAGGGGTTGTGGAACTTGAAATGTCCATTATGGAATCACTGCAGGAGTTTACTCAAGGAACCCCGCAAAAAGATGATATAACAATGGTTTCTTTAAGAATTCAAGAGGAAAAAAGTGATATTTCAAGCTTTAATTCTCCTGTTATTAATACAGAGGAGTAGATGAACAATGTCACAATCAATCATTTCAAAAGGAAAAGATGTCATTGAAGCAATTAATCTTGGTTTAAATATTTTAAATGTAGCCCGTGAGGATGTATCGATAGAAATCATCCAACAGGAGACAAAGTCTTTTTTTCGGTCAAAACCTGCTGTTGTTAAACTAACAAAGACTGAACCAAAGACAATGGAAATAGAAGCATCCGCTCAAGCAAATATTGAGGATATCATTGACCAACTCAACGCACCTTCAAATGCCTTAGTTCATAATGAAACAGATCATGACGTTGTTCTGTTACAAGAAGAATCAATGAGCGAAAATGAAGGGAAGGTTTGGATAAAGGGAGGGAGAATTTTCGGTAAACCTTCCAACTTAACATATCCAACCATTTCGGTGGGGAAAGGAATCAATCTATATAAGAATAAAGAAAAAGTTGAGGGAATTGTTGTTGTAACCGGCAATGATTCGTATGAAGTAAATTTGGAAGAAGAATACAGGGAAACAACATGGCATATTGATTTTGACAAGACTAAATTAAACGTTAAGCTCCATATTGAACCGGGAGCTAAAATTACTCGTACCCTGAAGGACGTGGAACCTAGTCATCATATTGAGCTGCACGCAGAGGAGCATATAGAAATCCAAAATACATTGAATTACAAAGATGTGGTGGAGAAGCTTCAGTCCTTAAGGGCTGTTCATGGATTTGACCATAATGCAATCATGGCAGCTGTCGAAGCCAAAGAAACTGGCGATTATATTATTGCAACTGGAACTGAACCTAAGGAAGGAAAGAATGGTTCACTACAATTGCTAATCGAAGATAAAGAAATTTTAAATGGTCCGAAACAAAGAGATGATGGAACGGCTGATTTTCGCGAAATTAAACATATACCAATTGTAAACCAAGGACAGGTTATCGCGATCATTCATCCTCCTGTTCCGGGTATTCCGGGTAATACAGTAACAAATGAGCCAATCCCTGCTAAACAGACCTACCCCATCATTGTACAAACTGGTTATGGGACAACCCTGATAGAAAATGAAACAAGGATTGTCGCCACAGAAACAGGCAGGCCAAATATTGAGCACAGAGGACAATTAGTAAAGGTCAGCATCGTACAAAAGATGGTTCATAATGGTGATGTTAATATATCAACAGGAAACCTGCGTTTTAAAGGGGATATTGACGTATTAGGTTCTGTCGAGGAAAATATGAGAGTCGAAGCAGAGGGAATCATAAAAGTAACTCATAATGCTAATAGGGCAGTAGTTACTTCGAAAAATTCGATTATCATCAACCAAAATGTAATTGGAAGTACATTATCGGCAGGAAGAAATAACATCCTAGTCTCACAAATAGTGCATTTATTAATTGCTATTGAGCCGGATTTTAAAAAAATGATGCTTTCAATTGATCAATTATTAACCGTGCCGGCATTTAAAATATCAGACCACTCAAAAAGCGGTCTGCATCCGTTAATCAAAATATTATTAGAAAAAAAGTATCAAAATTTAACGGCAGTAACCAAGGAATATATTGAGTTGTGCAGAAGAGGAAACAACAATCTTGATTCGGAGTTTCATAATTTAGCAGAATCGTTACGGCTCTGCCTGCTTTCTTCAGTGCCAAATGTATGGCATTCAAAAGAAAATCTAAATAAACAATATACAAATATTCAAAATATCCTTGAAGAGTACAAGGTATCAGAAAAAGATCATTGCTTTATTGAATTGATGTACGCATTAAATAGCGCTATTTATTGCAGTGGAGACGTAACCATCAAAGGCCAGGGATGTTATAACTCAAAAATACATTGTGGAGGCAAGCTCCAAATAAACGGTGTCTTTCGCGGTGGGGAAGTACATGCCGGACTGGGAGCTTATGTGAAAGAGGCAGGTTCAGACGGTGGAGTGACAAGCCTGATTATCGTTCCAAGTGATCAGAAAATTACAATTGGGATAGCCAGAGAGGGAACGACGATTCAAATCGGAAAAGTAAAGCATACTTTCACTGAAGAACAGCAATATATAGAAGCGGCTTTAGATGAAAACAATAGAATTGTTTTGAAATAAAGGGGAATAAATAATATGTTTACATTTAACATTATCCGGGAAAATGAAGATAATGCTGTTATTTACTTTCTTGGAGATCTGGATATTGAAGTAACGGAAATGATGGAAGATGAAATTTTTCCATCGTTACAATCTTTCAAGACAATTGATATAAACCTTTCCAATGTTCCATTCGTCGATTCGACAGGAATAGGATTGCTGATTAATTTAATTGAAACATTAAAAAAAGACGAGGTTGTTATTACTATTTCTGATGTGGCTCCTCAAGTAAAAGATATCTTTGAAATCATTCAACTCCCCGATATTCTGGGGCATGAAACTTTTAAGTAAGTGATAGTTTTTGTTAAAAAATTCAAGAAGCTTTAGGGGGCTTTTTGCATGAACCAGTTTAATGTCGCAATTGCAGATGATGACGCTACAGCCAGAGATATTTTAAATCACTATATTGAATTGGTTCCTGATTTTAAAATAATCGGAGAAGCAACTGACGGAGAAAAATTAATTCCGTTAGTACTGACAAAAAAACCAGATATTATTATAGTGGATATAGATATGCCTGGTCTAAATGGGTTGGAAGCAGTCAAATCACTGAAAGAACTTTTCCCAACCCTGGCTGTTATTTTTACAACCGGACATACAGAGTTTGCGGTAGAAGCCTTTGAAATCTCAGCAACGGATTATGTTATAAAGCCAATTGATACAACAAGATTTTTTAAAGCTCTTGAGAAGGCCAAAAAATTAGTACAAATGCAAAAAGACGTTTCAACCATTTCAAGTGATTCGGAGAAAAAGCTGGCAATTAGAACGATGAACGCGCACCTATATTTACCAATGGAAGATATTTTATTTATCGAAAAAGAAGGTAGAAAAACGGTTATATATACAGACTATGACAGGTTTGAAACAAATGAATCGCTGCAGGAACTGGAAGGCAGATTACAACCTTTCTTTTTTAAAACACACCGTTCATTCCTGGTGAATTTGAAAAAAATCATTAAAATCGAGGTAATGGGCGAATCGTACAGTGCTCACTTTTCGAATTTTAATAAAACCGCCCATATCTCGAAACTCAAGATCAATGAGGTGCAGAATTATTTCAAACAGATTGTCCAAAATGATGAGGTAACTCCTTAACTTTGTTTTGAGCTTAGTTGCTAAGTTGCCACTCACTTCACTATGAATAACAATAGTTTTTAAAATTTTCTCTCTGGCTATTTACAATTTGTAAGTAGCTTTTTTCTTTTGAGCTGGAGAATCACTTGTGCAAACGATCATTAAAAGTTTGTCGAATATGTTAGAAAATTTAAGAAACATAGGTTTAATTAGCTGAATAATGGGTAATGAATAACTATCCCACTCCGCATTTTTCTTATCATGTCTGCTTCTGTTTTTTTGATTCACTATTTTTTTTGCTTATTCAACTGCCATACTAGTACATTAATCTATTAATACGAAGGGGTCAGAGAGGTGAATAAAACCGGCTTAAAATTAGGATCCACGGCCAGGGAATCGATCTTTCATAACTTAAAATCCAAAATTATTCATTTACAACTTGAACCAGGAACGAAGATATCAGAGAAGGAAATCTCTGATGTAATGGAAGTAAGCAGAACCCCGGTGAGGGAAGCTTTTCTGCAATTGTCCAAGGAAGGGCTCCTCGAGATCTACCCTCAAAGCGGGACCGTCGTTTCCCTGATTGATTTGAAATACACCGAGGAAGCCAAGTTTGTCAGGACAAACCTGGAGGCGGCAATTGTTCGGGACGCGTGTGTGTCATTTCCTGAAGAAATCCTCTTCCAAATGAACAGCAATTTATCCAAGCAGGAGTGGTATCTTGAGAAAAATGATTACCTAAAGCTGTCCGAAATGGACGATGAATTCCATCAAATGATCTTTGAAGGGTGTGGGAAAAAAAGAACGTGGCTGCTGATTGAACCAATGAATGCGCATCTAACAAGAATCGGCATGCTGCATCAATCCTTAAAAAAATATTGGAAGGAGGCATTGAAGCATCACTGGGAAATTTACTCCTGTGTGAAAGACAAGCTGCCTGATCAAGCGGAACAAGTAGTAAAAGTGCATATGAGTTGGGCAGACACCGAAAAAAATGGGTTGATCAACAGGTATCCACATTATTTTTTATCAACACACCGAAAACAATGATACATTTCTGGGGAGGAATTTAAATGAGTAAACAATTTGCGATCATTAGCAGTCTTATTTTAGCCATCTCTTTATTTTTAACTGCATGCAACGGAAGCACCGCCAAGCAGGAACAAGCTTCTGCCCCAGATTCCGCAGGGAATGGTAAACCGCAAACGATCACCTTTTATACCGTTTCAGGTAAGGATGAGTATTTTAAAGACATTTTGATTCCTATGTTCGAAAAGGAAATGAAGGGCAAGTACAAAGTTGAGTATGGCCGGGGTACGCCACAGGAAATTTTAAACAAAATTAAGGCACAAGGAAAAAACGGCAATATCGATATTGTGGCTGCTGGTATGGATGCCATGCCTTTGGGAATACAACAAGGGTTATGGGAACAGCTGTATCCCGCGTATGAAAAGGAATTGCCACAGGACAATTTAACAGATATTGCGAAACAATATATCGAGAAGTATCAAGGGTATGGCATTGTAGATTCCGGCACAAGCGGCCCGGTGCTGGCCTATAATTCAAAGACGGTAAAAAATCCTCCGAAAAGCTATGCGGAATTAAAGGATTGGATAAAGGAGAATCCCGGTAAGTTCATGTATGCGGCGGTCCCGAATAGTGGTACTGGACGCGCATTCTTTCTTGGCTTGGCGTCTGCAATGGGTGAAGATCCCAACAGTCCGGAACAATTAACGAAGACCTGGAACTATCTTGAAGAAATATCACCACATATCAGCAGCTATCCGTCATCCACTTCAGATACATTTACTTTTCTTACCGATGGTACGGTTGACATTATTCCGCACACTCCTTTCTGGTATGCAAGATCGATGATGGAGGCTTCCCTGCCGTCACATATCAAAACGGTGGAACTGGAAGATTCGAAGCAATTCATGGATGCATCCTTTCTTGTTATGTTAAAGGACCTGCCAAAAGAAAGAAAGGAAGCAGCCCTCGAATTTCTCAAATATTCGATGAAGAAGGAGCCTCAATCCCAGGCTATGTCAGTAGGCCAGGTTCCTGCCAATAAAGAGGCGGCCGAAAAATTGATTGATCCAAAATATAAAGCGAATTTTGATGCTGTGTCAGATGCATTGCCAAAGGAGTATAAGGAAGACGGCAGATTTACAGGTGGAGACGATGTGCTCATGTATCCCGACATCGAGCCGATCACCAAAATCTATAAGCTTTGGGAAGAAAAAATCCAATCGAAAAAATGACGCTTTAGTCCCGGCTTAATAAATTGAGACCGGGACTTCTTTAAAAGGAGGAACGTTTATGCAAGCTGTCGCAGAGAAATCATACGGAACGGCAAGTGCCAGTGTGCAAATGAACGATTTAGTGAAACAATTTGGAGATTCCCTTGCTGTTGATCATGTGAATATCGATATAAAAAGCGGAGAATTTGTCACCTTGCTTGGTCCGAGCGGCTGTGGAAAAACAACAATCCTGTCGATGATATTAGGAATTATCGAACCGACATCCGGTTCCATTTCATTTGATGGAGAACCGATTAACGGAATGCCGATGAACCGCAGAGATATTGGTATGGTATTCCAAAACTATGCCCTTTTCCCGCATATGACAGTCGCTGAAAACGTAGGTTTCGGTCTTGATATGAGAAAACTGCCGAAAGCAGAAAAGAAGCAGCGGATAAAAGATGCGCTGGAAATGGTCCAGCTCTCTGAATTCGCATCCCGGTTCCCAAAGCAATTGAGCGGCGGCCAGCAGCAAAGGGTGGCTTTGGCGAGAGCACTTGTCATTAGGCCGAGAGTTTTACTGCTGGATGAGCCATTAAGTAATCTGGATGCCAAATTGAGGAAGGAAATGAGGATTCAGTTAAAACGTCTTCACGAAGAGCTGGGCATCACCACGATTTATGTCACGCATGATCAGGAAGAGGCTCTTTCTCTGTCCACCAAAGTAGCGGTCATGTCCAAAGGTGTGGTCCAGCAAATAGGCACTCCGCAAGAAATTTTTCAAAAGCCAAAAAATCAATTTGTGGCAAACTTCATCGGATATGGAAATTTCTTAAGCGGTAAAATTGCTGGTGAACGCGATGGCCATTATGTATTTGAAACTGAGACGGGATTATCCTTGCTGGTTAAAAAGGATCTTCGCTTTAACATCAGGGATAAAGCGGTTGTTACGATCAAACCGGAAAATATCAAAATCGTTGAGCCGACACATCCAAGCAGTAATCTTCTTAAAGGAAAAGTGATCGTCAGCGATTACGCCGGAAACACGACAGCATATGAAGTAAAAACGGATGATAAATCTGTATGGAAGGTTAACGTTCTTGGGCTGGATCCCTACGATATTTACGATAATATCACGCTATACTTGGATCCTGAAAAACTATTATTGTTGGACAAGGAGTGAGGAAGGCATGGATCATCATCAAGTACCAAAGAAAAAGGATTTTTTGTTGCTTCTTCCTGCACTGCTGCCTTTACTGCTGATTTTTGTTATTCCTTTAGTGAATGGGATACTATTGACCTTCCAGTCAAACGGGCAGCCTGGCTTTTCCTTGGGGAACTATATCCGTTTCTTTACAGAGTCACAGTATTACACGACTATTTTTAAAACCTTACTTCTGGTAGTTCCTGCTTCTATATTGGAATTGATCGTTGCTTTTGCGATTGCTTATTATTTACGCGGAAAATTTAAGGGAAAAAGCTTAATAGCAGGACTCGTCATTTTCCCGCTCACACTCGGGTCGCTCATCGTCGATATGGGGATCATCGTTTTCTTTAAACCAAACGGCTGGTTCAATCAATTTCTTATCGGCGCAGGCATCATCGATGAGCCAATCAAGCTGATTTATAATTTCTGGGGCGCCTTTATTGCTCTTTTCATATTGGGAGTTGCGTTTCTGGCCTCGAATTTTATTGGCATGATGGATTCAATCGATCCTAATCTTGAACAGGCGGCGAAATCGTTGGGGGCGAGTGGATGGACCGCATTTTGGAGGGTTTTTTACCCGTTGATCCGTTCAAGCATATTAACGATCTATGCTTTAAACCTGATTATGCAGCTCGGAGTATATACGTCAGCTGTTATTGTCGGAAATCCAGCATCGGAAACAAGAACTTTTGCAGTCGCAGCATTTGAGGAAGCGATGCGCAATTTTGACTACGGCATGGCCAATACCATTGCAATTGTAATGGCGGTTACCCAATTAATCTGTTTGAGCATCGTTTATCGTCTTCGACAACGGGGCTATGTCGGTTCAGCTGCGACTTTCAAATAGGGAGGGGGAAAAAGGATGCAGCCAACGGAAAGCACTCTTGAGAATTCAGTTCAAAAAATTACGCACTCGGCCAAGAAGAAAAGAAACAAGACATTTCATATAGCGCGCATACCTTTGTCAATCGTTACGATTCTGTTTATTACCATTGTGCTTGGCATGACACTCGCCGTTCTGTTAACTGCATTTGGGAAAGAATGGTTTGGAACTGTTTTTCCAAACGGCTACACATTAAAATGGTTTAAACAGGCATGGGTCAACTATGAAATTGGTACGTATTATAAAATTACCGGGGAAATTGTTCTTACAGCGACGGCGATTTCCTTGGCGCTCAGCATTCCTGCAGCTTATATGCTTGCACGCAAGGAATTCCGTTTTAAGCAAACCCTCATTTCCTTCTTCCAGATGCCTTTTACATTACCTGAGCTGGTTTATGCGATTCCAATTGCATCGATCTTTTATGCCATTGGCCTGGCTGAAACGATTCCAGGACTTATTATTGTCAATCTCATCATTGGGATTCCTTTTTCGGTGTTCATTTTGATTCCATATATCGAAGCGCTGGATCCGAGATTGGAATGGGCCGCAGAGTCACTGGGAGCTGGCAGGATGAATATATTCCGGAGAATCATTGTTCCACAGCTCATTCCCGGCATTACGGCGTCGGCTATTAATATTTTTATCCGCATGTTCAGCGCCTTTACGATTATTCTCTTAATCTCGGGACCGAGGACACAGACGCTGCCGGTTATGGTTTTCAGTGTTTTGAACAGCGGAGGCAACCAGCCGCCGGCAATGCTCAACTCATTGGCATTGGCATTAATGCTCCCGTTGCTATTGTTCTCTTTTGTCAGCTTATGGATTTCAGCGTACTCTCAAAGAAAATTAGGAAAATAAAGTTGGAAGCTTGCTGCGGCAGGCTTTTTTCTTTTTGATTTTTTGTTTAGGAACAGCAGGCTGTTTCAAGCAAAGGTGCAAATATCATAATTATTGGTTAAATAATCTAAAAAAGTGTGTGCTTATTGGTATAGCTTTTTCTATGTTATAATAATTGGCAAAAAGAATGCCTCCGAGGTGGACCATGGAAAGATCTGAAAAAAATGAAATAACCAACGAGCGTTTTGAAGATTCTTTGGATGAAGAAACATTATTTATTGTTTCTCAAACCTTCAAAGCCTTGTCAGACCCTACAAGAATAAAAATCCTCCATTTGTTGTACCAAAAACAGCATTCGGTCAATGAAATAGCTGAAAACCTGAATATGCTCCAGTCTGCTGTTTCACATCAATTGAGATTTCTTAAAAATTTGCGACTCGTAAAGTCCCGCCGGGAAGGTACTACGATGATTTATTCATGTAATGACGAACACGTTATGAATGTCTTAAAGCAAACGATTGATCACGCAAGGCATCATTAATAAATTTCACTTGGAGAAGCTTTTCAGTCAAGCTTCTTTTTTTTGTCTTATTATTCAGTGGTGATAGCTAATAAGATGAAGAGATTAAAACGTTAAGGATTAGGGGGGCATAATGCAAAAACAATTGTGGTAATGTACAAAAAAAGAGTTGCTTTAAAATCCGAATTACATATATAATATATATGAGCATATATTCATATATAGAAAGAAGGGTTCTTATGGGTCACCACCATGGCCACTCTCACGGGCACGGACATTCTCATGGGCAAACAAAAAATAAAAAGGCTTTATTTTTATCTTTCTTATTAATCTCGACTTATATGATTATTGAGGTAATCGGTGGAATTTTAACAAATAGCTTGGCTTTACTTTCGGATGCAGGTCATATGCTTAGCGATGCAGCAGCATTGGGATTAAGCTTTTTCGCCATAAAATTGGGACAAAGACAGGCCACCAGAGCCAAGTCGTTCGGATACAGACGATTTGAGATTATTGCGGCTGCCTTAAATGGGATAACTCTTATTCTTATTTCGCTTTATATTTTTTATGAAGCATACAGACGCTTCTTTCATCCTCCTGAAGTTCAAAGTTTAGGAATGTTAACAATTGCATTAACTGGGTTATTGGTAAATGTAATAGCCGCATGGATTTTAATGAGAGCTGATAAAGAAGAAAACTTAAACGTAAGAAGTGCCTTCCTTCATGTCATCGGTGATATGCTTGGTTCGGTTGGAGCCATCGTCGCTGCCCTGCTCATTTATTTTTTGGGATGGGGAATTGCTGACCCGATTGCCAGCGTAGTTGTTGCGGTTCTTGTTCTGATTAGTGGTTGGAGGGTGATGAAGGATTCTTTTCATGTATTGATGGAAGGGACCCCAATTCAGATTCAATCTGAAAAAGTGAAATCAACTTTATTAAATATCCCAAATGTTACTGAGGTTCACGATTTGCATATTTGGTCGATCACTTCGGGAATGCCGATGCTTAGCTGCCATATTGCCATTGATGGAAACGGTGTTCATGATACCGTTTTACTGCAGGCACAATCGATCCTGCATGATGATTTTGGAATCGAACACAGTACAATACAGGTCGAAAAAGAAGAAAATGGATGTCCCAATCATCATGGAGGCTGCAATTAATAATTGGAAAGGGCCGACTCTAGTTCACTTTGCTTAAATGAAAGGGACATTGAAAAATATATGGAGAAAGTAATAAACCTCCACTAAATTTCGAGCTGCCAAATGAATAGATATCATTACCAAAACCGGCATACAGTTGAACTGTAGCCGGTTTTCTTTTGAATGCACGAACCATTTGCAAAAACACAAGATTATCTTTAACAGTGGTTGTGAATGTTCTTTAGAAAATTCGGTTTAAAATGCTGAAATAGATAAAAACTAGGGCAGTAGAACTTATAACAATTTGTCAGGGGGATGACAGTGGAATTCTTGGGAATGGAACTATCAACACTTATTAAAGTAATCGGTGTAGATCTTATCTTAAGCGGTGACAATGCAATCGTCATTGCGTTGGCGGCTCGAAATGTTCCCCGGGAACATCGCAGAAAAGCAATATTCTGGGGAACATTTGGTGCGATCATTTTACGATTAATTTTCGCTGCCATTATTGTGTGGTTATTGAGAATACCTTTTATCTCTTTTATTGGCGGCCTCTTACTGGTTCAGATTGCTTATAAGTTATTGGCCGGAAAAGAAAAAGAACACAAAGCGGGTGGTACGAGTGTGGCAGCAGCGGTGAGGACGATCATTATCGCAGATGCGGTTATGTCGCTTGATAATGTGTTGGCATTAGCCGGTGTTGCACATGGATTCGTCCCGATTTTAATTGGTATTTTAATTTCTATTCCGATCATTATTTGGGGCAGCCAGCTTATTTTAAAAGCGATGGAAAAGTTCCCGTTCATCATTTATGCTGGTGCCGGACTGCTGGCTTACACTGCGGGAGAAATGATCATTGAAGACGAAACGATAGAAGAATTTCTCCATTCTACCGTTCCCGGCATAGTAGACGAGATCCATCTGTGGCTTCCAATTGTCTTAGTCATTTTAGTTATAGGAATTGGGTATTTAAGAAGAAGGGATAATCTTCTTAAAACTTCTGATGTCATTTAACTGTTCGTTGCATAGTAGTGCTAAATAACGACCCGAAAATGATGACACAGGTGATTATTGAACTATCTGGCTTTCGGGAAGACTTTTTGGAAGTAATTAATTATCACATAAACGATTCTATAGACATGAGTATAATTACCCATTTTTGTTGGGAAATGGCGAAAAATGTTGAAATTTCCCTCCTAAAGTTTTACTATCATATTAATTAAATGCAAACGGCAAACTTGTTGAAAGACAAGGACGCAAAGCCACGAGTCTAAGGTTATCGTACTAGGATAGTCGGGTTGCCAAAAAGTTCGGGAAAAATGATCGATAAATGGTCACTTAAAAACCATTTATACAACAAGTCCACCAAACTTTTTTGGTGGATTTTTTGCATAAAATTTTAAGCAAAGCTTACGGGTGCAATTATTAAGTCTATATAACTTCCAAGTTTTAAAGCTTAAAGAATCATGGGCGAGGAAGAGATGATATATGGAGTTAATGAATTGTATTGAATGTCATGAAATATTTGTACATTCGGGAACATTCGGACAGCTTTGTACTAAATGCTCGAAAAAGGAGAGCCTGTTACTTCGCGAAGTAAAGGATTACTTAAGACGCAAACCAAAAGCAACGATCCTGGAAATACAAGAGGATTTAAATATCCCTTCAAATATCGTTTTACGCTGGAAAAAAGAAAATCGGATTTGACCTGAAGATAGACAAATAAACAAGGGGGAGGAAAGCAGAATGGAAAGAATAAGATCGGGAAAAGCAAAAAAAGGCGATATCATTCTTTTTGAAAGAAAAGATACCTCATGTGAAGGGGAAGTATTTCTTGTCAGGGAAAACAGTGTCCTTGTTGAAATCTCACGGGAAGCTGCCAGAATCTTTGGATACGAGACACCAAATACAGTGGTGGGACATGGAAATTATATGATTATTAAGAAAGCATAGTCCAGCCCAAGAGCCAGGTTAATAAGAAAAAGAGGAGCATAGATCATGCAGCTTTCTGAGTTAATTGCGAAAATAAATAAAAGTGTAGAGGATCTGGATCTTATTTCAACAAGAAAGCTTATCGAAGCGAACATCACGATTCTTAATCAAAATAAAAATCTCCTTAAAAGTAATGCAAGGGAATTGCTCGAATTCTTGACCAATCATTTGGATAATGAAAATAAGCCACTGACACGGCAGGAATTGGGTGCGATCAATTCAATCAATGCTTATGCTTCAAGATTTGATGTGAGAGGATTGAAGCTTAGTATAAAGGATAAAGCGCAATTGCTGTTGCGGAAGGATGTCATTCTTTATCTGAATGCCGATGCAAAAATATTATTAGAAGGATTAGGAGCTATCACAAAAGACGACCAGCAATGAGGTCGTTTTTTTATTGTGAAGATTTTTCGTTATACTTTGTAAAAAATTCGGTTGACCGAATGTTCAAAAAACCAGGGTGATAACACGATTTTTATTTTTTTAAAATGCAGAAAATGAGAGAACAATCATATATAATAGAATGAGGTTTTTACTTTTTTATGGCTAAAGCTTTAATAACGGATGACGCAGCGTTATTGTAAAAAAATGGATCTGGAAATTTAGCTTTATGGAGGGACTTATGCTCCTTGTTTACATTTTGTCATTATTATTTTTAATCATTTTCAGTCTCTTCATGAGAGAGAATCGAACTAATGGATCGGTTCAGCATGAAACGGACTTAAATGAAGTTTGGTCTTTTTTAGAAAAAAATGGCGGTAATCATATTTCTCATTTAAGCTTTTTAAATGACAAACTGTTTTATTGGGCGAAAAATGAACAAGTTTTGCTTACCTATCAACAGGTGGGCAGGACTTATGTCGTTTTGGGGGACCCGATTGGCAAAGAAGCATTCATCAAAGACGCAATAAACGAATTTCAACAATTTTGTTCCCGGTCAGGCAATGAAGCGGTTTTTTATCAGGTATCTCCCCGTTTTTTAGGTGACTATACAAACGAGGGATACCGGACGGTTAAGGTTGGCGAAGAAGCGAGAATCCGCATGCCGGATTTTTCGACCGTCGGGAAAAAGAAAACGCGGCTGCGAACCCCGATCAATAAGTTTCAACGTAACGGTTACCAATTTGCCGTTTTATTCCCGCCGCATTCAGCGCGGTTAAAAGATGAACTGAAAGCCGTATCGGATTCGTGGCTTGGCAAGCGCAAGGAAAAGGGGTTTTCGGTTGGTTTCTTTTGTGAAAATTATCTAGCCCGTTTTCCGCTGGCGATTGTGACGAGTCCGGATCGCAAAATCATTGCTTTTGCGACGCTTGCCTGTAACCAGCAACAGAAGAATCGCGCCATTACGATCGATTTAATGCGCTACCTTCAGGACAGCCCGTCCGGAACAATGGACTTTCTGTTTATATCGATATTTAACTGGTGTAAGGAACAGGGCTATGAATGGTGCAGCCTGGGAATGTCGCCACTGGCCAATTTAAGAGAATCCGAGAAGTTTAACCTGGTAGAATCGATCGGACAGTTCATCTATAAAAGAGGCAATTACTTTTACAATTTTAAAGGGCTTTATGAATATAAAAATAAATTCGAGCCGATATGGGAATCGCGGTATCTCGTCTATAAAAAGCATACCTTGCCAATTATATTCGTTCACATTACCCGGTTGATTCACCGCAAGCGCAAGGCTGATATTAAAGAGGCTGCCGTTACTTATTTGAAAAGGAGAATCACAAAGGCAGGGTGAGGGATAGTACTATTCATATGATCGAAGAATAAGACATCGGCAGCAATCCAAGAGATGAAGGACTTTTTCCAAGCTTATTTACCTAATTATGTCCTTCATCACCAGGATGAAGGACTTTTTCCAAGCTCACTTCCCTAATTATGTCCTTCATCACCAGGATGAAGGACTTTTTCCAAGCTTATTTACCTAATTATGTCCTTCATCACCAGGATGAAGGACTTTTTCCAAGCTCACTCACCTAATTTTGTCAAACCAACCTGTTTACCTTTACGTGGTGGCGCTCCTTTAATGTGTTTATAGGTACATTTTCATCAAACCAAACCCTGATATTCGATGCTTACCAGGGTTTATTGCATTTCTGATCTTTAAATGTATTCACTCGAGACATTAAGGTTACGATAAATCCTGTTGTGTGTTAAGAAATCGTGAATTATTTCAAATAAATGTTTCATGTTAAAGTATTGAAACGAATTAGCCGCAATGCCATATCTTCAGTTACATATAAAATATTTTAGGGTATAAATAACGACCAACTAAAAAACAATTACACTTATAAAGTTTTATACCGATAAAAGAAAGAAGAAGGCGGTTCTTTAGTTAGCATCTACAAGGCAAATAAAATCCAGCAGAGAGTTGATAATACATGCAAAATTTCATATCAATCGTTCAATTTGTTTACTCATGGCTTTATATTATCGTGTTGGGGATTGGAACGATCTTTATATACTTCCATATCTTTAAAAATTAGTTCTCAATTTTACTATATAGCTGATAAAATACGGTATCAATATACGCAATATGTCCCGGTTTGTCTTCATTCAGGATGGTTTTTTCGATAAAATGGCAAACTTCAGCAGTGGTGACTAGTTCCAGTTCGCTTAAATAAGCATGTGCGGCTTTATGCTTTTTAAAAACTGCAGGCTGATTTTGCAGGAAAGTAAAAATTTGCTCTTCCATTGGCGAATGAGGATCAAGAAGATAAACAAGGTCAGTTGCTTTTAAATATTCGACGTTTTTTTCTTCCTGCCCAGGCAGTACACTATGCAGAAAAATAGGAAGCCGTTTTCGCAACGCTTCGCTGATTGTTACACCACCCGGCTTAGTCACGATGACGTCTGCCCAATCATATAATTCATTCATTTTTGCACTGTTTGTAATGTAGGAATAGGGTGTAACGACAGGGCTTTTTTTCATGTCTATGCTTCTATAAAGTGGTACATTTGTTCCGCATAAAACTCTGTACTCGGCAGAATATGAGCCACTTTCCCCGAAATTTGAAACCCTCAATAACCCAAGATTTCCCCCGGTGATCAAAATACGGAGCGGCGTGTTAAATGCTTTCCGCTTACTCCTTTGTGTAATCTCATTGTTGACGAGAATACCCGTAATTTTAATTTTTTCTGCTGGTATCCCCGTCTCCGCCAATTGAGTTTTTATATGGTGTGAAGGGACGAAGTGCCAGTCCACTTCATCTAAATCCCACAAGCTATTTATAAAAAAATCAGTATAAATATTGATGACAGGAGTTGAGATGACTCCGTATTTCTTCAGCTTGCCTGCTAAAAACGATGAAAAGCTGTGCGTGCACACAATCAGATCCGGCTGTTCCCGCAACAAAAGATCTTCCATCTTTTCTAAACAGAACGATTCATAAGATTTCTGAATAAGTTTGGAATTTTTGCTAAAAAAATTTTTGTAAAATCTGCTGTAATAAGATGGAGCTTTTTTAATCCATTTCAGATACAGGTGTGAAATTCCTTTTTCAAGCGCCGGGCTCATAAAGCTTAGAAGATCGACCTTTTTGCATTGTATTGACGGATATTCCTGAGCAAAGGAATCGATCAGTGCTGATGCAACTTTATGATGGCCGGATTCCATTTTAAATAGAGGTAAAAACAGTATCTTTTTCATTGTCCCCCTCCAAGTTTCTCGGTAATAAGGTCTTTGACTGGCAGTCCCGCTGCTTTGCGGGCAGGCACAACACTGGCTATCACACCCAGAGATATAGAGAGTGCAAGCCATAAGCATAAGCCCCAAGGAGAAAATTGCGATTGCAGTTGCGAATGAATCAGAGATTCTCCAATACTTTTATTTAAGATTTTTTCAATCGGATAGGATAGTGCAGCGGAAATCAACCAGGAAATGATAGCAATGAAAAGTCCTTCACCTATAAACAGTTGGAAGACCTTCAGATCGGAACCTCCAATAGCACGAATGATCCCTATCTCTTGCTTTCTTTCAAGTACATTTGCGCTCATAACGGTAATTAAATTCATGATCCCAACCGCCGTAAAAAGAACCCCCGTAAACAAAAGTGAATAAACAACAAGAGAAATAATCTCATGTGGTCTCTGGTTCATGTGATCAACTGTATCAAACGATTCAATTGCAATCTGATGATCACTAAACTGCTGTTCAATATTGCTGATTGTTTTAGAGTTTCCATGGGAATTCATTTTTACCATCACCTTGTTGGGCTGCTGTTCGCTTATCCAATCATGATAATCGTCGGCACCGATATAAATAGCTGGACCATTTAAATGGCCCTTCACGACACCGCCAACTGTCCAATTTTTTACCTGATTTCCGATCTTTAATGAAATCTGGTTACCGGGTTGAATATTTCCTGCGATTGCTTGAAAGTCCTTGTTCACAACAATATTGTTTTTTGGCAATGTATTTAGCCATAATCCTTTCGTTACCTCCGGGTTCAACATGTTGCTCTCTCTTGGAACCGCAAGCAGAAGAGTGCTGCTTACCGTATCTTCATTAGGGAGAATAGCTTCTGCACTTCTGCCTGTCCAACTCTCAGCTTGAAGTACCCCCTCTGTTTGCTTGACCAGCTCAGTAACCTGCAGGCTGCTTAGGTTTGTTCTTATATTCCATTCCGCATCGTGCTGCCAAAAGCTCTGGATTTCTTTAAGTGTGCTTACCATCGAACTATTCAGGGCTATGCAGGAAATAATAATAGCCCCTCCGAAAGCAAGGATCAGAATATTAGTCAAAAGCTGAACCTTTCTGCTGACGGCGTTTCGCACCGATAGAAGGAAGAAGCGAAAACCCGTAGCTTTACTTCCCCCTTTTTTGCGAAATTCTTTGCTGCCATATAGTAATCCCTGGATAATTGGAATTCTAAGAACGATGTTTATTGGTACAAAAGCAGATATAAATGGAATTAAAAACGAGAGAACAACGACAAGAATCAGGATATCCTTCGAGTAATAATATTCAAATTCTCCCATGTTAAGGGATTCAATAAGATATTTCGAAAAATAATAGGAGAGTCCGGCACTCGATAGGCTCGTTAAGAAAAAAATGCATGATCCCATAAATCCCAGGGAAACAATAAATTCATTCCACAAATACTTTCTCCCTGCACCCAGGACCTTTAAAATGCTCATGTCATGGATCTTCTCTGTTGTCAGGCGATAGAAAAAGTGAATCACAAGGATGATTGCCAAGATCAGTGCCAGTACCCCCAGGATGATCAACAGACTGAATACCGTGTCAGTCATCTGTTCTCTTAGCAGTAATGACTGTTGCGTATATTCACTGCGATATACGGTAATGCCTTCAGCATTCAATAAATTCTTAGTGTTTTCAATAATGGCTGAGCCATTTTTTTGATAATCATCTGACTTAACAGTAATTTGAATGACGTTTTTGTCAGAAGACAAGTCCAGTGTATCCAGAGACGCAGGGGATATAAAAGCACGTCCGAAACCGCTGAACTTGGTTGGAATAAAAGTATAATCAGTAATTTCACCTGCAACTGGCAGATCTGCTTCCTTTTTTTCCGGCAATTTGATTGCAATCATATCCCCTTTTTCTAAATCGTAAAAGTCCATTGTCGTTTTTTCTAAAAAGATCCCGGGTCTATGATTGGTGCCTTGAAGGTTTCCTGGTAAATCTATCAGCTCGAAATTCTTTAGAGACCCATTGATTTCAACTCGGCCCCTCGACTTAAACCGTGCTTCAGCATCGTTGATTCCCTCTATCTTTGTTAAATCGGGAAGTTCTTGTTGAAATACGTTTGTATACAAAGAAATGACAGAATCCTGCTGTCTGTCTGTATGGGCCACTGCCCTGCTGAACAGCTCTTTCGTATTAAGGAGAGTCGCTACTGTACTTAAACAGATAGATATAGAAATGATAATCAAGAAAATACGGGCTCTGTTCTTTCTCATATCGCGCCAGGCTTTCCGTATGTAAAGAGAATTCATGCCTGACCAACTTTTCTGCCAATGACAGGCTGTTCGGAAACATGACCATCCTTTACAATAAACGAGCGGGACACCCTATGGGAGAAATCAGTATCGTGGGTGACCATCACAATCGTTTTACCTTGTTCTGATAGATTTTTAAAAAGGGAGAATATATGCTCAGCATTCTCCGAATCCAGGTTTCCAGTCGGTTCATCAGCTACGATTAGAGGAGGGTCATTGGCTAAAGCCCTGGCTATTGCACATCTTTGCTTTTCTCCGCCTGATACAGAATCAGGAAAAAGGTAAGCCTTGTGTAAAAGCCCAACACTTTCTAAAAGCCTCAGCGCCCGTTCTTTTCTTTTTTTTCGGCTCAGGGAGCGGGAAAACTCCATTGGAAGCATGACATTTTCAAAGAGTGTAAGAGTCTGAAGCAGGAAGAAAGATTGAAAGACAATCCCCGTTTCCAGGCTTCGCCACTTCGTCAGCAATTTTTCAGGAAAGTTCGAAATGGTTTTTCCTGAAATGCTAATAGTTCCTTCTGTAGGAGTATCGATACCCGACAGTACATGTAATAAAGTTGATTTCCCGCTGCCTGATTTCCCGATTACTGCGACAAACTCCCCCTTATTGATCGAAAGGCAGACATTCTTTAAGGCCCAAAACTGGTCATCTCCATTCCCGTATACTTTTGAAACGTTTCGCAATTCTATCATGATAACAGAACTCCTTAGCTAACATTCTTATAGTATCTGTAATAACACGTTACTTTTAAGTTAGCAAATTCGTCAGTGGTCATATATGTATCCTTATATGAGGATAATTTCACAAGAATCACTAGGTTCTATCATTAAACGCTTAAAGTTTTATAAAAAGAGCAGGGTATTTTAAGAAATAATGCCTATAATATGTTCCAATTTATTACATTTTCTAATCAATATCGTTTATTTTTGCGGCGGTGTATATCGTTTTTACCCTTATGAATAAAGAAATTCAACTAAAAAAATTTTTTTTAACTTTTTTTATAAAAGTCAAAATGATCAATTGTAAAAGAAGTGTAAAAAATATTGCGCCACTTCACCTTAATAAAGCAAACCTTATAAACAGCAGATAAAGGGAAATAAAGGAAATAGGGTTTTAAACATTAAAGTTATGTTACAAAAATAATAGAAAA
Organism: Bacillus sp. V3-13; assembly: GCF_002860165.1. Lineage (GTDB taxonomy): Bacteria > Bacillota > Bacilli > Bacillales > Cytobacillaceae > Bacillus_BJ. Next base: position 65,911 of record NZ_PGUZ01000016.1, on the reverse strand, counting down.
ATTAAACAGCGAAATGTTTCCGCTTCCAATCCGATAAAATCAACAAAATGAATCGGCCATGGTTAAAAAGAAGGGTTTTCTTAACGGTGAAAAACGTCGGATTGCGAAAAAAGTTTGTCGTTATTAATCTAGTTTTGAAGTTTTCCTGCCGGGAGCAGGGAGATTGAAAACTTAATAACGAGAGGAGAGTTACAATGTCAAAAGTTGTCCAAGATTTATCTGCAGCAGAAATCCAGCAAGTTACCACAGACAAAAAATTCTCATTGAAGGAAAAAACGTTTGTCATTACGCTTTTCATTTTAACGGTAGCTGCGCTTTTCTATGTGAACTGGACTGCATCAGATAAATTAAATTTAACGATCGGCCTTTACGGTTCAGTAATGATTGCTTATTTGCTGGGGAAAATGATTCTCTCATTTAAATACAAAACGGTCGATCTTGATCCCCCGGACTTAAAGGTGTCTGTTGTGATTCCTTCTTATAATGAAGAGCCTGAGGCCGTTTTGGGAACGATTAAAAGTATTTTAAAGCAGGATTACCCGATTCACGAAATCTTTGTGGTCGACGATGGAAGCAAAGATAAATCAGCTTATGAGGCTTCTCTTAAACTAAAAGAGACCCTTCATGCAAATATGACAGCGATCGAAGGTATTGATCCTTCCAGGCTGCCTGAATTGATTGTCCATCGTCTTCCGCAAAATAAAGGAAAGAGACATGCGCAAATCTGGGCGTTCGAACGGGCGACTGGTGACGTTTTTGTTACGGTTGATTCCGATTGTACCGTTTTTTCCAATGCGATCCGAGAATTGTTAAAGCCATTCAATGATCCAGAAGTTACGGCTACAACGGGGCATGTAAATATCCGGAACAGGACGGATAATCTATTAACAAGACTTATCGATATGAGATATGACAATGCGTTCCGTGTTGAGCGGGCAGCACATTCTGTTACAGGCAACGTTTTGGTTTGCAGTGGCCCTCTTAGTGCATATAAACGTAATATTGTCCTTTCAAACCTGGAGCATTATGGTACACAAACGTTCCTGGGCCAACAGGTGCAACTGGGGGATGATCGTTGCTTAACAAACTATGCCATTCGCGCAGGAAAAACGATTTATCAATCAACAGCCCGCTGCATCACGGATGCACCGACATCCCTGTATACACTGCTTAGACAACAGTCGCGCTGGAATAAATCTTTCTTTAGAGAAAGTTTAGTAGCATTGAAAATTGGTTTAAAAAAGCCAAATGTCTTTGTTTGGGTCATGCTTGAAATGTTCTTATGGATCGCTTTCGGAATGTCATTGCTTATGGCAATCTATATTACTTCATCAACGATGGGCTGGATTATGCTTATTTACTATCTGGCGTATGTAACGGTATCCGCCTATGCAAGGAATGTGTTTTATGCTTACAAAAGGCCTTTAACTTTCCTGCTGGCTCCGGTTTATGGCATCTTGTTTTTAATCCTATTATGCCCGCTTCGTTTCTGGGCATTGCTGACTTTGCGCTCCACTTCGTGGGGAACAAGAGGATAAAAATGAACAAGTTTATCGCGGCTCGATTGAAAAAATAGAGCCTTTCTAATCATTTATAAAAGCTTATTTTAAAAAGGAGGAGTTGTTTCTATGAAGGTTCGTAAAGCGATTATTCCAGCTGCAGGATTGGGGACAAGGTTTTTGCCGGCGACAAAGGCCCAGCCAAAAGAAATGCTTCCGATCGTTGATAAGCCAACTATTCAGTACATTGTGGAGGAAGCCATCAATTCAGGTATTGAGGATATTCTTATTATTAGCGGCCGCGGTAAACGGGCCATCGAAGATCATTTTGATAAAGCTTATGAGCTGGAAGAGACACTCTATAAAAAAGAGAAGTATGATAAGCTTTCTGAAATCCAGAGCATTTCAAATCTGGCCAACATCCATTATATTCGCCAAAAAGAACCAAAAGGGTTGGGGCATGCCATTCATTGTGCCGCAAGCTTTATTGGGGATGAACCCTTTGCTGTCTTATTGGGGGACGATATTGTCCGCTCCGAAACACCATGCCTTCAACAGCTTATCGATGTGTTTGATAAATACCAGAACTCCGTGATTGGCGTGCAAGAAGTTGATCCAAAGGATGTTTCCAAATACGGAATCATCGCACCTTTGGGGAATATGAAAGCTGATGAAGGAATCATTCCACTGGCATCCGTTGTCGAAAAGCCGCCCGTTGAAATTGCACCCTCTAATTACGCGATTATGGGAAGGTATATCTTGACTCCAGAAATCTTTACGATTCTCGAAACACTGCCTCCGGGTTCCGGCGGGGAGATTCAGCTGACAGATGCAATCCAAATGCTGAATCAAAAAGAAAATGTTCTTGCTTATGACTTTTATGGCAAGCGATACGATGTTGGAGATAAATTCGGGTTTGTAAAAGCAACTATTGATTTTTCTCTTGAAAGAGAGGACCTTAATCAACAAGTGAAAACATATTTGAATGAGCTCGCGGAAAATGAACAGCTTATCCATTAATCGTATTAGGAGGGAATTTATATGAAGGTAGCAATCTTGGGTACAGGTTATGTCGGTCTTGTAACAGGAGTCTGCTTATCGGAAATTGGCCACGATGTAACTTGCCTTGATATCAATCTGAATAAAATAGAAATGCTGAAAAAAGGGCAATCTCCTATTTATGAGCCGGGCCTTGAAGAATTGATGAAAGCGAACATTGAAAGAGGCAGGCTCCATTTTACAACATCCCACAGCGAAGGACTGGCTGATGCTGAAGTGGTTTACATCGCAGTTGGAACCCCGCAAAGCGAGGACGGCTCCGCTGATTTAACGTATATCTTTCAAGCTGCAAAAGATATTGCATCCCATATCAACCGCAATACCATTCTTGTCACAAAAAGCACTGTACCAATCGGAACCAATTATAAGATAAGGGACATAGTATTAAAACATCTTCGCGCGAATGTTAAAGTAAATTTTGCTTCAAATCCTGAGTTTTTAAGAGAAGGTTCAGCTGTATCGGATACGTTTCATGGAGACCGGATTGTGATTGGTGCGGATGATGCAGAAACAGCTGATATATTAGAATCCTTGTATCAGCCCCTGCAGATACCTGTACTGAAAACAAGCATCTCGAGTGCAGAAATGATTAAATATGCTGCAAATGCTTTTCTGGCAACGAAAATCTCGTTTATTAATGAAATTGCCAATCTATCCGAAAAAGTGGGGGCAGATATTGAAGAGGTCGCCGAAGGGATTGGCAAGGATGACAGAATCGGATCTAAATTTCTTCAGGCCGGCATTGGGTACGGAGGCTCATGTTTTCCGAAGGATACTCACGCGCTTGTAAAAATATCGGAGGAATCCGACCATGATTTTCATTTATTGAAATCAGTTATTCAAGTCAATAATTCTCAAAAATACCTGTTATACGAAAAAGCAAAAGAAAGGTTCGGTTCACTTGCAGGAAAGCGGGTCGCTTTTCTTGGGCTGTCCTTCAAGCCAGAAACAGACGATATTCGGGAAGCGGCATCTATCGCTTTAGCGGAAAAGTTAATCAATGACGGTGCAGAGGTGATTGGGTATGACCCTATTGCGATAGAAAACGCTAAAAAGGTTCTGCCAGAAGGCGTGGTCTACACAGAACAAATCGAGGATGCGATTAAGCAGTCAGATACCGTGTTTATTTTGACTGACTGGAAGGAAGTTGTCCAAAAGGCATTAATCCTGACAAGCCTGTTCCATGAAGAACCAATCATTTTTGACGGACGCAATTGTTATTCACTTGAAGAAGTGGAAAAATACAATGTGGAGTATTATTCTGTCGGGAGAGACGCAGTTCTGCCAAAGACAGAAGAGAAGCAGCTTGCGGCAGCGTTGTAACTATCAAAAGCAATTTAAAGAAAAAGGGTGGCCACAATATTACATTGAGGCTACCCTTTGTTATATATGCGTTCTTCTGGCAAAGTCAACAAACCGAAATTTGTCCGGCCGGTGCCTTGATTCTGTATATTGAAACAGGCTCGCGTCATCCAAGTAAACATAGTTTTTGATGACCACAACGTTATGAAATCCGTCGAGGTCTAACAGTTTTCGATCTTCACCAGTAGGTTCAACCACAACGATTTCCTTTTTTGCGAAACTGATCGTTAAGTTTAACTCATTTTCAAGATAATCGTAAATGGAGTCAGCGCAAATATCTTCTGTTAAAGAAGGAACGTGTTTTTTAGATAAATAATCTTTATCCAAAATAATTTTCTCGCCGCCCATTTCCCTCGTTCTGACAATCTTCCAGACCTGGTCTTTGCCTGATAAATGGAGCTGCTGTTTAATGTAGTTGTCAGGTTTAATTAAGGCAAGTTCATGAACAATTGTTCTTGGTTTCTTTTCCATTTTCTCTGCCAGTTCTTTAAAGCTGATAAGACCGGAGACTGGAAAATCAAACTTGTTGATGTCAATCACAATCGACCCTTTTCCACGAACTTTTTGAATATACCCGTTCTGTGAAAGCAGGTTCAATGCTTTTCTGATCGTTTCCCTGGATGTATCATATTGGTCTTTTAATTCATGTTCAGAGGGAAGAAGGGTATTAGCCGGAATCTCCCCGCTTTTTATTTGTTCAACAATGCTGCTGTAGATTGTTAGATACTTGTTAGTCATAAAGGATCCCCAATCAGTTTTTTAAATGAAAAATTTATATAGATTTCTTGTAAATCCAGATTATATGAAGTTCAAACTTGCCAGGAGGATTGCTGTTTTTCTGAAGTTCCCATAAAAGTCAAGTTTACAAAATCCCCACCTGTAATAATACCATATTCTATTTTTAATATGATATATTGCCTCAAAAAGTAAAGGGAGGGAGAAGACTTCTCCCTCCCTTTTCGGAGTATTACTTTCTATTAAAAGAAAATTTATTCATTCTTGTTTTAGCAAAAACAACTGTCAAGATGATAGGAACAACGATTGCAACTACCATTGCTACTGCAAACATGAGCCAGTCTTGCGCCTGGATAGATAAGATTCCAGGAAGACCGCCGACGCCGATTGAATTAGCCATTACGTCGCTGCCAACTGATACAACAGCTGCAACCAGTGATCCAATCATGGCTGCCAGGAATGGGAAGCCGTATTTTAAATTGATACCGAACATCGCTGGTTCTGTTACACCGAGGTAACAGGAGATTGCAGCCGGAATCGACACTTGTTTTTCTTCTTCATTTTTTCTATTAATAAAGATCATCGCAAGAACAGCTGAACCCTGTGCAATATTTGATAACGCAATCATTGGCCACAGGTTTGTTCCGCCAAGTTCACTCATTAGTTGAAGATCAATCGCATTTGTCATATGGTGTAACCCGGTAATAACAAGCGGTGCATAAGCAAAGCCAAAGATTGCGGCAAACAACCAGCCAAATGCAGAAGTTAAGCTTGAATAAACCACATCAGAGATGAAAGTACCCATAGTCCAGCCGATCGGACCAAGGACGATATGAGCAATTAATACAGTTGGAATAAGTGCAAAGAATGGGACAACGATCATTGAAATTGAATTTGGAACAATATCACGAAGCTTGCGTTCTAAAAGGGCTAACACAAATCCGGCAAGAATCGCCGGGATGACTTGTGCCTGATAGCCAATCATTTCAACTTCGGCAAAGCCAAAATTCCATGTTGGTATTGTTTCAGCACCGGCAACTCCATAAGCATTAAGCAGCTGTGGCGATACGAGTGTGATACCAAGGACAATACCGAGTATTTGCGATGTACCCATTTTCTTTGTAATCGACCACGTGATTCCGACAGGAAGGAAGTGGAATACCGCTTCACCAATCAGCCATAAAAAAGCATGAACGCCCGCCCAGAACTGGGATACTTCAACAATTGATTTTGTACCATCTTCAAGCAATTTAATGTCTCCGATAACGTTCCTGAAGCCGAGGATCAAACCTCCGACGACAAGAGCGGGAATTAATGGAGTAAAGATATCAGCAAGATGGGCAATCATTCTTTGTAAGAAACTCATGTTTTGCTTTGCAGCAACCTTTGCCTCATCTTTTGACGTACCATCAATACCAGCCAGTTTAATAAATTCATTGTAGAAGGATGGAACTTCATTGCCGATAATGACCTGGAATTGTCCGGCTTGTGTAAAAGTTCCTTTTACAAGCTTTATTGACTCAATCTGACTTACATCAGCTTTAGCTGGATCATTCAATACAAAACGCATTCTGGTGGCACAATGGGTAACGGCTGCAACGTTTTCTTTACCGCCAATGTGTTCCAGTAAATCCTTGGCAGGATCTGTGAACTTACTCATTTTTCTTCCCCCTGTTGAATTGGAATCAACCCAATTCTTTCATTATTATATTTTCAAATTCTTATATCCACAGGATCATGAGTGCGTTTACAAAAATATCATCCTGTATATACAAGTATTTGGTTGCGTTTTCATTTTATCCTGTATATACAAATATGTCAATAAGGAAAAAATATTCTTTAAAAAATAGTTCACTCTTAAAAACCAGCACTGTTTTTTATGCAGAAATGCGCTTGTAGAAAGCGTATTTTTTAGCTATCATTAAAATATGAATATTCCAAAAAATACCTATGTATGGAGAGAAGAGGAACGGAATGATCCTGAGTACAGAACGCTTAAATTTGCGGAAAATGAATAAAGATGATGTGCAAAACTTAATGGAAATCTTTGCGGACCCGGAGGCAATGAAATATTATCCCTCCACAAAAGACGAACAGGGTACGATCGAGTGGATTGAATGGACATTAAACAATTATTCTCTTCATGGAACGGGTCTCTGGATAGCAGAAAATAAAGAGACAGGCGAGTTTCTTGGACAGTGTGGAATTGTTCCGCAGGACATAGACGGTACAATTCAAATGGAAATTGGCTATTTATTTGCCCGGCGTCACTGGGGAAACGGATATGCTACAGAAGCAGCCTCAGCTTGCAAAAAATATGGCTTTGACCAATTGAGGCTTCGAAAACTCATTTCTTTAATCGATCTCGACAATATCCCTTCTATTCGTGTTGCAGAACGAATTGGCATGAAAAAAGAACAGAAAATTCATAAATGGGGAAAAGAAGTCCTTGTTTATGCTGTTTTAGCGTAAAGAGTATTGATCTCTCCCAATCTTTTTAATTAGCCTTCATTGTTGGCCGTTAAATAATAAATTTTTAGGAGGATGAGATGGAGTCGAGAATGATAAGGGCGCTGTTTGAGTACAATTGGAAGATCAGAGAGAAGTGGTTTGCATGGTGCCGGCAAATTCCGGAGGAAGCGCTTCTTAAAGAGAGGAAAGGGGGATATAAAGGGTTTCTGCAAACTTTATTTCATATTGTGGATGTGGAACAAAGGTGGTTATCTGGCCTATTAAACAATGAGGTTATAAAGTACAACTTCGCTGACTTTGATAGTTTGGAAGCGATTATCAAGTTTTCCCGGGAAACACAAAAATGTTTTATTACATTTTTCAACAATTATACACAAGAGAGAGGCACGCAAATTCTTAATGCTGTCAATAAGAACGGCGAGAATGTAGCGTATTTATATATTGAAATTCTTCTCCATCTTGCCGTTCATGAGAGTCACCATGTGGGCCAAATGTCAGTTTGGGCAAGAGAAATAGGGAAAGAGCCAGTAACAGCAAACTTGATCGGGTTAAATGTATTCAACAATGAAGACTGGAAATATTAATTACGCCTTAGAGAGGGTGAATGCAGGGATGATGAAATTTTTTCTTATCGTTGGAATAGTTGCGATTATCATTTCAGGAATTTGTATTGGGGCATGGATAGACGGGCAGCAGCAAAGAGCGAATTATTATTCAGAAACAACGGAGCAAAGAAAATTAAGAACTAAAGTGGGCATATACGCAGGTCTTATCGGAATCATTTGCTTAGGTATTAGCGGGCTTATTTACTTTCTTTAGAACACCCCTGATATATAGTTTTAGATTGAAGGTTGCGATTATTCCAATCAAAAATCAAAAATCCGCTCGACGACCTTGATTAACCTCTATTAATAAATCTGCTTAAGTAAGCAGCTGTTTCTTCAAGTTCAGCAAATTCATGAAATTTGTTTTCTTCAATTTCATGTAACTGAAAAAGCTTCATTTTGCGGCAATATGTTAAGGACACTACTTGTTTAAACTGATTTGAAATTCTGTGGGTAACATTCGATTCAATGAAGGGAGTTTTCCGAAGCTCCTGGAGCATTTTATTAATACTTGATAAATTCATTTTCACATCTCCTTCCCCGGCAATGATGGATCTAAAACAAATAGACCCTATTACGATAACTTTACCAGAAATCCTTAAAAGAAAAAAGAAAAAATTGTAATAAACTTTCAAAAATTTTAGAAAAAGAAGTAATATATTTATGTCTTTAAGTCTATTTTTCAATCTGGCCGAAACTCTTCAGCAACGAGTTTCACGATTTGCAATCACAATTCATAAGAATGGCAACCAAGGGATTAATCGAGTAGTTCTGAAAACGACGGGGTTCAGGATTTAGGTTTGGCTTGCTAAATGGTATGTTCAGCCGTGGGCTTTCTTAAGTCTTAATTAGAATTGGCTGCAGGTGAAGATGGTTTTCAATTTTGTGAAATGATACATGAGCGCTGCATCTCTCGCTTTTTTGGAACGGTGATTCATTTTTGGGCGAAGACAGTTCATAAATTCAACGTCACATTGGCACGGTGATATTCCATGTTTTAAGCAACGGTCGTGCTTCATGCAGCAGGCATCTACATCATTGAACGGTGCCCCCGGGCCGCTGCAGCCGGAGCCGCACCATCTGTAGCCCGGAAAAATACAGCTGTGAGGGCGGCCTCTTCTTTTGTTCATTCGCACACAACACCTTTTAAAAAGTTATTATATTATGTATATGAATGAACGATTCTTTTGAAATGGCAAAAGTCCATCTTTATAATAAATTGAGACTGGAAAAATCACAAACTCTGTTTATTTAATGATGCAGACACTTTCGCTTAATTCTCATTTTTTCCGCTTAATTAAAGTGAGTTTTCGCTCGTAAATCTCAAATTCCGCTCGTAAATCTCGAGAACCGCTCGTAAATCCTGAGTTCCGCTCGTAAATCTCCGAGAACCGCTCGTAAATCTCAAGAACCGCTCGTAAATCTCGAGAACCGCTCGTAAATCTCGAGAACCGCTCGTAAATCCCGAGAACCGCTCGTAAATCCCGAGTTCCGCTCGTAAATTCGAAGGTTTTGCGCAATTGCTCTTTGTTTCCGCTTAATTCTCATGATTTAACGCTTATAAAATAATCAGTTCAATAGAAAATAGAAATATTTGTAAATTTCCTTGCGCGAACAAGAAGAAAACCCCAGTTTCGATTGTTTTTTGGGCATTGTCAGCCCAATCAATGTTAAAAATACCGCATTTGTTTATTTTTTTAATGGGGGGCTAAGTGATAGATCCAATTCGGCAGCGCTCAAATCCGTTTAGAGACATTTCCTGTCTTGAAAAAGCAAGCCTTCAATACAATAGAACAGAGGGAATATAAGGATTAATAGATCGATGGCTAATAATGAAGAAATAGCTACAAGTCCTATTTAAAATAAAGATTTCAGCATATAAAATGGAGCAGTTTGATGGGGTCATGGCAAAGCACATGTACAAATCAGAGCTGTAGAACAAACGCCGATAATTCTTCTGGAACCTAAAAAATGTTAATCCATACGATGAAATTTTTTTCTGCAGTTATTGTTTACACAGCCAGTATTCAAAACTTTGATTTAATGCCCTTCAACTTAATTCCACATTGACATAGGATACTGTGCTTCAAGTATTTAATTTCTGATTGGCATTTTGGGCACAACATTTTTTGCGGGCTCATGGTTTTTCCTCCTTTTTAGATGAATGTTTCCCTTTATCACTTTTAGTTAAACGATTCTATGCGTGCATCGATTTCTGGCAGGCTGTACATAGACCGTAAATTTCCAATTCATGCAAGTTAATCGCGTAGTGCGTTAATTTCGATGCTGCGTCCTCAATCTCTTTTAGCTTCGGATAATTGAAGTCCACAATCGTTCCACATGCTTCGCATATTACATGGTAATGGTCAGAATTCGCCAGTTCAAATCTGCTTAATCCATTCCCGTACGGCAGTTCCTTTAAAATCCTTAAGTTTACAAACAATTTCACATTGTTGTAGATCGTCGCCAGGCTTATAAAAGGAAGCTCCCGGTGAATATCCTCAACAGTCGGGTGATTATTTAATGAAAGAATTGTTTTTAAGATTAGTGTTCTTTGAGGTGTTATACGTAAACCACGTTCTTTTAAATAGGGAATTAGTTCTGTCACATGATCTTCTTCCACGATTAACATCCTCTTTGCTTTTATTTAGGAATAGGTATCCACTTACAATCAAATGGATACCTATTAATTGAGAAAATGAGAATTAAGTTGAGAATAGAAATGGAAAAACTAGTGATTTACCAAATTATTTTACTTCTTCAAGTAAAGAGATTCCAAGTCCTTCTGCAATGCGAGTACCATACTCGGCATCCGCTTTATAGAAGTTCATGATTGCGCGTCGCTTAATGTCGTCGCTTTCTACCGGCTTCATTGAAGCAACGATGTTGGCAACTAAGCGCGTACGCTCATCTTCACTCATTAAACGGTAAAGGTCACCGGGTTGAGTGTAGTGATCATTGTGATCGTATGCTACGCTGTCGGCTTCTCCAGAAACCGCATATGGAGTTTGCTTATCTTCAGCTGACTCTGTTGGTCCACCATAGCTGTTTGGCTCGTAATATACAGATCCGCCACCGTTGTTATCAAAGCGCATTTGGCCATCACGCTGATAGTTGTTCACTTCATTTTTCGCACGGTTGATCGGAAGTGCCTGGTGGTTCGCTCCAACACGGTAGCGATGTGCATCATGGTAAGCAAACAAACGGCCTTGAAGCATTTTATCCGGTGAAGCTTCGATACCAGGGACAAATGTTCCAGGTGAGAATGTTGCTTGTTCAACCTCTGCAAAATAGTTTTCAGGGTTGCGGTTTAAAACCATGCGGCCAACTTCGATAAGCGGGTAGTCTTTTTGAGACCATACTTTTGTGACATCGAATGGATCAAAACGATAAGTATTGGCATCTTCCAGAGGCATGATTTGTACATAAAGCTTCCAGGCTGGGAAGTCGCCTTTTTCAATTGCGTTAAACAGATCTTCAGTATGATAATCCGGATTTTCACCAGCAAGCTTGGCAGCAAGGTCTGGATCCAGGTTTTTAATACCTTGTTCGGTTTTAAAGTGGTATTTCACCCAAACACCTTGTCCTTCAGCATTCACCCATTTGAATGTGTGGCTTCCAAAACCGTGCATATGACGGAAAGTTGCCGGAATGCCGCGGTCAGACATCAGGATTGTGACTTGATGTGTAGATTCAGGTGATAATCCCCAGAAATCCCACACTGCATTCGGGTTTTTCAAGTGTGTTTGCGGGTGGCGCTTTTGTGTATGGATAAAGTCAGGAAACTTAATTGCATCACGAATGAAGAAAACAGGTGTATTGTTTCCAACTAAATCATAGTTTCCTTCTTCTGTGTAAAACTTCACCGCGAATCCACGCGGGTCACGTACAGTGTCCGCAGAACCAAGTTCACCGGCTACGGTAGAGAAGCGGATAAACATAGGTGTACGTTTGCCTACTTCTGACAGGAAGGCAGCTTTTGTATATTTTGAAATATCGTTTGTTACTTCAAAATAACCGTGGGCACCAGCACCTTTAGCATGAACAACACGCTCAGGTACACGTTCTCTGTTGAAGTGTGCCAGTTTTTCCAAGAGATGAACATCTTGAATCAACGTTGGTCCACGGGAACCGGCTGTCATAGAGTTTTGATTGTCGCCAACTGGTGCACCCCAGCTAGTCGTAAGCTTTTTATTACTCATCAAATCACCTCTTAAAGATTTTTATACTTGCTTACTAGAATGATAACACTTTTCAATAAAAAATCAATACTTTTTTATAATAATTATAATTAGCGATTTTTGATTAAAAAGACCTTGCTTGAAAATGGAGTTTTCAAGCAAATCAGGTTAAAATGGGAAATATATCAATCTAGTAAGCTCGAACAAAATTATATATATGATAGAAATTTAGATTTGATTCATTTTGTTGCGCAGGGATGAAAGAGAATTAACAGGGGGTGTAAGGATGTTTTCGAAACGGGTTTGGCGGTGGATACTCCTGTTCAGTGTGGCGCTTGTGTGCTCTGCATTGGCTGGCGTCTATTGGTATTACTATTTGGCTAAGGACCAGCCTGTAACTGAGAATGTGGCCAATGATCGAAGAGTAGTAGAGATGGCTGTATCACCTGAACCACAGACTGATGCGGAAGGGGACCAGCCGCAAGTAACAGAAGAGAGGTTCACCAGCAACGGCCAATTTATCGCTTATTTTCATAATGTCTACAACGAATCGCTTGGCTGGGGTGGAGCCGATTCTATAAATTGGGATAAACAGCGTCAGTATGCTCAAGCCATTTTAAATGGGCTATCCTATATGGAAATAGAAGAGGAACTTCAAGCAGATTTTCAAAAAATCAAAGAATTGGCAGAATTAGTAGTGAATCGAAACGAAAAAGCGCGCACAGCGATCCTCTTGCACCGGTTGTTCCACGACCTCGACATCGACTTCAATAAGTACAAGCACAGCGATTATTTCAATACTACCGAATATAAAAACGGCAAAGAAGCAGCCAAAATTGATGATTATATCGAAGCGGAACAAACATAAGTGCCATGTTGGTACAAGCTTAAGTATAATCGAATGAATTCCCCAAACAAGTAAGATAAATCTGTACATACATAAAAACCATGCCGGTTTAGGCATGGTTTTTCAATCTCTGTTTAATTGAAAGAACTTATAAATCATATCCTCAAGTTCTTTTGTTGTATTTTCTTTTTTAAGATTGGCAAGCATACCTTGAATAACAGGCATTCTTGGGGAATCAGACCGTATTTCGGATTCCAGCACATCAAGGGTCACATACAGATCCCCGGATTTGTCCAATTGCTGTTTCGTTTTATTGATCTTTCCAATAAGCTCGGATTTATTTAGCTTTTTGCCAATAAATATATCACCCATCAGCTTTTCTTCGACGAGTGTCGGCGGAAGGATTGGTGCTTCTCCGGAATGAACAAGTCCCTCTACAAGATTGTCAGCTCTGTTCATGATATACTCGGCTAATGCATGTAAATCGATCTTTGCTTTATCGAAAACAATGATTTCAAAATAGGAATGAAAAATGCTTTTTAGCATCACGGTTAAATCCCATACATGCGGCGCCGCTTTTTCTCCATAGATGGCAAGAAGAGATTCTTTAAAGAACTTGCTTGCTTCCAGCCTCATTTTTTGAATGAATTCGGCAATGGACTCATTGAAAGGAATAGCCTGCTCTCTCGCCTGCATGATAATGAATTCCTTATGCTGGATGATCTCTTCATAATTGCTGAGCACCTGTGCCAGAAACTTTTCGCGCGGAGGCAGATTCCTCGCCTCAATCTCCTGAATCCGTGTCTGAATTCTTTCGTAATAATATTCAAAAATAGCCAAAAGCAAAGCTTCTTTTGATTTGAAATAGAGATAGAAGGCTCCTTTGGATATTCCGCATTCATTGGCAATCTCCTGGATCGAGGTAGCATCAAATCCTTTGGAGGCAAATAGCTTGATGGCTGATTCAATAATGAGTAGTTTTTTTTCTTTCATCCGTCTCACCTGCTTTTACTCTTCTACTAAAATTATGACCGTTTATCGCCGCAATATAAAGTTAAACTTCCATAAATAATCTTATTTTTACTATATATGGTTCCCTTAAACCAAAAGTTTTTTTGTATAAATTGTAACCGGTTCGTAAGGATCATAAATTTTCAGTCTTAAGTCTTAGCAAAAATAAAGCTGAAGCTCATGTTCCTGTAACGGCTGTAACAAGTATGGTTAATGTGCAACTGTTTTACAAGGCAATTTATTATTGACTTGTGACTGACTGGTCATATATATTATTAATGATTATGACCGGTCGGTCAAGAGAGTGTATAAAATGGGGAGGAAACAATGAATAAGATTATTAATTTTTCTTTGAAAAATAAGTTTGCCGTCTGGCTGTTAACTATTATCATTACTGTGGCCGGACTCTATTCGGGGCTTCATATGAAGCTTGAAACGATCCCGAATATCAATATGCCGATGGTCAGTATCACGACTGTTTATCCCGGTGCTACCCCTGAAGAGGTGGCAGATCAAGTATCAGAACCGATTGAACAGGCGGTCAAAAATTTAAATGGTGTAAATGTGGTTAGCTCGACCTCTTTTCAAAATGCCTCCTCTGTGCAGGTGGAATATGATTTTGAAAAAGATATGGATGAAGCTGAACAGGAAGTGAAAGATGTTCTTTCAAGTCTTTCTTTGCCTGAAGGAGTAAAAGATCCTGAGGTTATGAGAATCAGCTTTAATGCATTTCCGATATTAGCGATTAGCGCTTCAAATGAAAAGCAATCTTTAGCTGAACTGACAACTGCGATTGAGGACGAAATTGTTCCTGCTCTGCAAGGTCTTGATGGTGTTTCAATGGTTCAAGTATCAGGTCAGCAAGTAGAAGAGGTCCAGCTCGTCTTTAATGAGGAAAAAATGGCTGAGTACGGGCTTGACCAACAAACCGTGCAAAGCATCATTCAGGGTTCAAATGTTACCTTTCCTTTAGGATTATATAACTTTGAAGATTCACAGAAATCGGTTGTAGTAGATGGTAATATTACGACAATTGAAGATTTAAAGGGAATTGAAATCCCGCTCATTCCATCCGCTAATGGAGCTGGAATGCCGCAAAGCGGCGAACCCGGACAGGCAGCTGGGCAGCCGGGACAACCAGGTCAGCCTGGCGCTGGAACTGGACAAATGCAGCCTGGCATTGGAGCTGGACAGCAGTTGCCGGCACAGTCTGGCGCAGGAGTCGGGCAGGGACAGTCCGCCGAGCCAAGCAATGCACAGATGCAACCACAACTGCCAACCATCAAGCTTGCAGAAATTGCTGAAATTAAGATAGTTGGTGAAGCAGAATCGATCTCCAGAACAAACGGAAAAGAAGCGATCGGCCTGCAAATTGTTAAAGCAAGCGATGCAAATACCGTAACCGTCGCTAATGAAGTAAAGGAAGCGATTGAAGAATTTGAAAAAGACATCGACGGTCTTGAGATTGTCACAACTTTTGACCAGGCTGCTCCAATCGAGGATTCTGTGCAAACGATGCTCAGCAAAGCGATAACAGGTGCCGCATTTGCAATCTTCATTATCCTGTTGTTTTTAAGGGATATCAAATCGACGCTTATCTCTGTTATTTCGATTCCGCTGTCATTATTGATTGCCATTCTATTATTGAATCAGCTTGATATAACCCTTAATATGATGACACTTGGAGCGATGACTGTTGCGATCGGCCGGGTTGTCGATGATTCAATCGTTGTTATTGAAAACATATACCGCAGGATGTCGTTGAAAGGCGAAAAGCTGAAAGGGAAAGAATTGATCAGGGAAGCAACAAAAGAAATGTTCATGCCGATCATGTCATCTACGATCGTCACAATCGCTGTCTTCTTCCCGTTGGCATTAGTAAACGGGATGGTTGGCGAATTGTTTATGCCGTTTGCCTTAACGATCGTATTCGCTTTACTGGCATCCTTGCTTGTCGCCATTACCATTGTACCAATGATGGCCCACTCTTTATTTAAGAAAGGCATAAATGAAAAAGCCCATCACCATGCCGAAAAACCAGGCAAGCTTGCCGGCGCTTACCGGAAAATCCTTGAATGGGCCTTGAATCATAAATGGATCACGTCCGGCATCGCGGTATTGATGCTCGTCGGAAGCTTATTTCTCGTTCCCGTCATTGGAGTCAGCTTCCTTCCTGAAGAGGAACAAAAAATGATTATTGCCACATACAATCCTGCCCCGGGTGAAACTTTTGAAGAAGTGGAAAAGCTCACATTGGAAGCAGAGGAGTTTTTCCAGGAGAGAGACGGGGTTAAGACAGTCCAGTTTTCCCTCGGTGGCGAAAACCCGATGAACCCTGGCGACACGAGCAGTGCGATGTTTTTTGTAGAATACGGCGATGATACCGAGAATTTTGAAGCGGAAAAAGAAGCGGTCATTGCGGACCTGCAAAATAGGGGCAACGCAGGAGAATGGGCTTCACAGAACTTTTCAACAAGCGCCGGAAGCAATGAAATCGTCTTATTTGTGTACGGTGAAAGCCTGGAGGACATCGAGCCAGTTGTCGCCGATATCCAGGACATTATGGCTGAAAACAAAGATTTGAAAAACATTGATTCGAGTATTTCAGAAACATATGAAGAATATACATTAGTCGTGAATCAAGAAAGACTGAGCAAGCTCGGTCTGACGGCAGCCCAGGTAGGAATGGCATTGAGCCAGAATCAGGAACAGCCGGTTTTGACAAAAGTTGAAAGTGATGGGAAAGAGCTGAATGTATACGTCCATGCGGAAGAGGACAGCTACAGCACTGTTGAAGATTTAACAGGCAAGACGATTCAGTCCCCGCTTGGAACAGAGGTTGCGGTTAGTGACGTTGTCGAAATTCAAGAAGGAAACACGTCGGATACAGTAACAAGGCGGGACGGGCGCATCTATGTCCAGGTTAGTGCTGACCTGGGTACGGATGACGTAGCAAAGGCGTCTGCGGATATCCAGAGCAAGGTTGATAAGCTTGAGCTTCCAGCCAACACGGAAATAAACATGGGCGGCGTTACCGAAGATATCAATGAAACATTCTCGCAGCTCGGCCTGGCGATGCTCGCTGCCATTGCAATCGTGTATTTAGTACTTGTTATCACGTTTGGCGGAGGTCTCGCGCCGTTTGCGATTCTGTTCTCGCTGCCATTCACGGTTATCGGCGCGCTTCTTGGTTTGCTGGTCAGCGGCGAAACACTTAGCGTTTCCGCAATGATTGGTGCGTTAATGCTGATCGGAATTGTTGTTACCAATGCGATCGTTCTAATCGACCGTGTTATCCATAAAGAGAATGAAGGATTCACAACAAGGGATGCAATTCTTGAGGCCGGTACAACCCGTCTCCGCCCAATTTTAATGACGGCGATTGCAACGATTGGCGCACTGCTTCCCCTTGCAGTAGGAATGGAAGGAAGCGGGCTGATTTCCAAAGGTTTGGGAGTCACCGTGATCGGCGGTTTAACAAGCTCGACATTCCTGACACTGCTCATTGTTCCGATTGTATATGAAGTACTCCGGAAAATTGGCAGAAGAAAGAAAAAAGAAGCGTAGTTGATGCAGGGCACCTGATTTTTTCAGGTGCCCTTCGTATTGCTAATCCAAGCTGGCTGGGTGCTTCGATGTCCTGTTTCGCATGTACAGGGAGTACTGGTGTTAACCGGCGTCGCCACGAAGCCGCGTCGCGTGTGAAGGACATTTCGCCGGTGGAAAACTCTCACTTTGTCCTTCATCATCTCGATAAAGGACATTTCGCCGGAGGAAAACTCTCACTTTGTCCTTCATCACCTCGATAAAGGACATTTCGCCGGAGGAAAACTCTCACTTTGTCCTTCATAACCTCCATGATAGTCAGCCAGCGCTTGCCGGGCATGATTAAGTCACTTCCGCTTCTCTTAAGTCACGCTTTCGTTGTCTTTCCAGAGACAACTATAGTAAAATGTAAACACTGGAGCAATGCTGTTTTTAAAATAAAATTTTGCGTTTTATAAGAAGGTGCGGCTATTGGCTATTAAGTATTTATCAGCTCTTATACTGCCTGGACTGCTGGTGCTTTTTTTCGCCAGAGTCACATACAGTCATGTGATCGGCTTAGTGTTGACCGTTGCATTAATTGCAGCGTCTGTTTATAAAGGCTACACGGATTCGTTCCTGTTGATTATTGTGGATGCTTTCTCGTTAACAGCAGGGTTCTGGTACGCCAAACGGATGAAACAAAAGATAAAGAAAAGTGCTTGATTCAGAGAAACCTGCCGGTAAGATTTGGCAGGTTTTTATGGTGCTGGAATTGCCTTGTTTTTAAAGGTTAACGATTGAAAAATAGCGTTCCCCCATCTTAAAAGCTTAATATATTGGTCAAAAAAGGTTAAATCCAGCCATTTTTGGAAAAAACGAATATTCGTTCGCATTTTATTGGTTTGTTTTAGGTGCTTTGTGGTAGAATGTTGATATGAGTTTTTTGATGAAAACCTATAAAACGATCTTTTGTTCTTTATTTTAAAGAAATCAGTAGATTGTTTCGATATATTTGTACTTCGTTTGAAAAGGAGGTTTGTTTGTGAAGGACCAATTTGAGTTAGTTTCGAAATATTCCCCGCAGGGCGACCAGCCGGAAGCGATTAAAAAAATTGTTGCCGGGCTAAAGCGCGGTGAGCGTTACCAGACCTTGCTAGGGGCAACCGGAACAGGGAAGACATTCACGATTTCCAATGTCATTAAGGAAGTCAATCGGCCGACGCTCGTTATTGCTCACAACAAAACATTGGCCGGCCAGCTATATAGTGAGTTTAAGGAATTCTTTCCTAATAACGCCGTTGAATATTTTGTGAGCTATTATGATTATTATCAGCCGGAGGCATATGTCCCACAAACTGATACGTTTATTGAAAAAGACGCAAGCATCAATGACGAAATTGATAAACTCCGCCACTCGGCGACTTCAGCGTTATTTGAGCGACGGGATGTTATTATTATTGCCAGTGTTTCCTGTATTTATGGTCTCGGTTCCCCGGAAGAATACCGGGAGCTTGTTGTGTCGCTAAGATCAGGAATGGAGATTGAGCGTAACCAGCTGCTCCGCCGTCTCGTTGACGTACAATATGAACGAAATGATATTGATTTTAAAAGGGGAACGTTCAGGGTTCGCGGCGATGTCGTTGAAATTTTTCCCGTCTCAAGGGATGAGCACTGCGTGCGGGTTGAGTTTTTTGGAGATGAAATTGACAGGATTCGCGAAGTGGATGCGTTGACCGGTGAAATTATTGGCGAGCGCGACCATATTGCGATTTTTCCTGCTTCCCACTTCGTTACCCGGGAAGAGAAAATGCGCATAGCAATTGAGAACATTGAACAGGAACTGGAGGAGCAACTGGCGAAGCTACGTGCAGACAATAAGCTATTGGAAGCACAGCGCCTCGAACAACGGACCCGCTATGATCTGGAAATGATGCGGGAAATGGGCTTTTGCTCGGGAATTGAAAACTATTCCCGCCATTTAACGTTGAGAGCGGCCGGATCAACTCCGTATACTTTGCTTGATTATTTTCCCGAAGACCTCCTGATCGTAATCGATGAGTCACATGTTACACTCCCGCAAATTCGCGGTATGTACAATGGGGACCAGGCGAGAAAGAACGTCCTCGTTGAGCACGGCTTCCGCCTGCCATCTGCACTGGACAACCGCCCGCTTACGTTTGATGAATTTGAGGAGCACGTCAAACAAATTGTCTACGTATCCGCTACACCTGGACCGTTTGAGTTGGAGCATACGCCAAAAATGATTGAACAAATTATCCGGCCAACCGGATTGCTTGACCCGACCATTGACGTTCGCCCGATCGAGGGACAAATCGACGATTTGATCGGGGAAATCCAGGAGCGAATTGAAAAGAATGAGCGGGTTCTTGTTACGACGCTGACGAAAAAAATGTCAGAGGACTTAACAGATTATTTAAAGGAAATCGGCATTAAGGTTCAGTATTTGCATTCTGAGGTAAAGACACTCGAACGAATTGAAATCATTCGTGAACTGCGTCTTGGAAAATACGATGTACTGGTCGGGATCAACCTTTTAAGAGAAGGGCTTGATATTCCGGAGGTTTCGCTCGTTGCGATTCTTGATGCGGATAAGGAAGGCTTCCTCCGTTCTGAACGTTCGTTGATCCAGACAATCGGCCGGGCGGCGCGAAATGCCAATGGCCACGTCATCATGTATGCCGACCGGATCACCAATTCAATGGAACTGGCGATTAGTGAGACGAAGCGGCGCCGCGCGATTCAGGAAGAATATAATCAGAAGCACGGCATTACACCGCAGACCATTCAAAAAGACATTCGCGAAGCGATTCGTGCAACTTATGCGGCTGAAGAGCAGGAAGAATATAAACCGGCGGCATCGATCGGCAAGCTCAATAAGAAAGAACGCGAAAAATTGTTAATCAGCATGGAAAAAGAAATGAAGGAAGCGGCAAAAGCGCTGAACTTTGAGCGGGCCGCCGAGCTTCGTGATTTAATATTAGAGTTAAAAGCGGAAGGATGACGGCTACATGGCTATGGATAAATTGATTGTGAAAGGTGCGAGAGCCCACAATTTAAAAAATATTGATGTTACGATTCCGAGAGATAAGCTTGTTGTGTTAACGGGTCTTTCGGGCTCCGGAAAGTCGTCATTGGCTTTTGACACGATTTACGCAGAAGGCCAGCGCCGTTATGTTGAATCGCTTTCCGCCTATGCCCGCCAATTTCTCGGGCAAATGGATAAGCCGGATGTGGATGCGATAGAGGGGCTATCCCCGGCGATTTCGATTGACCAGAAAACGACGAGCCGGAATCCCCGTTCAACGGTTGGTACGGTCACGGAAATTTATGATTATTTGCGTTTGCTGTTTGCGAGGGTAGGACGGCCGGTTTGTCCGATCCACAACATTGAGATTTCTTCGCAAACGATTGAACAGATGGTTGACCGTATTATGGAGTATCCGGAGCGGACAAAGCTGCAGGTTCTCGCTCCAATCGTTTCCGGAAGAAAAGGCACCCATGCTAAAGTACTTGAGGATATTAAAAAGCAAGGCTATGTCCGAGTCAGGATTAACGGGGAAATGCATGAAATTGGCGATGAGATCGAGCTTGATAAAAACAAGAAGCACTCGATTGAAGTGGTCATCGACCGCATTGTTGTCAAGGAAGGGATCGAAGCCCGGCTTGCCGACTCCCTTGAAGCAGCTCTAAGCCTCGGGGAAGGGAAAGTCGTCATTGATGTAATCGGGGATGCTGAGCTTCTTTTCAGCGAGCATCATGCCTGCCCGCTCTGCGGATTTTCAATTGGCGAGCTTGAACCGCGCATGTTTTCTTTCAACAGCCCATTTGGTGCTTGTCCTGATTGCGACGGACTCGGATCGAAGCGCGAAGTCGATGAAGATCTGGTAATTCCGAACAGGGACCTGTCATTGCGGAATCATGCGATTGCGCCATGGGAACCGACAAGCTCACAATATTATCCGCAGCTTCTCGAAGCGGTATGCAATCATTATGGAGTTGACATGGATACGCCTGTGAAAGATATCCCGGACCATTTGCTTGATAAAATCCTTTACGGTTCAAAAGGGGACAGGATTTATTTTCGCTATGAAAATGATTTTGGCCAAATACGGGAAAATTATATTGAATTCGAGGGCGTTATTCGCAATGTTGAACGGCGCTTTAAAGAAACAAGCTCCGATTATATCCGCGAACAAATGGAAAAATACATGAGTGAAAAGCCCTGTCCAACCTGTAAAGGCAACCGTCTGAAAAAGGAAAGCCTTGCGGTTCTCATAGCAGGACAGCATATCAGCCAGGTAACGGCGCTTTCAATTGAAGAGGCATACCAGTTTTTTGAGGATTTGAAGCTGACAGATAAAGAAATGAAGATTGCCAACCTTATTTTTCGCGAAATCAAGGAGCGCCTCGGCTTTCTGATCAATGTCGGTCTTGATTATTTAACGCTAAGCCGGGCAGCCGGAACCTTATCAGGCGGGGAAGCCCAGCGGATTCGTCTTGCAACGCAAATCGGCTCCCGTTTAACGGGTGTTCTCTATATCCTTGATGAACCATCGATCGGCTTGCATCAGCGCGACAATGACCGCTTGATTGAGACGTTAAAAAACATGCGTGATATCGGTAATACATTGATTGTTGTTGAGCATGATGAGGATACGATGATTGCCGCGGATTACTTGATTGATGTCGGGCCGGGTGCCGGGGTACACGGCGGTGAAATTATTTCAGCCGGGACTCCTGAAGAAGTCATGAATGATCCGGCCTCATTAACCGGCCAATACCTGTCAGGCAAAAAGTTCATCCCGCTTCCGGTTGAACGGCGCAAAGCAGATGGCCGTTATCTTGAAATTAAGGGGGCAAGGGAAAATAATTTAAACAATGTTTCGGTAAAGCTTCCATTAGGCTTGTTTATTGCGGTTACAGGTGTGTCCGGCTCTGGAAAGAGCACACTGATCAATGAAATTCTTCATAAAAAACTGGCCCAGCAGCTTCACCATGCGAAAAGCAAACCGGGTGAGCATAAGGACATCAGGGGAATTGAACATTTGGAAAAGGTCATCGATATAGACCAATCGCCAATCGGGCGCACGCCGCGTTCAAATCCGGCCACCTATACAGGCGTGTTCGATGATATCCGCGATGTGTTTGCTGCGACGAATGAAGCAAAGGTGCGCGGCTATAAAAAAGGCCGCTTCAGCTTTAATGTCAAGGGCGGACGCTGTGAAGCATGCCGTGGGGACGGAATTATCAAGATTGAAATGCACTTCCTGCCTGATGTATACGTTCCGTGTGAAGTTTGCCATGGCAAGCGGTATAACCGGGAAACGCTCGAAGTGAAGTATAAAGGCAAGAATATTTCCGAGATTTTGGATATGACGGTTGAAGACGCGAATGAATTTTTTGAAAACATTCCGAAAATCAAACGGAAGCTGCAAACGATTGCTGATGTCGGGCTTGGCTATATCACTTTAGGGCAGCCGGCCACAACGCTGTCAGGAGGAGAAGCACAACGGGTTAAACTGGCCTCTGAGCTGCACCGCCGTTCGTCCGGACGTTCACTTTACATTCTTGACGAACCGACAACCGGACTGCATGTTGATGATATATCGAGACTTTTGGTTGTCCTGCAGCGGCTTGTCGACAACGGTGATACAGTGCTGGTGATTGAACATAATCTTGACGTCATCAAAGCGGCTGATTATATCGTCGATCTCGGTCCGGAAGGCGGAGACAGGGGCGGTACCATTGTTGCTACCGGAACACCGGAGCAAGTATCCGAAGTACCTGCTTCGTACACCGGAAAGTATTTAAAGCCGGTCCTCGAGCGAGACCGGTTGCGAATGAAGAAACTGGTTGAAGAGAAAGAACGCGTCGCAAATTCATAAAATTACTGAGCAGCTGTCTTGATACAGGCAGCTGCTTTTTCAGTTTTGAAATCACTGATCACTTTTCAGGACGTTCATGGTCCTACAGCAAACTCAATCCCGGGGCTGAGGTATCCAGCCGTTCATTGTGGTAAAGTAGCAGCAAGTATATTATCTATCGATTAAAATGGCTGAAACTTTGTTCGCTTCCTGGCGTATTACAATGTAGGAGCTGAGCGTAATCGATACATCTGCTGTGATAATTGCCGGTGCCATATGTCAGTAATTGTAATTCAGGAAAATCCGTTCATAAATCATTTTTATTGGAGGGAAGATAATGAAAGAGCAACGCAAGCGCATATTAAAGTTGGTCGAAGAAGGCAAGCTTACCGTCGAAGAAGCGTTAACCCTGCTGGAAGGGCTTGACGATGCAAGCAAGTCGAAGGAAAAAATACAGCAGGATAGCGCCAACGAATTATCGACAACCGTTCAGTTTCAGGAAACGAAGAAAGAGCAGTCTGCCCACCAAAAGCTGCAATCGACAAAGGACAAAATTTTTGAATTTGTCGATGCCGCTTTCCAGAAAATAAAGGATTTTGATCTGGATTTTAATTTTGGCCATTCAGTCGATATCTCGCATATTTTTCAGCATGGCGATCCGTTTTTAAAGGAAATTGACATTGATATAGCGAACGGGTCTGTTCGGGTTTTACCGGGGAACGAGCGCGATGTAAGGATAGAATGCCACGCGAGGATCTACCGTGTCGACAACCAGGACGAAGCGCGGCGAAGCTTTTTAAACGATACGCTCTTTGCCATTGAAGGCGGGAAGCTCCGTTTTGCTACCCAGCAAAAGTGGATGAAACTTGATGCCACAGTCTATGTTCCTGCGGATGAATACGAGCATGTAAAGGTGCGGATATTCAACGGATATATTGAGAGCAACGGTTTATCTGCGAAAAATTGCAAAGTAAAGACAGCTAACGGAAAAATTAATCTTAACGGCGCAAGCTTTGGGAAGCTGGAAGCAGAAACAGCCAACGGGCCGATCACTATTGCTGGCAGCAGGATTGGAGACGTTGAGGCGGAAACGATTAATGGGCAGATAAAATTGGAAGGTGACTTTGCCGGGGTGGATATTCAAACCTTTAATGGCAATGTTTATTGCTCGCTCACCGGGGATACAGCGGAACGAGTTATCGCGAAAGGAACAACGGGAAGCATTGAATTATCGATTCCCGAAAAGCTCGCTGTTAGCGGCAACTTAAGAACGAACCTTGGCGGTTTGGCGGTCGATCTTGAGGGTATAGAAATTATCGAGGAAAAAAACGAAATTGCCCAAAAAACAATGATCTTCAAGCCTGTTAACGAAGCGGTGAACGCGGTAAATCTGTCTGCAGAAACAAAAACAGGTTCTATCTCGGTGCGGACCCATTTAAACTAAACGAGGAGGATGGAAATGAAGCTTTTCCGATCGCGAACAGACCGTGTGCTGGCGGGTGTCCTCGGTGGTTTAGCCCAGTCAGTTGGCATAAACGCAACGATTCTACGGGTTCTATTTGCCATTCTCCTTTTCGCAACGGGCTTTTTCCCGTTGTTGATTGCGTACCTTGTACTAGTGTTTATTTTGCCTAATAAGGAGTACTAACAGATGAGATGGCTGCTCGGTATAGTAATTAATGCGGTTTTATTTATGGCAATAGCCGGTTATTTTGAAGATTTTTATTTAGCGGGTTTTGGTTCGGCAATTGCTGCGAGTTTTATTTTAGCGGTTCTTAATATTCTTGTTCGTCCAATTCTGATTTTGCTCACTTTGCCTGTTACTGTTCTGACACTCGGCCTGTTTTTATTTGTCATCAATGCAATCACATTACTTTTGACAGATAGAATCATGGGCGGCGCTTTTGAAATTGAAGGCTTTGGCATGGCTTTTCTTGCCGCAGTGCTTATGGCGGCAGTTAACCTGATTATTCAAAAAGCTGTGATCGAACCTGCCAGTGAAAAATAAATGAAGGAAGCCGGAACTCCGTTGGGTGCCGGCTTTTCCTTTACATCTATTTGCCGCGCTGCATGGAGTGGATAAATTTATAACGGTCAGCCCGGTATGCCGATTTCACATATTCAAACGGTGTGCCATCTTTTAAATACGATGACCGGTGGATTAATAAGATCGGTGAGCCTTTTTCAATTTGCAAATGCTTTATTTCTGAGTCTCTTGCGATTGAAGCCTCGATCTGCTGGGTCGCCTCATGGATAGTCAGTGATAGTTTCTCCTCAATATAACGGTAAAGGGATTGGTTGATGATCTCTTCTGTGAGACCCTTTATTAAGTTCGCAGGTAAATAAGTAGTTTCCAGCGCCATCGGAGCTTCATCTGCAAGGCGAACGCGCGTAATTTCGTATACAGGTGTATTTTCTTTTATGTTGAGGCGCTGTGCCGTTTCGGCCCCGGCTGCAATGATCTCGAAAGAAAGAAGCTTGCTGCTCGGTTTCATGCCCCGTTCGATCATATCTTCGGTAAAGCTCGTTAAGCCCTGGAGCCGCTGTTCTACTTTTTTCTTATTAACAAACGTTCCTTTTCCTTTTAGGCGGTATAAATAACCATCACTGACAAGATTGTTAAGTGCCTGCCTGACGGTCATTCTGCTGATCTGGTACCGTTCCGCATACTCCCGTTCGGATGGAATCGCCTCGTCCGCTTTAATGGCACCGCTCTCAATTTTGCTTTTAAGGTGTTCTTCAAGCTGATGATATATCGGGATCGGTGAGTTTTTATCAATCATGGTCGACTCTCCTTTGTGCTAAATCAATTTCAATGCGTCCTCATCAGCAAAAATGGTGACGTTTTTATGCAATTTCAGTGCTGAAGCCGGAAATTGTTCATCGACTTCACCGCCAACGAGCCGCGCAATCGCCTCTGCCTTGGAAGCCCCGGAAGCCAAAAGGTAAATTTCCGCGCTGTCCAAAATCGTTGCAATGCCCATTGTGATTGCCGAAGTCGGAACCTCATCAATGGATGCGAAAAAGCGTGAATTTGCCTGTCGGGTGCTCTCTGCCAGGGAAACGACATGGGTTCTGCTATTAAAAGGGGTACCCGGCTCATTGAAGCCGATATGCCCATTATGTCCGATTCCCAATATTTGCAGATCGATACCGCCAAGCGCTTGAATCGTCTTTTCATAGCGGTCGCACTCACTAAGCAGGTCCGCCTTGGTGCCGTCAGGTATATATGCCCGCTCAAGCGGAAGATCAATGTGATCAAAAAGCTCGCGGCACATGAAAGAATGATAACTGTTCCGGTCCTTTTGATCAAGGCCGATATACTCGTCGAGATTCACGGTCGCAGCGTGCTGATAGGAGGTGCCGGTTTGCTTGTGATCTTCAATTAAGCACCGGTAGACTCCTTTCGGTGTGCTGCCGGTAGCAAGCCCTAAAGTAATGCCTGGCTTGCTGCGCACCTTCTCGATAATACCCTTTGCAGCTTTCATGCTCATCTCTTCATAGTTGTTTGCACGGACTATCTTCATTCCTTCTCGAACACCTCTTTTCCGTAGGCGATTTGGCCGCGGCATAATGTCGTAATCACTCGAAGCTGTTCATCAAGGATGACAATATCAGCGTCTTTTCCCGGGGCAATACTGCCTTTCCGGTCAAACATGTTGAGCTGTTTTGCCGGGTTGGCACTTGCAAGGTTAATGACATCAAGGAGCGGCGCGTTTGTAAATTGATTCATATTTTTAACTGCATCATTCATTTTTAGAATACTGCCGGCAAGCGTACCATCCGCTAACAGCGCTTTTCCATCCGCTACTTTTACGTTTTGTCCCCCAAGATCGTATTCCCCATTTTTGAGGCACTTAGCCCGCATCGCATCCGTTATTAAAATCATTCCATCCTTGCCCTTGGCATTGAACACAAGCTTGACCATTTCAGGGTTGACATGGATTCCGTCTGCAATCAGCTCGATCTTAAGTTCTTCGAGCAGCAGGGCAGCTCCAGCTGTTCCCGGTTCGCGGTGGTGAAGCCCGCGCATTCCGTTAAAAAGGTGTGTCACGTGCCGGGCTCCAGCCTCGGCAGCTTTCACCATTTCCTCATAGTTGGCATCTGAATGGCCGATTGAGGCGATAATACCTGTTTCGTGCAAATAGTGGACAAAATCCAGTCCGTTTGCAAGTTCGGGAGCGACGGTGACAAGCTTGATCTGGTTTTCTGCCGCCTGCTGCCAATCCTTAAACAGTTCTATATCCGGGTCAATAATATATTCCTGCGGCTGGGCGCCGGCGCGGATTTTATTAATAAACGGCCCCTCAAGATGGATGCCGAGCATTTCTGCTTTGCCTGGGTTATTTTGCGTTCTGCCGTACCGGGCCGCATTTTCGAGCGCTTTTTTTATCGCGGTTTTCTCCTGGGTAATCGTGGTCGCGAGAAAGCTTGTTGTCCCTTCAGCAGGAAGGACGGCTGCGATTGTCGTTAAAGCATCCGGGGTAGCGTCCATTGTATCTGCCCCGCCCGCACCATGAATATGGACATCAATGAAGCCGGGAACGGCGGTATAGCCGGCAGATAAATCGATAATCCGGGCTTGTTCATCGAGATTGGGCAGCTGATCCATTGAGCCCACGTTCTTAATGGCAGTGCCTTCTATATAGATAAACCCATTATTAATCCACTCGTTTTCAAGAGCGATCCTTCCGTTAACAATAAGAAGACGATCCAACCTCTTCATCTCCCTTTCAATATAATAGCTTTATAGTTATATTATAAACGTTTTCATATATAGATGTCTATACCAGTAAACGTAAAATAGACCCCCATACCACTGAACGCATTGGTATAGGGGCCTGCTTTTGTTATTTTCCAATAGCTTTCCGCAAATAACCTGAATGCTTTTCAAGCAGGTCTGCTGCTGCTTTTGCTTCCAACCCGGTGAGAATTTGGACAATTGCGGCCTTTGTATTGTAATTTTGCTCGTCCAATGCAGCCTTTACAGTCTGATCATCAGCACCTGTTGCCATTTTGACGATATTTTCGGCCCGCTTAAAAAGCTTTTCATTCGTCATTTGCACATCGACCATGAGATTGCCGTAAACTTTTCCCATCTTAATCATCGAGGCGGTTGTCAGCATATTTAGGACGAGTTTTTGCGCGGTACCGGCCTTCATTCTTGTTGAGCCGGTCACGACTTCCGGCCCGACTATCGGGGCTATTGTCACCTTTGCGACCTTTTCCATTTCAGAGTCTTTACTGCAGACGACAGCAACGGTGGCAGTACCGATTTCATTGGCATATTCAAGAGCACCGATCGTGTATGGGGTGCGGCCGCT
Organism: Bacillus sp. V3-13; assembly: GCF_002860165.1. GTDB lineage: Bacteria > Bacillota > Bacilli > Bacillales > Cytobacillaceae > Bacillus_BJ. The sequence goes on along the minus strand of NZ_PGUZ01000016.1, from coordinate 37,403 downwards.
CGCAGCAATGCCGACGACAATATCCTGCGCCGATAACTGAATGTTCTCCAAGTCTTTCCGGCCTTGCTCCCTGTCATCTTCAGCACCTTCAACGGCTTCCGTCATCGCCTTTTTCCCGCCGGCAATAATGCCGACAACCATCTCGGGATCTGTTCCATATGTAGGCGGACATTCGGAAGCATCGATAATGCCGATCCGTCCCGATGTCCCTGCGCCGGTATAAATGAGCCTGCCGCCGCTTTTAAAGGCAGCAACGATCATGTCGACTGTTTTTGAAATGAACGGAAGCACACGGGCGATCGCAATTGGAACGAGGCTATCCTCCTCGTTGATGATTGAGATCATTTCATCTGTCGACATCAAATCAATATTCATAGTTTTCGGGTTGCGCTGTTCTGTGTTTAATTTAGAAATATTCATCTTAACCCCTCACGATAAATGTAAATTTTCCGCCAGCCCGAATTTGCTTGAGCAGGGGAATATCTTCATCCTTTACATAGCCGATCACATTCACCCGTTCATCTTTCGGCAAATCTGTTAACGTGACCTGGAGCTCTCCAGAGTAACGCCCGTAAAGCTGATTATCGAGAGTAATCGCGCCTTTACGGCGTTCAAACTGATTTGCCGGCCGAATTTGTCCATTTCCGGTTTGTGCATAAGACCGGGATTCCACGGAGCGAATGACGTCCCGGGCCGGATCCATCCGGTTTGTATGGATCTCTTTAAGGATCGGAAGAGAGCCGTTTTGATCGACAGGCTTCATTTTTAGCGGTATGACACCGTTTGCGAGGCTTGATAGCTGCTGCAAAGTGCTTTCGGTAACGGAATAATCTCCGATTAAAACCTTATCCGTATTGAGAGAATACAATAATTCAGCGGCCGAAGCTGCAGGGGAAGCGTGTCGATGTTCCTCAACCGTTGGCAGCCCGGCAAAGACTGGACCTCTTAATTCGAGATTTCCGGGAACGAATGCCATTGTTGTCAAGCCTTTGCTTTTTAAAAATTGATTTCTTTCCGATAAGAAGCGTGAATCGAGCCCGGTTTCGGGACGGGGGTAAAAGTTATGCCATGCTTCAACATTGTTGACGTTTAAGCCCATGCTGATCCATTTATCAAGCTCTGCGTGTGACACTGTACTGGCATTCATGCCTACTTTCATCAGCGCCGACAGCTGCACGATTTGCTCGGCACTAAACCCGTAATCAGCCCGGATTCCAGTAAGACCCCAGTCCGTTAATTGGCCAATATTTTCCCAGGTCAAGCCAAGATAGCTTAATGATAGGGGAGAAACATCTGCGAGAAGCTCCATGTCATGTTCCTTTGCCAAGCTTCCCAATTCCATAAGCAAGTCTTTATATCTGGCATGGTCATCCTCGGGAATATGGAGCGATGTAAAGATCGATTTTAAGCCGCATGATGAAGCTTTTTTAATCCAGATACGGTTTTGCTCTCTTTTATTCTCTGTTAAATAAACGGAGATGCCAATCAATATGTCCACCTCACAAATCATTGCGGATTTTTGAAACGAAAGAAGGAGGAATTAAGGTTTCCTCCTTCAGCGAATACATGCAACTCTTGCACCCATATTTAAAATTATCAAGTGTGCGGGTTAAATGCAATTTCCGCGTCAAGTTGCAGGACTTTATTAAATATTGCTGGCCATTTCTTCCTTGAATCCGAACAGCCATGTGAATAGGAAACCAAACAAGTACGCGATAAGTAAGCCGACTAAATACAAGACCATTTCGTTTGTATTGACGAGGAAGACAAGCGGTATTCCGGAAACGCCAATCGCAATCGTTGCGACGTTAAAGAATGCCTGGAACGCGCCGCCGACTGCTGCTCCTAAACATGCGGTTAAAAACGGGCGGCCAAGCGGGAGGGTGACCCCGAAAATTAACGGTTCGCCAATACCGAGCATTCCAACCGGAAGTCCACCTTTAATGACTTTTTTGAGGCGGGCATTTTTCGTTTTAAAGTAAATGGCGAATGCTGCCCCGACCTGGCCGGCGCCGCCCATCGCAAGAATAGGAAGAAGCGGGTCATCGCCGATCGTATTAATCAGTTCCATATGGACAGGCGTCAAGCCCTGGTGCAAGCCTGTCACAACGAGCGGCAGGAATGTGCCGGCAAGGATCAGCCCTGCAAAAATTCCACCCATATCAATTAATCCAAGCAGCCCTTTTGTAATCAGGTCAGAGATCAGTCCGCCTACCGGCTGCAAAATAAACAGCGTTGCAACACCGGTAATCAACAAAGCAACAGTCGGAGTGACAATGATATCAATCGAAGCCGGAACAACTTTGCGAAGGCGCCGTTCCAAGAAAGCGATAAATGCGGCAGCGAGCATAACGCCGATTAAGCCGCCCCGGCCCGGAACGAGTGCCTCACCGAATAATTTGATGTCAGCAAGACCAGGATTATATAAAATAATCGCTGCTGCTCCACCAAGTGCCGGTGAGCCTCCAAATTCTTTCGCCGTGTTAACTCCAACGAATACGAATAAATAGCTGAACAATCCCCAGCCGATTAAGCTTAAAATTTTAACGACCGTCGATTCGGGATCGGCCCCTGACCGGATAATCACATTCGTCAGCCCGGCAATTAACCCGGATGCGACGATTGCCGGAATCAGCGGGATGAAGATGCTCGCTATCCTTCTTAAAAACAATTTGAACGGGGTTGCATTTTTTTTCTTTAAATCGGCTTTGGTTTTATCTGCCAATCCGGCAAATGGATTCTCGCTGTCTTCATCTACTGAACTGACATCTCTTCCTGTAATCTGCGAAACTTCATCCGCTACCCTCGTCACAATTCCCGGTCCGAGAATAATTTGGAGCGTTTCTTCTTCAACAACACCCATAACGCCATCAATGTTTTTAAGGCCTGCGACGTTTACCTTGCTTTCGTCAACCGGCTTTACCCGGAGCCGGGTCATACATGACGCAAGGTTTGCAATGTTCGCTGCTCCGCCCAATTGCTCAATAATCTCTGTGGCCAAGCGTTCTTCTTTGCGCATAGTTCTTTCCCCCTTAAAAGAATAATAGAATAAAAATTCCAAAAATTAAAAAATGAATTCGTTTACACCATTATCATAGCAGTAAGAAGTATAGTTGTCTATACCTATTCCGAAAGAAAAAACACTTTTTGTCCATGGTAAAATGTATGTGTTTTTGCCGTGATTATTCCTATTAATATAAATCTCTTCCTAAGCACAAAAAAACTCGAATGAAAAGATTTCTGTATCCATTCGTTTGGTTCTTTCTCAAAAAGTGCTAAAATAAGAGAAGCTAATTTTACGAGCGCGTATCAACTTATGTTACGAGTACGTACCAAAGGAGGAAGCTTAGGTTGCCAAAAGTTCGTACGAAAGATATTATCGAAAAATTCGATCTCGAGCTTATCAGCGGGGAGGAAGGAATTAACCGCCCGATTACAACCAGCGATATTTCACGGCCGGGAATTGAGATTGCCGGATACTTTGAGTATTATCCTGCCGAAAGGATCCAGCTCCTGGGAAAAACGGAGCTGACCTTTTTTGCCAAAATAAATGGCCATGAACGAAAGTCCCGGATGGAACAGCTTTGCACCGACATCACTCCGGCGATCATTGTGACAAGAGAAATGGACGTTCCTGAAGAACTCATCGAAGCGTCAGAACGGGAATCTGTTCCTGTGCTGCGCGCAAAATGGAAAACAACCCGTTTTTCGAGCCGTTTGACCAATTTTCTTGAAAGCAAGCTCGCCCCGACGACCGCCGTTCATGGGGTTCTTGTCGATATCTACGGTGTCGGTGTGCTAATTACCGGAAAAAGCGGCGTCGGTAAAAGTGAAACAGCATTGGAGCTTGTCAAACGCGGGCATCGCCTCGTTGCCGATGACTGCGTTGAGATCCGCCAGGAAGACCAGGATACATTGGTGGGCAATGCACCCGAGCTGATCGAGCATTTGCTTGAAATCAGGGGACTCGGCATCATCAATGTGATGACGCTATTTGGGGCCGGATCTGTTCGCAGCTACAAACGGATTTCCCTCGTCATCAGCCTTGAACTGTGGGACCAAAATAAAACCTATGACCGGCTCGGATTGGATGAAGAAAAAATGAAAATCATTGATACCGAGATTACAAAGTTGACCGTTCCAGTTCGGCCGGGCCGAAACCTTGCTGTTATTATTGAAGTGGCAGCGATGAATTTCCGCTTGAAACGAATGGGAATGAATGCGGCTGAACAGTTCACAAGCCGATTGACCGATGTGATCGAAGATGGCGAACACGAAGATATGTAAGATTAATAAGCTGAAAGAGGAGAAGTGAACATGGGAGAAAATATTCAGCCGCTTGATCCGATTGCCTTCACGCTTGGGCCGATACAAGTTCATTGGTATGGCGTGATAATTGGTGTCGGGATTGCACTGGCGCTCTGGATTGCGATGAGGGAAGCGGAAAGAAGGGGCCTTTCAAAGGATCATCTTGCTGATTTGATGCTGTGGGCGATTCCAATTGCCATCATTAGTGCGCGGATTTATTACGTCATTTTTGAATGGGACTATTATGCGCAGAATCCCGGTGAAATCGTACAGATTTGGAATGGCGGAATTGCCATCCACGGGGCGTTGATCGGTTCCGTGATCACAGCGTATATTTTTGCAAAGAAAAAAAAGATATCTTTTTGGAAGCTTGCCGATATTACGGCACCGAGCATTATCCTTGGCCAGGCGATCGGCAGATGGGGGAATTTTATCAACCAGGAAGCGCATGGCGGAGAAGTGAGCCGCGCTTTTCTTGAAGACCTTTTTCTGCCCGAATTTATCATCAATCAGATGTACATAGGGGGAAGCTATTATCATCCAACTTTTTTATATGAGTCAGTTTGGAACCTGGCCGGATTTATTGTGTTAATGTTGTTGCGCAAAGTAAATTTGCGGCGCGGTGAACTCTTCCTTACTTATGTGATTTGGTATTCAATCGGCCGGTTTTTTATCGAAGGATTGCGGACCGACAGCCTGATGCTGACTGAAAGCTTAAGAATGGCACAGACGATCTCGATTGTATTAATTATCGGGGCAGTTGTTTTACTTGTTTACAGAAGAAAAGCAGGGCTATCGAAGGCCCGCTATTTAGACAAAGCATAAAAGAGGGGAAGAGAACATGCTGCTTGGTTCAATCAAAAAGGGATTAATAGTTGGTTTACAAACGACATGGTCACTGGGAAAAATTATTTTTCCGGTAACGCTGATTGTGACTCTGCTTCAGTATACGCCTGTGCTGCCATGGGTTGTTGACATGATTGCACCATTAATGACGGTTTTCGGCCTGTCAGGGGATGCAGCGATTCCACTTGTTCTCGGCAATTTTTTAAACTTATATGCTGCGATTGGTGCGATTCTTTCTCTTGATCTAACCGTTAAAGAAGTATTTATTCTTGCGGTGATGCTGTCGTTTTCCCATAACTTGCTTATTGAAACAGGGGTTGCCTTAAAGGTTGGCGTTAAGCTGTGGATTGTCATCCTGGTCAGGCTCGGGCTTGCTTTTATATCCGCCGTCGTCATTAATCTTGTTTGGCAGGGCGGGGCGGAAATGGCGAAATACGGGCTGATACCTGCAAAAGAGGAGCCGGCACAAGGGTTTTCAGAAATATTTATCGGGGCGGTCGAAAAAGGCGGGATCGGCATCATTCAGCTTGCCGCCGTCGTGATCCCGTTAATGGTCGGGATCCAATTTTTAAAGGATTTAAAATGGCTTAATGTTTTCTCAAATTGGATGGCGCCGGTTACGAGGCTGCTTGGCATGAAGGAAAATACTTCGACGACGCTCGCGTCCGGGCTTTTATTCGGCCTGGCAATGGGAGCAGGAGTAATGATCCAGGCGGTCAGAGACGACGGGGTCAGCAAAAAGGATGTCACGATTGCGTTTATTTTTCTCGTTGCCTGCCATGCTGTTATTGAGGATACATTAATCTTTATTCCATTGGGAATTCCGGTTCTGCCGCTGTTATTGATCCGCGTTACAGTTGCGATCCTGTTAACAGTGGGTGTGGCATTTATTTGGAACCGGGCCGAGCTTGCAAAAGGAAAGGAAGCCACATATGAGCACTAATATTAAAGCGATTTTATTTGATTTGGACGGAACATTAATCGATACAAATGAACTGATTATTTCTTCATTTTTGCATACGCTCGAAAGCTATTATCCTGAAAAATATAAGCGCGAAGATGTTCTGCAGTTTATTGGTCCGCCGCTTACGGACACTTTTAATTCAATTGACCCAAATTTGACAGAGGATATGATTAAGACATACCGGAAATATAATATCTCGAACCATGACCTGCTTGTCAAAGAATTTACAGGTGTCTTTGAGACAATTCGAACCTTGAAGGAAAACGACTACAAGCTCGCGATTGTCTCGACGAAAATGGAGGATGTCATTTTAAAAGGCTTAAAGCTGACCAATCTCGACCCGTTTTTTGATGTGATTGTCGCCCTGGATCATGTTGAGAAAGCAAAGCCCGATCCGGAACCGGTGCTAAAAGCTTTAAACCATCTCGGTTCACATCCTTTTGAAGCGATCATGGTCGGCGACAACCACCATGATGTGCTGGCAGGCAAAAATGCCGGAACGAAGACGGCAGGCGTAGCCTGGACTGTAAAAGGACGCGATTATATAGCTTCCTATCAGCCTGATTACATCCTTGAAACAATGCCGGATTTACTGGACATTGTCGGAGTGTAGGATGAGAAAAACAACCCGCTATCCTGTGGAAGGAGCAAATTCTCTCTGGCATGTTTATAAAACGGTTCCCTTTTTCAAGGTCGTCAAGAATTTTGCAGTGATCCAGATCGCCCGCTACACCCCGTTCCTCGGTATGAAAAACTGGCTGTATCGCACCTTTTTAAAAATGAAGATCGGCGAGCAAACCTCGTTTGCGCTGATGGTCATGCTTGATATCATGTTTCCGGAAAAAATCAGTGTCGGCCGCAATACTGTCATCGGCTATAATACGACAATTCTTGCCCATGAATACCTGATTAAAGAATACCGGCTTGGACCGGTCGAGATTGGCAGTGAAGTAATGATTGGCGCGAACACGACGATATTGCCGGGGGTTTCGATTGGTGATGGGGCGATTGTCTCCGCTGGTACGCTCGTCCATAAGGATGTTCCTGCCGGGGCCTTTGTCGGGGGCAACCCGATGCGTGTCATCTACACGAAGGAACAGATGGCGGAACGCCGGGCGGAGGATCCAATATACAATCAGAGCTTTATTAACAAAGGTTAATAAGGCTCTTTTTATTTGTAAAATCAGGCATTTTTTTAGTTGACGGTACTCCTTAAAACCGTTACACTACAGATAACTTCATTTTGCTAATACATTAGCGAACTAAAGTATTTTGAGACAATAAACAACTATTAATGTTGCGGAACATAAAGTTTAATAGCAAACCGCTTAAAGAACAAAATAAACGTAACTTCATAAATGTGCGTTTTAGTTTTCAGCAAAGGATGAATACAATGAGCCAGTTATTTATGTTTGAAAAGCCGTTGGGCATGAGAGATACATTGCCGGAATTATACGAAATGAAGGAGAAAGTGCGAACGTCGATCGAGAATGGCATGAAACATTGGGGCTATCAATTTATTGAAACCCCCGCCCTTGAATACTTTGAAACGGTCGGATCTGCTTCGGCGATTTTAGACAGGCAGCTGTTTAAATTGCTGGATCAGCAGGGGCACACCCTTGTTTTGCGGCCCGATATGACTGCCCCAATTGCGCGAGTCGCTGCTTCCAAGCTGTTAAACGACGATATGCCGTTAAGGCTCGCTTATGCGGCAAATGTGTACAGGGCCCAGCAGCGCGAAGGCGGCCGGCCGGCAGAGTTTGAGCAGATCGGGGTCGAATGCATTGGGGATGAGACAATCAGCGCGGATGGCGAAGTGATTGCGTTATTGATCTCGGTGCTTGAAGAAACAGGCTTGAGCGATTTTCAGCTGTCTGTTGGACATATCAGCTTTGTCCGCGAATTGTTTTTACAAATTCTTGGAACAGGTGAGCGGGTCGAGTCGTTAATGAAGTTTCTTCATGAAAAAAATTATGTTGGCTACCGCGAACATGTGAAATCCCTGTCGTTATCATCGATTGATAAACAGCGTCTTCTTGATTTTCTAAAGCTGCGCGGCGGCCAGGAAGTAATTGAAAAAGCTTTAAGTCTGATTGAAAACGGGACAGGAGCAGCAGCGGTCTCGCAATTGAGCCAGCTTTGGAACATTATCGCTGATTTCGGCTTGTCGGAAAAAATAAAATTTGATCTGACTCTCATCAGCCACATGAGCTATTATACGGGAATTGTTTTTGAAGTGTATGCAGGCCAGGTCGGCTTTCCTATCGGCAATGGAGGCAGGTATGACCTCCTGCTCCGAAAGTTTGGCAAATCGAGCGGCGCAACCGGTTTTGCAATCCGGCTCGACAATCTTCTTGAAGCACTCGGCCCGATCGAAAGCAACGAACCTGTCCACTGTATCCTTTTTAGCGGTGAGCGCCGCAAAGAGGCATATGAATTGGCAAAAACGAAACGCCAAAGCGGGCTAAAGGTAGTACTCCAGGATATTAACGGTGTGAAAAATGTTGACGCCTATACAAACAAGTATGCTGAGACCAGCTTTTTGCTTGGCAGCGCAGGAAAGGAGTCTCCTCATGAATGATTTTTTAACGATTGCGATGCCGAAAGGGCGGATTTTTGAAGAGGCGGCAGACCTGCTCCGCAAAGCAGGGTACAAGCTTCCGCCCGAATTTGATGAGTCGCGAAAGCTGATTCTGGAAGTCGAAGAAGAACGGCTCCGCTTTATCCTCGCCAAGCCGATGGATGTGCCGACATACGTCGAGCATGGCGTTGCCGACCTTGGCATGGCCGGAAAGGATGTCATGCTTGAGGAAGAACGGGACGTGTATGAGTTGCTTGACTTAAAAATCAGCAGCTGCTATTTGGCTGTGGCCGGGCTGCCTGACACAAAGATGAACGATGTTGCCCCGAGAATTGCAACAAAGTATCCGAATGTAGCCGCCGCTTATTTTCGCCAGCAGGGAGAACAAGTCGAAATCATTAAGCTGAACGGTTCGATTGAACTGGCGCCGATCATCGGGCTGTCAGACCGGATCGTCGATATCGTGTCGACAGGCAGGACCTTAAAAGAAAACGGCCTGGTCGAATACGAAAGAATTGCCGATATTACAACGCGGCTGCTTGTCAATCCGGTCAGCTACCGGATAAAAGATAGCAGAATCAGCGAGCTTGTTGAAAGACTGGGAGCAGTTATTGACGGAGAGCCTGCATAAACGCGGTCAGGCTTGAAAGGGTGGAAAAAATGGAGATACGCAAAATTGACGAACAAATTTCCCTGAAAAGGTCGATTGACAGCGGGACAGAAGAGCAGCGTTCGGCCGTAAAAGCGATTATTGCCAATGTTCGAAAGCAAGGTGATGCCGCGCTATTGGCATACACGGAAAAGTTTGACGGTGCCAGGTTGGCTGGCTTAACGGTTGACCAGGCTGAGATTGAAGAAGCGTATGCGGAAATTGATGCAGAGCTTGTTGCGATTATAAAAGAGGCGGCTCTGAACATTCGGTTATTCCATGAGAAGCAGCTTAACCCGTCGTGGATGACAATCGATGAATCCGGAACGATGCTCGGCCAAAAAGTAACCCCGCTCGATGCAGTCGGTGTTTATGTTCCGGGAGGCACCGCAGCCTACCCGTCATCGGTGCTTATGAATGTCGTTCCGGCAAAAGCAGCAGGCGTTAAGCGGATTGTCATGGTTTCTCCGCCGGATGAAACAGGCAAGCTTCCGGCCGCCGTTCTGGTCGCTGCCAAGGAAGCTGGAGTTGAGGAAATATACAAGGTCGGTGGTGCCCAGGCGATTGCAGCACTCGCATACGGAACGGAATCGATCCGGCCGGTCGATAAAATTGTCGGTCCCGGAAATATTTACGTCGCCCTTGCCAAGCGTGAAGTGTTCGGCGATGTCGATATCGATATGATTGCCGGTCCGAGCGAAATTACGATACTCGCCGATGATTCGGCTTTTCCTGATGAAATCGCTGCTGACCTGCTTTCCCAGGCAGAGCATGACCCAAGAGCGTGCAGCATTCTCGTCACGACATCGCAATCGCTGGCAGAAGCAGTGTCGATTGAAGTTGAAAAGCAGCTGGAACGCCTGCCAAGAAAAGAAATTGCGGCGCAAGCGATCCGGGAGTTTGGCGTCATTTATTTAGCGGAAAATATCGACGAAGCGATTGACACTGTCAATCAGCTGGCGCCGGAGCATCTCGAAATTTTGACTGACAACGGAATTGAGCTGCTGGGTAAAATCCGCCATGCGGGCGCGATTTTCATCGGCAGATTCAGCCCCGAGCCGGTCGGTGATTATTTTGCCGGCCCAAACCACGTGTTGCCGACAAATGGCACTGCCCGGTTCTCAAGCCCGCTTAATGTAGAAGATTTTCAGAAAAAGTCGAGTATTATTTATTACAGTGAAAAGAAGTTAAACGAAAATGGAGAAAAAATTGCAGCATTTGCCCGGCTCGAAGGGCTTGAAGCCCATGCGCGCGCTGTAGAGGCGAGATTTCATGAAAAATAAGCCCGTCAGAAAAATAATTAAGCGTTCATGCAGATAATTAAGCGCTCAGAAAAATAATTAAGCGTTCACGCGGATAATTAAGCGTTCAGAAAAATAATTAAGCGCTCAGCGCAATAATTAAGCGAAACCTGTTTCGCCAGCACCGGACGGATTCAAGCGATCATCACATTTACTTTAGGACATGGAGGGATGACAAACATGGCAAGAACAGCGGAAATTAGTCGTAAAACAAACGAAACAAATATTCAGCTATCTTTTGAAATAGACGGATCGGGCCATTCGAAGCTCGAGACAGGGGTCCCGTTTTTAACGCATATGCTCGATTTATTCACAAAGCACGGGCAATTTGATTTGATGGTCAATGCAAATGGCGATACCGACGTAGATGACCACCATACGACAGAGGATATCGGCATCTGTATTGGACAGGCGTTGCGGGAAGCGCTTGGCGATAAAAAAGGAATCAAGCGCTACGGCAATGCATTTGTGCCGATGGATGAGGCGCTTGCCCAGGTGGTTGTTGATTTAAGCAACCGTCCGCATCTTGAAATGCGCGCCGATTTTCCAAGCCAGAAGGTCGGGACGTTTGACACTGAGCTTGTCCATGAATTTTTATGGAAGCTGGCGCTTGAGGCAAGGATGAATTTGCATGTCATTCTTCATTTCGGGCAGAACACACACCATATGATTGAGGCGATTTTTAAGGCGCTGGCAAGAGCGCTTGATGAAGCAACGACTGTTGATCCCCGCATCAAAGGGATCCCATCAACGAAAGGGATGTTATAAATGATCGGGATTATCGATTATGGAATGGGCAATCTGTTCAGCGTCAGCAAAGCGCTCGAACGGCTCGGTGTCCCGTTTTTTATCTCGGAGAACGTCGAGGAGCTGGAAGCTGCTGATACATTAATTCTGCCTGGGGTCGGATCGTTCCGGGATGCGATGGAAAGGCTGAAGCAGACCGGGCTTGCCGACATGATCATTCGCTTTGCCCGGACTGGAAAACCGTTGCTTGGAATCTGCCTCGGCATGCAGCTGCTTTTTGAAGAAAGTGAAGAAAACGGATTGACTGCAGGGCTGTCGCTGCTGCCTGGAAAAGTGCATCGTTTTCCCGGCATCACGGCCGGCGGGGAGTCGTATAAGGTCCCGCATATGGGCTGGAATCGCCTTAGGTTCGTCCAGGATTCACCTATTTTAAAAAATATTGATGCCGACTTTGTCTACTTTGTCCATTCCTACTATGTAAGTGCCGGCGAGGAAGTCGTCATCGCGGATGCCGATTATGACGTAGAAGTTCCTGCGGTAGTGGGCAGGGCAAATATATTTGGGATGCAATTTCATCCTGAAAAAAGCGGTCCTCTCGGCATGGAACTGCTTCGCAATTTTACCGAGCTTGCAGGAGAAAGGAAGAAGGCCTGATGGGATTCACGATTTATCCGGCAATTGATATGAGAGGCGGGAAGTGTGTCCGCCTTCTCCAGGGAGACTATGACAAAGAAACGGTGTACGGTGATTCTCCTTTTTCGATGGCGAAGCAGTTTGCCGATGATGGTGCCGAGTGGATTCATATGGTTGATCTAGATGGTGCAAAGGATGGAAAACGGGTCAATGATCAATATGTGATTCAGGCAGCCAGGGAATTAAGGGCAAAAGTGCAAATTGGCGGAGGAATCCGGACGGAAGCTGATATTGCTCATTATCTTGATAAAGGAATTTCCCGGGTGATTATTGGCAGCATTGCCGTTTCAAATCCCGATTTTGCGATTGAAATGATCAAAAAATATCGGGAGCAAATCGCGGTCGGCATTGATGCAAAGGATGGCTTTGTAGCCACGCACGGTTGGGTAACGACGAGTGAAGTGTCCGCGATTGAGCTGGGAAAGCGGTTTGCAGATGCAGGAGCGGACACGTTTATTTTTACCGATATTGCAACGGACGGGACTTTGTCAGGGCCGAATTTGCAGGCAGTGAAGCAAATGGCTGAGGAAACAGGGAAAAGTGTCATTGCCTCTGGAGGAGTCAGCACGCTTGATGATTTAAAGCAATTGCAAGCTTACGAGAGAAGCGGGATTAGCGGAGCAATAGTCGGGAAAGCTCTGTATGAAAAGCGTTTTACGCTGGCAGAAGCACTAAGAGAGGTGAGAGCGTAAAATGCTTACAAAAAGGATTATCCCTTGTCTGGACGTCAAGGAAGGCCGGGTTGTAAAAGGGATCCAATTCGTTCAGCTCCGCGATGCAGGTGATCCAGTCGAGCTGGCGCGCTTTTACGATCAGCAGGGCGCGGATGAGCTCGTCTTTTTAGATATTTCGGCTTCGCATGAAGGACGAAAAACAATGGTTGAAGTCGTAAAGGCGGTTGCTTCACAACTGGCCATTCCGTTTACCGTTGGCGGCGGCATCAATTCGCTGGAGGATATGAAACGAATTTTGCGCGCGGGTGCTGATAAAGTATCATTAAATACGGCAGCTGTACTAAATCCCGGCTTAATTACCGAAGGAGCTGAATTTTTCGGAACCCAATGCATCGTCGTCGCGATCGATGCAAAATATGACCCGGAAATCGGCTCATGGCGGGTGTATACTCACGGTGGCAGGACGCCGACTGATCGCGAAGTCGTCGCCTGGGCGCAGGAAGCTGTCGAGCGGGGCGCAGGAGAAATCCTCCTGACGAGCATGGATAGCGATGGCGAGAAAAACGGTTTTGATCTTGCTTTAACAAAAGCGGTCAGTGAGGCAGTAACAGTTCCCGTAATTGCTTCAGGAGGAGCGGGCAGCGGCGGGCATTTTGCCGATGCTTTTATAAACGGCAAAGCGGATGCAGCCCTCGCTGCTTCGATTTTTCACTATAAAGAGACATCTGTCAGCGAAGTAAAACAGCTTTTACGGGAGAGAGGAGTGCATGTCCGTTGAATATCGACGAGATCCGCTTTGATGAAAAGGGACTTGTTGCAGCTATTGTCCAGGATGCTGTTACAAAAGAAGTTCTGACGCTTGCCTATATGAATCGGGAATCTCTTGAAAGATCGATTGAAACAGGAGAAACGTGGTTTTTTAGCCGTTCGCGCCAGGAGCTCTGGCATAAGGGGGCGACAAGCGGGAATACGCAGAAAATTGTCAAGATGACATATGATTGTGATGGAGACGCCATTCTCGTCCTCGTCAACCCGAACGGACCTGCCTGCCATAATGGTACAGTCAGCTGCTTTACTAACTCTTTATATGCGGCGGAGTCAAACACGGCTGAAAATAACAGCGCAGCGGAATATGAGATTCTCACCAAGCTTGAGCAGGTAATTAAAGAGCGGCAACAGCAGCGCCCTGAAGGAGCTTATACGACCTATTTATTTGAAAAAGGCGTCGATAAAATCCTGAAGAAGGTCGGCGAAGAAGCAGCAGAGGTGATCATTGCCGCGAAAAACCGCGATCCTGAGGAACTGAAGTGGGAAGCGGCAGATCTTATCTTCCATCTGTTTGTCCTGCTCAGGGAACAGGAGCTTCCTTTTAGCGAAATTCTAGATGTTTTGGAAAAACGGCATACAGAAAAATAATCAGGGGCGGCCCATTTGTGGACCGCTTCTTTATTTGACCCGGTATTTGTTAAGAGGGACGCTAAATGGAGGCCGCTTTCCAACCGGGCACGATTGTTCAATGACTGGAGCATCGAATTGCAGTCCATTCCCTTCTCTACTTGCTTGCACATATGGTATACTACTGTAGTTAAAATCGATTTATTTGGAGGATTTCATGGGGAAAGACTCAAAAGCTAGACAACAGCCAGGAAAATTATTACCGTTCGCCCCAACTGGTGAGTATTATTTCTCAAAAGGGATTAAAGCATACCACCGCAGGGATTTAAATAAAGCAAAAAAATATATGCATCGGGCCATGCAGCTTGAGCCTGGCGAACCGATGATTGTTTGCCAGCTTGCCGTCATTTGCGCGGAACTGGGAGATTATCAATATTCAAACAGTCTTCTGCATATGATTCTGGAAGAGCTAGATGAAGAAATGGCGGAATGCCATTATTTTTTAGCCAATAATTATGCCCATCTTGGATTTTTTAAAGATGCTTACCATCATGCCAATTTGTATTTGGATCTCGATCAGGATGGCGAGTTCACGGAAGATACGGAAGATCTGCTTGATCTTCTTACTCTGGAAGCGGAGGAGCTTGAAGAAGAGCTTTACGATCAGGATGATCTTATGATCAGGCAAGAGCATGCCCGGGAGCTTCTTGAAGCAGGCCATTTCCCAAAGGCTGTAGCAATACTGAATGGCGTCATCAAAGAATATCCGGAATATTGGTCAGCCTATAACAATTTGGCGCTTGCTTATTTTTATCTCGGTGAAACCGAAAAGGCTTCCGGCATTCTTGACGAAGTGCTGAAGCTTAATCCAGGGAATTTGCACGCGATTTGCAACAGGCTCGTATTTTCCTATTATGAAAATAAGACGGAGGAAGTAAACGAGTTGAAAGAAGTGCTTCGTAAAATCAAGCCGATTTCTGTTGAACACCAATATAAGCTGGGCGCAACATTCGCATTGATCGGCGAGTATGAGCATGCCTACGTGTGGCTTCGAAAGCTGCAGCGCCAAGGTTACGAAGGTGACGGCGGGTTTTATTATTGGCTGGCTTATGCGGCATACTTTACGGAACGCGAGCAGGCAGCAAAGATGATCTGGAAAAAGGTACTTGAACTGAACCCGGAAAAGGAAGGTCTCGAACCATGGAATGAAGACCGCGATCCGGCAAATGGCTTTGAAGACCACATCCCGTCGATCATGAAGAAGCTTGCGAGCAACTATCCGGAAGAGAGATTATTTGCGTTATTCCTAACAGCACATTCGAATAAAAAAAATGATATCCTTGCGTCCGGGCAAATGATTGCGAATCAAAGATTTACTGCGATTGAAAAGCAGTATGTAGTCTTATTGAATCAGAAAGCAGCGGGTCTCGAAGCCCATCTGGCAAAAATGGCCCATGATACAGCTGAGTGGCTTTACCGTTTCCACCGCCCGATCGGAACAAAGGAAGCAGGACTGTATCTAATGTGGTTTTCCGTGTTTGTAGAGGCTGTGAAGGCAGGCCAGGATCTAAAAAATACAAAAGCTTGGGCTGCGGCTATCGAGTATGTATGGCATAAGCTGAGAAACGAAAAAGTGCCCCAGCATACAATTGCCAAGCAATACGGGCTGTCAGGGTCAACGCTGCAAAAGTATGTAAAAATGGTGAATATCTGCCTGCAATGAGCAAATACTTGGACGATAACAGCCTTATTTTATAGGATATGAGTAGATAGGATATAAATATAATGATTCAAAAAAATCCATGAAGTCATACGGATCCTCGTGGACGAAGGAGTGGACCAACGTGTCAGAAGAAAAAATTTATGATGTGATAATTGCCGGTGCCGGTCCTGCTGGAATGACGGCCGCTGTCTATACATCCCGTGCCAATTTATCCACTTTAATGATCGAACGTGGTGTGCCGGGCGGCCAGATGGCCAACACAGAAGAGGTGGAAAACTATCCTGGTTTTGACCATATTTTGGGGCCGGATTTATCAACAAAGATGTTTGAACATGCCAAAAAATTTGGCGCAGAATATGCCTATGGGGATATAAAAGAGATCATTGACGGCGAAGAATATAAGACGGTTATTGCCGGATCGAAGCAATACAAGGCCCATGCGGTCATCATTACGACCGGCGCCGAATATAAAAAGCTCGGTGTGCCTGGTGAAAAAGAACTCGGCGGCCGCGGTGTATCGTATTGCGCGGTTTGTGACGGAGCTTTCTTTAAGGGCAGAGAGCTTGTTGTTGTCGGCGGAGGAGACTCGGCAGTAGAGGAAGGCGTTTACTTAACCCGCTTTGCTACAAAGGTGACGATTGTTCATCGCCGCGATGAGCTTCGTGCCCAGGCGATCCTCCAGGAACGCGCTTTTGCCAATGACAAAATCGACTTCATCTGGAACCACACAGTTAAAGAAATCAACGGTAAAGATGGAAAAGTCGGAAGTGTCACCCTTGTTTCTACCCAAACAGGGGAAGAGCGGGAATTTGCGGCGGATGGTGTGTTTATTTACATCGGAATGGTGCCGCTCTCCAAACCGTTTGCCAATCTTGGCATCACCAATGCAAACGGCTATATCGAAACGAATGAATTGATGGAAACAAAAGTGCCCGGCATCTTTGCTGCGGGTGACATTCGTGAAAAAACTCTCCGGCAAATTGTTACGGCTACTGGAGACGGAAGCATCGCGGCCCAAAGTGCCCAGCATTACATTGAAGAACTGAAGGAAGCACAAAAGGCGAAAGCTTAATTTTTGTAAATCAAATTTCACAATTGAAGCATTCAACGGCTTGAAGGATTGGGCCTCGGTTTCACTGCGGATGTCCATTCCTTTACAAAAAAGTCATTATGTTTTAATTCTGCTGTAACAGTAGTGAAATAATATTGAGGTAGAATAGGAATAGAAATTGACCCCCTTTTAAGAATATATTTTTCTGCAGCACAGGCTAACCTGTGCTATTTTTTTTGTCAATGCAACAGTTTATCAGCTGTTACGAGCATGATTATATATTTTTTTCCTAAAATTATCCGGTTTCTATTCATTGTAGCTGTATGTCAAAAATAGTATAATGAGAAGAATGAAATATCGGCTCTTCAAAAGCCGGGTAACAATGGACGGATGAGTTGAGGTGGAATTCGTGCAGCGGGTAACAAATTGTGTCTTGCTTAAAGAGGACAAAATTCTTTTATTGCAAAAACCCCGCCGCAGCTGGTGGGTCGCTCCCGGTGGGAAGATGGAGCCGGGGGAATCCGTAAGGGATTCATGTATAAGGGAATATCGTGAAGAAACGGGCATATACTTGCGGAACCCAAATATTAAAGGGATTTTCACCTTTATTATGAAGAATGGTGACCAGTTGGTCTCGGAATGGATGATGTTTACTTTTTTTGCAACCGAGGCGGATGGTGTTCACCTGGAAGAAACCGAAGAGGGTATCCTCGCCTGGCACGGCCTGGAAGAGATAAAAAATTTGCCGATGGCAGCAGGCGACTATCATATACTTGATTATATGATCTACGGTAAAGGAGTTATTTATGGGACGTTTACTTATACTCCGGATTTTGAATTAATCAGTTACCGTCTGGATCCGAGTTAGAAAGATTCTATTACAGGGGGAAATGAAAATGAGTACCGGTGCTAACGATACCCAATTGGTTATCATTACAGGAATGTCAGGGGCAGGGAAAACGGTAGCGATCCAAAGCTTTGAGGATCTCGGTTTTTTTTGCGTCGATAACTTGCCGCCTACTTTATTGCCAAAGTTTCTTGAACTGATGAAGGAATCTGGGAATAAAATGAATAAAGTGGCGCTGGTTATGGATTTAAGAGGGAGAGAATTTTTCGACCACCTCTTTAAAGCATTGGATGATCTTGCCGAAACGTCATGGGTTGCGCCGCAAATACTCTTCCTTGATGCGGATGACAATACACTGGTGAGAAGATATAAGGAAACACGCCGTGTTCATCCGCTTGCTCCGGCAGGCCTGCCGCTCGAAGGGATTAAGCTGGAAAGGCAGCTGCTTGAAGAGCTGAAAGGAAGAGCACAGCTCATTTATAACACGTCCCAGATGAAACCACGCGAACTTAGAGAGAAAATTTTAACCGAATTCTCAGCCGATAAAAAAATGATCTTCACAGTGAATGTCGTGTCTTTCGGCTTCAAGCATGGCCTGCCAATCGATGCTGATCTTGTCTTTGATGTCCGTTTTTTACCGAATCCGCACTATATTGAACATATGCGGCCAAAAACAGGACTCGATGAAGAGGTTTCAAGCTACGTGTTGAAATGGATTGAAACACAAAAGTTTTTGGAAAAGGTAACCGAACTGCTCAGCTTTATGCTTCCCCACTATAAGCGTGAAGGGAAAGCCCAGCTCGTGATCGCGATTGGATGTACCGGAGGGCAGCACAGGTCGGTTGCGCTTGCAGAATATATTGGCCATTATTTTGAGAATGACTATCATACAAAAATTGCGCACCGGGATATTGAGAAAAGAAAGGACCCAACGACATGACCATCGAACAACAACCTAGAATAGTCATCATCGGAGGCGGGACGGGATTGCCGGTCTTGTTGCGCGGGCTTAAGCAACTCCCAGTTGACATTACCGCGATTGTAACAGTGGCTGACGATGGTGGAAGCTCAGGGCGAATTAGAAATGAGCTGAAGATCCCAGCGCCCGGTGATATCAGGAACGTCCTGGCCGCGCTTTCCGATGTTGAGCCGCTGATCGAAGAAATGTTTCAGCACAGGTTCAAAACTTCGAACGAGCTTTCCGGCCATTCACTCGGAAATTTAATCCTGGCGGCAATGACTTCAATAACCGGAAATTTTGTGCATGCAATCCAGGAAATGAGCAAGGTTTTAAACGTTCGCGGCAAGGTGCTGCCAGCCGCGAACCAAAGTGTTGTTCTCCATGCCGAAATGGAAGATGGCACGATCGTGTCGGGAGAATCGAAAATTCCTTTCTCGGGGAAACGCATTAAAAAAGTATTTTTATCACCAAAAAAAATTAAATCCTTACCGGAAACGCTTCATGCGATCAGGCAGGCCGATTTGATTATCATCGGTCCCGGAAGTTTATACACAAGCATTCTCCCGAATTTGCTTGTTCCGCGGCTTGGTGAAGAGGTATGCCGGTCAAAAGCAAGAAAGGTATATATTTGCAATTTAATGACGCAGGCAGGAGAAACACATGATTTTACTGCAAGCGACCATGTGAAAGCCATTTATGAACATATGGACTGTGCTTTTATCGATACCATTTTAGTCCATAATCAAGAAATTCCGCTCGATCTCCAATATCGCTACAAGGAAGAGCTGGCCCAGCCTGTCCAGTATGATTTGGCAAAGCTTTACGAGCTTGGCCTTAACGTTGTCCATGGCGATATTGTCAGCTTTGAAGACGGGGTCATTCGCCATGACACAAAAAAAGTTGCCGATTTATTATTTTCTTTGCTTATGGATGAAACTAAACAGAGGTTCAATGCGTAATACGTAATGCAACCGTTTGTCTACAGGGGGTGAAGGGATGTCTTTCGCTTCGGAAACGAAAAAGGAATTGACGAATATGGAGATAAAGGATTGCTGCGGAAAAGCGGAGTTGTCTGCCTTAATCCGCATGAATGGCTCCCTCTCTTTTTCCAATCGAAAGCTGGTTGTTGACATTCAAACAGAAAATGCAGCAATCGCAAGAAGAATTTATACATTGATAAAAAGGAGCTACGAGCATGTCCAGGTCGAGCTCCTTGTCCGCAAAAAAATGCGTTTAAAAAAGAACAACGTCTATATTGTGCGCCTTTCAGAAGACGGAAAAAGGATTTTGGAGGACTTAAAAATCCTTGGAGACGGGTTTACTTTTATCCACGATATCTCCAAGGAGCTTGTTAAAAAGAAATGCTGTAAGCGTTCTTATTTACGGGGAGCCTTTTTGGCGGGAGGATCGGTGAACAACCCGGAAACGTCCTCCTACCATCTTGAAGTGTTTTCCCTTTACCAGGAACACAATGACTCCCTATGTGAACTAATGAATTTGTTCGATTTAAACAGCAAAACGCTTGAGCGGAAAAAAGGCTTTATTACGTATTTAAAGGAAGCTGAAAAAATCACCGAGTTTTTAAACATTATCGGTGCCCATAACGCGCTTTTGCGCTTTGAAGACATTCGCATTGTCCGCGATATGAGAAATTCGGTTAACCGGCTTGTCAATTGTGAAACGGCAAACTTAAATAAAACAATCGATGCAGCATTGCGGCAAGTAGAAAATATCCGCTTTATTGAGCAGACGGTCGGTCTTGAAGTTTTACCGGCAAAGTTAAGGGAAATTGCGGAGCTGCGTGTCGCTTACCAGGATGTTACGTTAAAGGAGCTTGGCGAGATGGTCTCCGGAGGGGAGATCAGCAAATCTGGAATCAACCACCGGCTGAGAAAAATTGATGAAATAGCTGAGAAGCTTCGCGCTGGACAGCCAGTCGGAGATTGATAGAAAAACCGGGAGGAATTGGGATGGTAGAGAGAAAAGTTGAAGTAAAATTAAAAACGGGCTTACAGGCACGGCCAGCCGCATTGTTTGTGCAGGAGGCAAATCGTTTTTCTTCCGATATATTTCTGGAGAAAGACGGCAAAAAAGTGAATGCGAAAAGCATCATGGGGTTAATGAGCCTTGCAGTCAGTGCCGGTTCCACGGTAACCTTGATTGCTGAAGGGCATGATGAGCAAAAAGCGCTTGAAGAACTCGCAAACTACATCCAAAAAGAAAATTAAAAAACTCGCGCCGATTGGCACGAGTTTTTTATTGCTTATTTTTTGTCGTTGTTTTCGCTGGGGTTTCTAGTGATAATTTGGTCGACTAAGCCATATTCAAGCGCTTTGTCGGCCGTCATAAAGTTATCGCGATCTGTATCCCTTGCGATCACTTCAAGTGGCTGGCCTGTGCGTTCAGCAAGAATTTGGTTTAGCTTGTCACGCAAGAATAAAATGCGTTTTGCAGCAATTTCAATTTCAGTTGCCTGGCCTTGCGCTCCGCCAAGCGGCTGGTGAATCATAACTTCACTGTTAGGAAGCGCATAGCGTTTGCCTTTTGTGCCGGCAGCAAGTAAAAATGCCCCCATTGAAGCAGCCATGCCGATACAAATCGTTTGCACATCCGGCTTGATAAACTGCATGGTGTCATAAATCGCCATTCCGGCAGTAATGCTTCCGCCCGGGCTGTTAATGTAGATGGATATATCTTTCTCCGGGTTTTCCGCTTCAAGGAACAACAACTGGGCGACAATTGAATTGGCGACATGGTCATCAATTCCGCTGCCAAGCATAATGATCCGGTCCTTTAAAAGGCGGGAATAAATATCGTAAGCACGCTCGCCCCGGTTTGTCTGTTCAATAACTGTAGGGATTAAATTCATTTACGCTTCCTCCTCCAATATAAAGACATCAAACATACATTGGTAATGCAGTTCTTCCATAGAAGAATTAGTATGTATTGCTATCATACAATGATGGTCAATAAAGGTCAAACAAATCGCATCCGACAGTGGGGAAATCGTTCGACACATGTATGATTGGGAAAAAACTGCTCCGTTTCCATCTTACCCAAAGTATATTTTTTTAAACGCAAATCTTGCTTGCAAAGAATCAAAACATGCCCTATAATAGTAAATCGTAGTGCTTAAATGATTAGCGGCTAATTATTATGAAATAAGGCGCTGCCAGGCGTTTAATAGGCCCTCGTGGTGCAATGGATAGCACGCAAGATTCCGGTTCTTGAAATTCGGGTTCGAATCCTGACGAGGGCGCTGCCAAAAACCTTTTTCTGATCACAAATCAGGGAGAGGTTTTTTTATTATTGGTGGTGAGTATCGCGTTAGTTGGATCTCATTACGAGTTCGAATTTCGCTCATAAATTTGAGATTCCGCTCATAAATTTTGAACCCGCTCATAAAATTGAAATTCCGCTCGTAAATCTGAAATTCCGCTCGTAAATTTTGATTTCCGCTCGTAAATCTGAGATTTCGCTCGTAAATTTTGATTTCCGCTCGTAAATCTGAGATTCCGCTCATAAATTTTGATTTCCGCTCATAAATCTGAAATTGCGCTCATAAATTTTGATTTCCGCTCGTAAATCTGAGATTCCGCTCGTAAATTTTGATTTCCGCTCGTAAATCTGAGATTCCGCTCGTAAATTTTGATTTCCGCTCATAAATCTGAAATTCCGCTCATAAATTTCGAAAACCGCTCATAAATTCAGTTTCTGTTCATAAAACTTGAATACATATAAAAAATCCTAAATTTCGGCTCGGCATAATAACTATTCAGCTCCTAATTCACGACAGGGGTCGTTCAATTACAAATAATTTTCCATACACCATTGCTGCTCCTTATTGTAAAATGGGGAAAGGGGGGGAATGCAGAATGAATTTTAAAGCGGGACTTTGGCAGCAGCAAACTTTAAAATTGACGCTTACGCAGGAGCTGACTCAAGCAATTGCGCTTTTGCAGTATTCTGCTCAGGAGCTGAACGCTTTCCTCGAAAATAAAGCAGCAGAGAACCCCCTTTTACAGCTGGATTCAGGCAATTTTCAAACCGCCATTGATCCGCGGATGGACAGGAGTAAATCCTCGTGGAAAAATAGCCAAAAAGACAAGCAAAGCTGGATCGAACAAATCGGCGAGAAGGTTGTCTCTTTAGATGAATACTTGCGCTCACAAATCAATTTTAAACAAGTCACAACGCGGCAAAAGCAGATTCTCACCGATTTCATCCTCAATATTGATGAAAACGGTTACTTATGCGATTGGCATGAAGCTGCGGCAAAATATCCGCAGCAAGAGGCGGAGCAATGTTTGCAGATCCTCCAACAATTGGATCCTGCCGGCATTGGTGCGCGCGGCCTTCAGGAATGTCTCCTGCTGCAGCTGCAAAGGCTTGAAAACAGAAATGCGCTGGCGGAAATGATTATATCCGATTATTTTCATCCATTTGCCAATAAGAACTGGAAGCTGATCTCGAAGCAGGCGGGAATAGACTTGAAAGAGATCCAGCATGTATACGACTTTATCCAAACGCTCAATCCAAGACCGGGTGCTCTTTTTCAGCAGCAAAAACCGGCGTATATGATCCCGGATGTAGTGATTGATTGGAATGGTATCGATTATACGGTGACCATCCTTGATTCCGTCATTCCGAAAATAAGCTTTAACCAAGCTTATTTTACCGAACTGTCATCCTATAATGACGACCAGGTCAGCCGGTTTCTTCAAGAAAAGCAGCAGGATTATTATTGGATTTTAAAAAGCCTTGAGCAGCGAAAAGAAACGCTGCTCAAGGTAACCATGAAAATCGTTGAAAAACAGCCGGATTTTTTCAGGAAAGGACGCGAAGGACTCAAACCATTAACAATGAAAGAGATAGCCGATGAACTGGGCATTCATGAGTCGACAGTCAGCAGGGCGGTAAGGGAAAAATATGCGCAAACCCCATTTGGAACCATTGAATTAAAATCGTTTTTCTCAAGCACAATCCAAACCGTTTCAAGTGAAAACACGTCATCGGCACAGGTGAAGAGTAAGATTGAAGCGTATGTTGCGGCTGAAAATAAACAAAAGCCGTTATCTGACCAGGAAATTGTGGCGAGGCTTGAGGAGGAAGGCATGATCGTTTCAAGGAGGACAGTCGCCAAATATCGCGAACAGCTGGGGATCGCTTCGTCCTCAAAAAGGAAAAGATACGAATAGAAGGAGAAATACTTGGTGCTTAAGCTTACTTTTTATACTCGAACCAAATGCCCTTTATGCGACAAGGCAAAAACCGCTTTAATGGAGATGCAATCGGAATATCCTTTCGAACTGGAAGAGCGGGATATTGACCAAAGTGATGAACTGACAGAGAAATACGGCCTGATGATCCCGGTTGTTGAACTTGACGGTGAGATGGTCCAATATGGCCATATTGATAAATTCGCCCTAAGTAAACGTTTGCAGAAAAAAAGATAAACATATGTGTTGAATTAGCGGTTCACTCCTGTTAAAATGAAAATGGAATCAGGAGTGATTTTTTTTTACCGTTAGCGGGACATAATATGTCACACCGGGACGTTTTGTGACCAATATCACTTCATTGAAGGAGAAACGGTATGATGAATTCATTATTTGATATCCAAAGAAGATTATTGCCCGATTTGCTTGATGTTATGCAAAAACGTTATCTAATCCTGCAGTACATAAACGTGATGCAGCCAGTGGGGAGAAGAAGTCTCGCGGTGAGCCTCGGACTCACCGAGCGCGTGCTTCGGTCGGAGGTCGAGTTTTTAAAAGGGCAGAGCCTGCTGTATTTTACAAGCCTCGGAATGAGTTTAACAGAAGAAGGCAAGGCCTTGTTGGAAAGACTTGATAGCATAATGAGGGGCATAACGGGTATAGACAAATTAGAGCGCCAGCTCGAAGTGCAGCTTGGCATCCAAAAAGTGATTATCGTCAATGGTGACAGCGACCAGTCACCATGGGTGAAGAATGAACTCGGGAGAGCATGCGCGATCTCGATGAAAGAACATCTTCACGACGAAAATATCATTGCCGTAACCGGTGGATCTACAATGGCGGCAGTTGCTGAAATGCTGACACTTGATTTTGGCAAGAATGATTTGCTGTTTGTACCTGCCAGAGGAGGGCTTGGTGAAGATGTGCAAAACCAGGCCAATACGATCTGTGCAAAAATGGCCGCGCAAACAGGGGCAAAGCACCGCGTTCTCTATGTGCCTGACCAGGTAAGCCGTGAAATTTATGAATCATTTATAAAAGAACCTTTTATTCATGAGGTGCTTGACTTAATCAAATCGGCAAGCATGGTTTTACATGGAATTGGAGACGCTATAACAATGGCAGAGCGCCGGAAAACGAGTGCGGAAGATTTGGAGATCATTCGCAAAAAGAAAGCTGTTGGCGAAGCTTTCGGCTATTATTTTGATGAAACCGGGGAAATTGTCCATAAAGTCCCAACGGTTGGATTGCAGCTTGGAGATTTGGCCGGGGTTGACAGCGTTTTGGCTGTCGCAGGCGGATCCTCAAAGGCAAAGGCGATTCGCGCTTATATGAAACAGGCTCCACCGTCGACGATTTTAATTACCGATGAAGGTGCCGCCAAGCAGTTGATATAAGGGTAATCCCCTTTATATAAATAAAAATCCTTAAATATTCAAAGGAGGAAATAATCATGGCAGTAAAAGTTGGTATTAACGGATTTGGCAGAATTGGACGTGTTGTTTTCCGTGCAGCACTGAACAATCCAAATTTAGAGGTAGTGGCGGTAAACGACTTAACAGATGCAAATATGCTTGCGCATTTATTAAAATATGACACTGTTCACGGCAAGCTGGACCAGGAAGTGACAGTTGATGGGGATTCCCTTGTTGTCGGCGGGAAAAAAGTAAAAGTTCTTGCTGAACGCGATCCTGCGCAACTGGGCTGGGGCGACCTTGGTGTTGAAGTGGTTGTTGAATCAACTGGCCGTTTCACAAAGCGTGCTGACGCTGCAAAGCATCTCGAAGCCGGTGCAAAAAAGGTTATTATCTCTGCTCCTGCGAGTGATGAGGATATCACCATCGTTATGGGTGTAAACCAGGATAAGTATGATCCTGCAAACCATCATGTCATCTCAAATGCTTCTTGTACTACTAACTGTTTGGCTCCTTTTGCGAAAGTTCTTAACGACAAGTTTGGAATTAAGCGTGGCATGATGACAACTGTTCACTCATACACAAATGACCAACAAATATTAGACTTGCCACACAAAGATTACCGTCGTGCCCGTGCAGCGGCTGAAAATATTATTCCAACAACAACTGGTGCTGCAAAAGCAGTTTCCCTCGTCCTGCCTGAACTAAAAGGTAAATTAAACGGTGGAGCAATGCGTGTTCCGACTCCAAACGTTTCTTTAGTAGACTTGGTGGCTGAGCTTAACACAGATGTAACAGCTGAACAACTCAATGCTGCTTTCAAAGAAGCTTCAGAGGGCGAACTTAAAGGAATTCTAGGCTACAGCGAAGAGCCGCTAGTATCCAGAGACTACAACGGAAGCCAATATTCTTCCACAATCGATGCCCTTTCCACAATGGTCATGGAAGGCAGCATGGTCAAAGTTATTTCTTGGTATGACAACGAATCAGGTTATTCAGCCCGTGTAGTGGACCTTGTTGATTACATCGCTCAAAAAGGGCTATAAGACTAAAAGAATAAATATCCTTCGTTCATATAGAATTGATGGATATTAACATCGTGAACCACTATAATATAGACGGATGAAAAGGGGAGCGGGGATCATAGCCCCACTCCCTTTTACTCGTCCATGCCGATCATCAAAAAGGAGGTTCTTTTGCCATGAATAAAAAAACCGTAAAAGATGTGGATGTTAAAGGGAAAAAAGTGTTTTGCCGTGTTGATTTTAACGTTCCGATGAAGGATGGAGCGATTACGGACGAAACACGGATCAGGGCTGCGCTGCCGACGATTCAATATTTAACAGAACAGGGAGCCAGGGTCATTTTGGCATCCCATCTCGGCCGTCCGAAAGGCCAGGTTGTTGAGGAGCTAAGGCTTACTCCGGTTGCCGCCCGATTGTCGGAGCTTCTTGGCAAAGAAGTCAAGAAAACGGATGAAGCATACGGAGAGTCTGTTATCAAAGAAATTGACACAATGTCTGATGGCGATGTGCTCCTCCTTGAAAACGTCCGTTTCTATAAGGGCGAAGAAAAAAATGACCCTGAGCTGGCAAAAGCATTTGCCGACTTGGCCGACATTTATGTCAATGACGCTTTCGGAGCTGCCCACCGTGCCCATGCTTCAACCGAAGGAATTGCTCACCATCTTCCAGCGGTTTCAGGCATGTTAATGGAAAAAGAATTGGCGGTGCTTGGCAAAGCATTGTCCAATCCGGAACGTCCTTTCACAGCCATTATTGGCGGTGCGAAGGTGAAAGATAAAATCGGTGTTATCGACAATCTGCTCGACAAGGTTGATAACTTAATTATTGGCGGCGGCTTGGCCTACACCTTTGTAAAAGCAAACGGAAATGAGATCGGAAAGTCATTGCTTGAGGAAGACAAAATCGATCTGGCAAAATCGTTTATGCAAAAAGCAAAAGAAAAAGGCGTGAACTTCTATATGCCGGTTGATGCGGTTGTTGCAGATGATTTTTCACCTGAGGCAAACACAAGAGAAGTAGCGATTGAAGAGATTCCAGCTGATTGGGAAGCTTTGGATATCGGTCCGAAAACGGCGGAAATTTATCGCGATGTCATCAAGAATTCAAAATTAGTCATTTGGAACGGACCAATGGGTGTTTTTGAGTTTGATAAATTTGCAGGCGGAACGAAAGCGATCGCTGAAGCACTTGCCGAAGCAGACGATACATATTCGGTCATCGGCGGCGGGGATTCTGCAGCTGCAGTGGAAAAATTCAACCTTGCTGAAAAAATGAGCCATATCTCCACTGGCGGGGGTGCTTCGCTCGAATTTATGGAGGGCAAAGCACTTCCTGGCGTCGTTGCTTTACTGGATAAATAAACCGGGAATATATTTGCTCCCAGAATCAACACATGAAAGGATGTGCGACATGCGCAAGCCAATTATCGCAGGAAATTGGAAGATGCATAAAACTCTTGCAGAGGCTAAAGCCTTTATTGAAGAAGTGAACGGGCTGGTTCCTCCAAAAGAAAACATTGATTCGGTTGTTTGTGCCCCGGCATTGTTTTTGGAACAGTTAGTTGAAAGCACAAAAGACTATGATCTTGAAATCGGTGCCCAGAATATGCACTTCGAAGAAAGCGGTGCTTTTACAGGGGAAGTAAGCCCGAAAGCCCTTGCTGACCTTGGAGTGAAATATGTGATCATCGGACACTCAGAGCGCAGGGAAATGTTTAACGAAACCGATGAGTCGGTAAACAAAAAGACGCTTTCCGCATTTAAATACGGTTTGACACCAATTGTCTGCGTCGGTGAAACACTTGAACAGCGCGAAAACGGTGAAACGAATCAGCTTGTCGGAGACCAGGTGAAAAAAGCTTTAAATAGTTTAACAGAAGATCAGGTTAAACAAACTGTCATTGCTTATGAACCAATCTGGGCGATTGGAACAGGTAAATCTTCAACTGCTGAAGATGCAAATGAAGTTTGCTCCCATATCCGCCAGGTTGTTGCCAACCAATTTTCACAAGCTGCAGCTGATGTGATCCGCATCCAATACGGCGGAAGCGTCAAGCCAGGCAATATTAAAGAATATATGGAACAGCCAGATATTGACGGAGCCCTTGTAGGCGGAGCCAGCCTTGAGGCCCAGTCATTCCTACAGCTATTGGAGGCAGGTCAGAATGAGTAAAGCCCCTGTTGCGCTCATCATCCTTGACGGGTTTGCTATAAGAGGCGAGCGAAAAGGGAATGCTGTTGCGCAGGCGAACAAACCGAATTTCGAACGATATTGGAACAAGTACCCCCATGCCAAGCTGATTGCATCCGGCGAAGCAGTCGGGCTTCCGGAAGGGCAAATGGGAAACTCCGAGGTCGGACACTTAAATATCGGAGCTGGCCGAATCGTTTATCAAAGCTTAACTCGAGTCAATATTTCGATTCGAGAAGGTGAATTTGCGAAGAATCAAACCTTCCTTGACGCAATGAGGCATGTAAAGGAAAAAGGCACGAAACTACATTTGTTCGGGCTTCTCTCTGATGGCGGTGTGCACAGCCATATTGACCATATGTTTGCTTTGTTGAAGCTTGCCGCTGAGCAGGGAGTCGACAAAGTCTATCTTCACGCGTTCCTTGATGGGCGCGATGTCGGACCGCAAACAGCACGGAAATATATTGAAGAAACTTTGGAGAAAATGAATGAGTACGGTGTAGGAGAGTTCGCCACAATCTCAGGCCGGTATTATTCGATGGACCGGGACAAGCGCTGGGAGCGTGTTGAAAAGTCATATCGCTCGATGGTATATGGAGAGGGTCCAGCCTATTCGAATCCATTGGAACTGATTGAAGACTCCTATAAAAACGGAATTTTTGATGAGTTTGTGCTTCCATCAGTGCTGACAAGACCTGATGGAAAACCGGTGGCAACGATTGAGGATGAAGATGCGGTTATTTTCTATAATTTCCGTCCTGACCGGGCCATTCAAATCTCGAATACTTTTACAAACAAGGATTTCCGTTCTTTTGACCGGGGACCAAAGCATCCAAACAACCTTCACTTCGTCTGTTTGACGCATTTCAGCGAAACGGTTGACGGCTATGTTGCCTTTAAACCAACGAATCTTGATAACACGATTGGAGAGGTTCTGTCGCAAAACGGCCTCAAACAGCTGCGGATCGCCGAAACTGAAAAGTATCCTCACGTTACGTTCTTTATGAGCGGCGGACGCGAAGAGAAATTTCCTGGTGAAGAAAGAATATTAATTCCATCGCCAAAGGTTGCGACTTACGATCTTAAGCCGGAAATGAGCGCATATGAAGTAACGGATGCACTCGTGAAGGAGATAGAAGCGGATAACTTTGATGCGATTATTTTAAACTATGCAAATCCTGATATGGTTGGACATTCAGGGATGCTCGAACCGACAATCAAAGCGGTCGAAACGGTCGATGAATGCCTGGGCCGCCTGGTCGAGTTGATTATCGCAAAAGGCGGAACAGCGATTATCACTGCTGACCATGGGAACGCGGATGAAGTAGTCACCATCGATGGGCACCCAATGACTGCCCATACAACGAATCCGGTACCTGTTATTGTGACAAAAGAAGGTGTTGAATTACGGGAAGACGGAATTCTCGGCGACCTCGCACCGACGATGCTCGACCTTTTAAATGTAGCAAAACCAGTTGAAATGACTGGAGAATCTTTAATAAAAAAATAATTTATCCAAAAGGAGAGATTTTGATATGCCATTTATCCAACATGTATACGCACGTGAAGTTCTTGATTCCCGCGGAAATCCGACAGTTGAAGTAGAAGTGATTACCGAATCCGGTTTCTTCGGCCGGGCGATCGTGCCATCAGGCGCTTCCACCGGCGAGTATGAAGCAGTTGAGCTTCGTGACGGTGACAAATCACGCTATCTTGGCAAAGGCGTCCAAAAAGCAGTTGAAAACGTGAATGAAGTGATCGCAGAAGCGGTTATTGGCATGGACGTTACAGACCAGGTCGGTATTGACCGTGCGATGATCGAACTTGACGGTACTGACAATAAAGGGAAATTGGGTGCGAACGCGATTCTTGGTGTTTCGATGGCGGTTGCCCATGCTGCAGCAGAGTCCGTCGGCTTGCCTTTATACCGCTACCTTGGCGGATTCAATGCGACTCAGCTGCCAACTCCAATGATGAATATCATCAACGGTGGTTCCCATGCCGACAATAACGTTGACTTCCAGGAATTTATGATCATGCCTGTCGGAGCACCAACTTTTAGAGAAGCTATCCGCATGGGCGCAGAAGTGTTCCACTCCCTGAAAAAAGTTTTATCCGGCAAAGGCCTTAATACAGCAGTTGGTGACGAAGGCGGATTTGCTCCGAACCTTGGTTCAAACCGTGAAGCTTTAGAAGTCATTATTGAAGCAATTTCAAAGGCTGGCTATGAAGCAGGCAAAGATATTTTCCTTGCAATGGATGTCGCATCTTCCGAATTCTTCAATAAAGAAACAGGCAGGTATGACCTTGCAGGCGAAGGCCGCACAGGTTTAGCTTCTGAAGATATGGTTAACTTTTATGAAGAGCTTGTTAAAGAATTCCCGATTATCTCAATCGAAGATGGTTTGGATGAGAACGACTGGGAAGGCCATAAGCTGTTAACTGAGCGGATTGGCGGCAAGGTTCAGCTGGTTGGGGACGATCTATTCGTTACAAACACCAAGAAGCTTGCTGAAGGAATCGAAAAAGGAATTGCCAACTCCATCCTGATCAAGGTGAACCAAATTGGTACACTGACAGAAACATTTAATGCGATCGAAATGGCGAAGCGTGCCGGTTACACAGCCGTTGTTTCCCACCGTTCCGGTGAAACAGAAGACGTAACGATTGCTGACATTGCTGTCGCAACAAATGCCGGACAAATCAAAACCGGTTCCATGTCCCGTACAGACCGAATCGCGAAATACAACCAGCTCCTCCGCATCGAAGACGAGCTCGGTGATTTAGCAGTATATGGCGGGCTAAACTCTTTTTATAATCTGAAAAAGTAATTTTTCCATGGCAGTAACAAAAAAACCTCCTACTTTGCATGAAGAATGCGAAGTATGGAGGTTTTTATCATTTCTAAGAAAGAATAAAGGAAGTAGTGGTAAAATAAAAGATAATAAATCCAATGATTAGAGGCAGGTATCATAGATGAAAAGAAATAGTTGGTTTATTTTATTATTTATTGCGGTCATCGCTTTAACCATTTGGTTCTTTTATCTAAAGGTAATTGATAATAGACATGCCGGAATGTCAATCATCCCTGAACAAGAAGATGACATTCCGTTATTTGAAGGTTTAGAGCCGAATGAACATGATTATGTTCTCGCCGGCAACCGCGTAAATGACATCTATGATTTTTATGAAAGAGAACTGCCGAAAAACGGTTGGAAAGTATCGCAAAAACCAATATTGGAGATGAACCAGGACAACCATGAGTCAAGCTTCTATTCACAGTGGAAGAAATCAGGATTTGATGGAGAGTTGTCTGTTTCAGCCCATTATAACAAGCAGGAGGGGCGCACAGAGGTAGTGTTTGATAAAACCCCTATCCACACCTTCACAACATGGATTACGAAGATTCCAGATCATATTTGCATTTACGGGAATTCCCCAAACGAGGAATGTACAGAAATAAACGACAAAGATACGATCAATGAAATCGTCTATTTTATTAATCATGCCATAGATTGGGATAAAAAAGCTTCATCCCGTGAAAAAATCAGTGAGATAGATTTCGGTAACTTAAAGGTGAATGTTTCATTTGGAGCTGACCGGGCCATTTATCTTCAATCGGATAAGGGTACGAAATATATGAAGCCTGAACGAGAGTTTCTGGAACTTCTAAACATTCAAGAATAGGTGACAATGGTTTTGCTGTAAAATGGAGCAGTCTCTTGTATAAGGCTCAGATTGTTATTGTTTAATGGAAGGAAATATGATACAGTAAAAATACTGTGAAGGCACGTTTTATGGGAGGTGGACTTCTTGCACGCAGTATTAGTCACACTATTGGTTATCGTATGTATCGCACTTATCGTAGTGGTACTTCTTCAATCAGGAAAAAGCGCAGGGCTTTCCGGAGCGATTTCCGGCGGTGCTGAACAATTGTTCGGAAAGCAAAAAGCACGGGGACTTGACTTGATTCTCCACCGCATTACAATCGTTCTCTCGGTTTTATTCTTTATATTAACGATTGCGGTTTCGTATTTTGATCTGTAAAAATGACAATAAATCCTGGCCTGTGACGGGTCAGGTTTTTTTATGCTTAAAATGGACCAGGATCATCTGGATGTTTGCTGCAAATACACATAGATCAGTGCGTTTTAGTGGAATGTTAGGAATAGGTTTGCTAAAAATAAAGTACTTGTGAGTCAAAGTTTAACTAAGAGTACGTACGGAAATATTATGTTGGAAAAGGAGTTTTCATAGATGAATATCGTTATGCCGAAGCCGTTTACTTTTGAAGGGGGAAAGCGGGCGGTTTTGCTTTTACATGGATTTACGGGAAATTCAGCAGATGTCCGTATGCTTGGCCGCTTTCTTGAGAAAAAAGGTTATACCAGCCATGCGCCCCATTACAAAGGCCACGGCGTTCCTCCGGAAGAGCTTGTTCATACCGGTCCTGAAGATTGGTGGCAGGATGTGATTGGAGGCTATGAGTTTTTGAAAAACAAGGGCCATAATGAAATCGCCGTTGCCGGACTTTCACTGGGAGGCGTCTTCGCCTTGAAACTGGGTTATACGGTGCCAGTAAAGGGTATTGTTCCGATGTGTGCACCAATGCATATTAAAAGTGAAGAGGTCATGTATAAAGGAATCCTGTCCTATGCCCGCGAATATAAGAGTCGTGAAGGCAAAAGTGAAGTGCAAATTGAACAGGAAATGAATGAATTCCAGAAAACGCCGATGAATACATTAAAAGCACTGCAAAACCTGATTGCCGATGTCCGCAATCATGTTGATATGATATATGCCCCGACCTTTGTCGTCCAGGCGCGGCATGATGAGATGATTAATACAGAAAGTGCGAATATTATTTATAATGAAGTTGAGTCTGAGCAAAAGGAACTGAAATGGTACGAGGAATCGGGACACGTCATCACGCTCGACAAAGAGCGCGACCAGCTTCATGAAGATATTTATCAGTTTTTAGAAAGCTTAAATTGGCAAGAATAAAAGCAAAAGCCCTGAAAAGGAGGGGATTATAATGGATGAAACCATCCAGCACCATATTGACCGGCTCTTGCAATATATGAAGGATGAGGCGTATAAGCCGCTGACAGTCCAGGAACTTGAAGAAGCCTTCGGGATTGAAGATTCATCAACATTCAAAGATTTTGTTAAAGCCCTGGTTGTGATGGAAGAAAAGGGGCTCGTTGTCAGAACGCGCAGCAACCGCTACGGCCTGCCGGAAAAAATGAATCTGATTCGCGGCCGGTTGTCCGGCCATGCGAAAGGGTTTGCCTTCGTTATCACGGACGAGCCGGGGATGGATGATATTTTCGTTCCGCCAAACGAAATGAATAATGCGATGCACGGTGATATTGTATTAGTCCGTGTGTCAGCGGAAAGCTCGGGACAACGGCGCGAAGGAACAATCGTCCGGATTCTTGAGCGCGGCATCAAGCAAATCGTTGGAACGTACACAGAAAGCAAGCATTTCGGATTTGTCCTTCCTGATGATAAAAAGTTTACCAGCGATATTTTTATTCCGAAGTCTGCCTCAAAAGGAGCCATCGAAGGACATAAAGTCGTTGTTAAACTGACAACATATCCGGAAGGACGCAAAAGTGCAGAGGGCGAAGTGGTCGAAATTCTCGGCCATAAAAACGATCCGGGCGTGGATATTCTCTCGATCATTTACAAGCATGGCCTGCCGATGGAGTTTCCTCAGGAAGTGCTTGAACAGGCGAACGAAACGCCCGACACCATTGCTGAAAGCGAAATTGCCAACCGCAGGGATTTGCGAAATGAAACGATCGTAACGATTGACGGTGCGGATGCGAAGGATCTTGATGATGCGGTTACGGTGTCAAAGCTCGACAATGGCCATTACAAGCTCGGCGTCCATATTGCCGATGTCAGTTATTATGTTCAGGAAAATTCGCCGATTGACAGGGAAGCAGAGGAGCGCGGAACGAGCGTCTACCTGGTTGACCGGGTGATTCCGATGATTCCGCACCGTCTCTCGAACGGAATTTGTTCGTTGAATCCGCAGGTGGACAGGCTTACCCTTTCGTGTGAAATGGAAATTGCACCTGACGGAGAAGTGGTTCACCACGAGATTTTTCAAAGTGTCATTAAAACGACAGAGCGCATGACCTACACGGATGTAAAAAAGATTCTCGTTGATGAGGATGAAGATCTAATCAAGCGATATGAGCCGCTTGTTCCGATGTTTAAATTGATGGAAGAGCTGTCTTTGGTGTTGAGGAGAAAGCGGATGAACAGAGGGGCAATCGATTTTGATTTTAAAGAGGCAAAGGTACTCGTGGATGAAGACGGGAAGCCATCTGACGTGGTGATTCGTGAACGTACAGTAGCCGAGCGCCTGATCGAAGAGTTCATGCTTGCGGCGAACGAAACGGTTGCCGAGCATTTTCACTGGATGGATGTCCCGTTCATTTACCGGATTCATGAAGATCCGAAGGAAGACAAATTGCGGCGCTTTTTCGAGTTTATCACCAATTTTGGCTATATTGTAAAAGGGACCGCCAATTCGGTCCACCCAAAAGCGCTTCAGGAAATTATTGAAGAAGTCCAGGGCAAACCTGAAGAAATGGTCATCTCTACTGTCATGCTCCGCTCAATGCAGCAGGCAAAATATAACCCGAACAGCCTGGGCCACTTTGGGCTTTCGGCTGAATATTATACGCATTTTACCTCACCGATCCGCCGCTATCCCGATTTGATTGTGCACCGCTTGATCCGCACATATTTAATCGAAGGGAAGCTTGACCCGGCAACAAGGGAGAAATGGAATGCGCGCCTTCCGGAGATTGCTGAGCACTCGTCCAACATGGAACGCCGCGCTGTTGATGCCGAGCGGGAAACGGATGAACTGAAAAAAGCAGAATTTATGGAAGACAAAATTGGCGTCGAATATGATGGCATCATCAGCTCTGTCACAAATTTCGGGATGTTTATCGAGCTCCCGAACACAATTGAAGGGCTTGTCCATGTCAGTTATATGACCGATGATTATTACCGTTATGATGAGCGCCACTATGCGATGATCGGTGAGCGGACCGGCAATGTCTTTCGGATTGGTGATGAAATAACGGTCCGTGTTGTCAAAGTAAATAAAGAGGAACGGTCGATCGACTTTGAAATCGTCGGCATGAAAGGGACACGCCGCCGCGACACAACTGGCGCACCACGTGTTTTTAAAGCAGGCGACGGTCCGGGGAAACCGCGTGCCGGAAAAGCGGCAGAAAACGGCGGAGCCAAGAAAAAGCCGAAGAAGAACAAACGGTTTTATGAAAATGCACCTAAAGCAAAGCGCAAGAAAAAAAGCCGTTAAACTAGCTAATGAGAGAGCCTTCCCTGGCCTCTCTTTCCCGCTGGAACGTTGTGAGTCCGGCGTTTTTTTGTTAAAATAGAGGGATAAATAGAAACATGTTTTTCCCTGCTGAAGGGAAAAGGGGGAAATATCATGCCAAAGGGCGAGGGAAAGACTGTCGCACAAAATAAAAAAGCATACCATGATTATTTTATCGAAGAAACATATGAAGCCGGCATTGTTCTTCAAGGAACTGAAATCAAAGCAATCCGCGCCGGCAGAGTAAACCTTAAGGATGCCTTCGCACGAATCCAAAACGGTGAAGTGTTTTTATACAATATGCATATCAGCCCGTACGAACAGGGAAACCGCTATAACCACGACCCATTGCGGACGAGAAAGCTTCTTCTGCATAAAAAGCAGATCAATAAGTTGATCGGCGAAACAAAAGAGGCAGGTTACTCGCTTGTTCCGGTCAAGCTTTATTTGAAAAACGGATATGCGAAGGTATTAATTGGCCTGGCCAAGGGTAAAAAGCAATACGATAAGCGTGAAGACTTGAAAAAGAAAGAAGCAAAACGCGAAATCGAGCGGGCTTTCCGGGATAAACAGAAGATATAACAGCCAGCATCCAACTATTGAAAAATACCAACAATATGGTATAATAGTATTTGTCACTACTTTGTGGCACAAACTTAATGCTCATCATCTCGAGCGTACGTAACTCCTCCGTGAGTCTTGCAGGACCTTTTATAATGGGGACGCTACGGATTCGACAGGGATAGTTTGAGCTTAAGTTGCGAGTCGAGGGGATCGGCCTCGTTAAAACGTCAAAGCCAATAACTGGCAAAGAAAACAACAACCTCGCTTTCGCTGCTTAATAACAGTCGATAGCGGTTCCTCCCTCCATCGCCCATGTGGTAGGGTAAGGGACTCACTTTAAGTGGGCTACGCCGGATTCCACCGTCTGAGGATGAAGGAAGAGAACAACCAGACTAGCTGCCCGGACGCCTGTCGATAGGCAGAAGGTGCAGTGAAACGCTAGTATATCGACTACACTCGTAGAAGCTTAAGTGCCAATATCTTTGGACGTGGGTTCGATTAGTAACTAGTCGCCTTGTGTGGCAACACACAAGTGAAAATCTGGCTTTATCGGTGAAACCTAAGTCGCTGTCCGCGATAAGGCAATGCCGAGCGGTATGTGGAGCAATCCAACAGCCGTGTATCGACTTATAGGCTGCCATGATCTGAATGGTAGTACTAGGATGCGAGATCCTGCTTGATTCCAAGTAAATTTACATTTCGCATAAGACGCCAGAGAACCTGGACATTGCAGGTTCAAGATATAGTCAGTGCCATGACGAAAGCATGGAACAACATGTCCCACCGTCTCCACCATACATATCTATGGTGGTTTTTTTAAAAGATAAGAAAGTATAAAATTTTGGGTCTACCACGGTCATCTAGGCTGTGGTATTTTTATT
>NZ_PGUZ01000015.1 GCF_002860165.1 Bacillus sp. V3-13 | reverse complement strand
TAGAGAGTACTTTCATTAAATTTTTGTGCCTTGAGCACAGCGAAAGGAATGAAACTTATTATGTCTGTATTTTCATTTTTTACTCAACCCTGAATGTCTATTCCGGGGGAATAAAAAAGATACCCGAAAGAAAAATACACTTTCGGGCCATTTTTAAAAAAATTAATATGTTCTGACAGGGAGGATCAGCTGCAGAATCGATTCGTCGTTGATCGGGCGAATGAAAAACGGCCGCATCGCTCCAGTAAAGCTAACTTTAATTTCTGTTCCTTCCAGGGCTTTTAAAGCATCCATCATGTATTTTGCACTAAAGGAGATTTTTAATTCTTCTCCCTCGATCGTTTCTGTTTGAACTTCTTCAACAACGTTGCCAATCTCAGGCGTGTTGGAAGAAATCTCAACGTATCCGCCTTCTAAAGTAGAAAATTTGACTACATTATTTCGGCCATCTCTGGCAAGCAGCGCTGCACGGTCAATGGCCTGCAAAAAGTCCTTTGTGTTAATCACCACATCGGTCTTGCTTTCATTCGGAATTAACCTGGAAGTATCCGGATAGTTTCCTTCGAGCAATCTTGAAAAAAATAAAAGATGCTTTGCTTTAAACAAAACCTGGTTTTCAGTTATGACGATATCGATCGGATCGTTATGGTCGTCTAAAATTTTACTTAACTCATTCAAGCTTTTTCCGGGAATTACAACATTATAGTTGCCGTTGTTTTCCGCTTCAACTCTTGCTTTTCTTAATGCAAGACGATGGCTGTCTGTTGCAATACAGGTAAGCTCATTATTTTCGACTCTCCAGTTTACACCTGTCAACACCGGTCGTGTTTCTGAGGTGGACACTGCAAAAACGGTTTGGCGTATCATTGTCTTTAACAGATCGGTAGGAATTCGAAAGACATTTTCTTCTTCAATTTGTGGAAGGTGTGGATATTCTTCTGCATCCAGGCCATTAAGATTAAACTCTGACTTTCCGGAGCGGATGATAGTCTGCAAATGATTTTGCACTTCAATTTCAACTGAATCAGTTGGCAGCTTCTTGACAATTTCACTGAAGAAGCGGGCTTGAAGAACAATTGCACCAGTTTGTTTAATCTCAACATTTTCACTTCCCGCTTCCTCATGGGGAATAAACGATTCTATTGAAATATCTGAATCACTTCCTGTTAATGTTACTCCATCCTCTGTCGCCACGATTTTTATTCCTGTCAAAATCGGAATCGTTGTCCTCGATGTGACTGCTTTCATAACGTCCTGAACACTCTGAACGAGCCGGTCGCGTTGGATGATAAAGCGCATTTTTTTAATCCTCCGTTTTAGCAATTTTTAAGCTTTAAATATATATTTTTTTAAGTAAAAAACTAGTAGAAGTACTAGTAGGGCCTGTGGTTATGTGGATAACTGGATATGATAAAGGAAATACAGTCTATCCACATGTGGATAGACTGTGTGTAAGCAGGCAAAAGTTATTCACATTTTCCCGTTTCTGCTGTTGTTAAATTTTTAGCATGTCATTGATTTCTTTAAGCTGTTTCTGCAATGTAGCATCGGTCTGGACCAGCTTTGAAATTTTTTCATGGGCATGGATGACGGTTGTATGATCCCGTCCGCCAAACTCTTCGCCGATTTTCGGAAGTGAGAAATCGGTCAATTCCCTCGACAAGTACATGGCAATTTGTCTGGGGAAGGCGACAGATTTTGTTCTTTTCTTCGCTTTAAAATCTTCCAGCTTCACGCTGAAATGTTCACCGACAATTCGCTGTATTTCCTGAATCGTAATCACTTTCGGTTTTGAGCTTGGAATGATATCCTTTAATGCTTCAGCAGCGAGATATGCATTGATATCCTTGTTAATCAGTGATGAATAAGCAACAACCCGGATCAGGGCACCTTCCAGTTCTCGTATATTCGAATCTATTTGATTGGCAATATAAAGCATAACCTCGTTCGGAATATCAAGTCCTTCCGCTTTTGCTTTCTTTCGCAAAATCGCGATCCGTGTTTCGAGATCGGGGGGAGTGATATCTGTAATCAATCCCCATTCAAACCTGGAACGCAGCCTGTCCTCGAGAGTCGGGATTTCCTTTGGAGGCCGGTCACTTGAGATAACAATTTGTTTGCTTTCTTCATGGAGAGTATTAAAAGTATGGAAAAACTCTTCCTGGGTTTGTTCTTTCCCCGCTAAAAACTGAATATCATCAATCAGCAGCACATCAACATTTCGGTATTTATTGCGAAAATCAACCGCTTTATTATCCCGGATTGAATTGATAAATTCGTTTGTGAATTTTTCAGAAGATAAATAAACAACCTTGGCTGAAGGATTATGGTCGATGACATAATGGCCGATTGCATGCATTAAATGCGTTTTTCCCAATCCAACTCCTCCATAGATGAAAAGAGGATTATACGCTTTTGCAGGTGCCTCGGCTACAGCAAGTGAGGCAGCGTGTGCAAACCGATTTCCCGATCCAATAACAAATGTATCGAATGTATACTTCGGGTTTAGCATATTTTGCGGAAGCTCGGGTGGATCTTCATCTTTGAGTGATCTTCTCTGGGGAAGAGGCAAGTCTATTTCTTCTTCATTTTGGTTTTGCGGAATAATAAACTTAACCAAGAGTTCTTCCCCGGTGATTTCATATAGAATCCCGGAAATCAGTTGGGAATATCGCTCTTCCAGCCAATCACGGGCAAATTCATTTGGCGCGGTTATCGTCAATGTATCCCCTTGCAGGGAATGGGCTTTCGTCGACTTAAGCCATGTATCAAAGCTTGGTTTGCTGATTTTTTTCTCAATATTAGCAAGAGCGTTGTTCCAGAGGTCCGCAATATTTTCCAACAAATATCCCTCCTTCTCTTTTGGATTTTTGTGAATATAAATGGTTGTACGGCTTGTACAAGTTGCGTAATTCAATCAATATACGAAACTATTGGATGTGGAAAAATATATAATAAGGAATAAAAGAGGTTATTCGACAATATCCACTTGCTGTGGACAAAGTTTTACAGACCCGCTTGATAACCTGTCCACATCTTATCCACAATCTGTGGATAATACATTTATCAACAATCACTTATTCAGAGTGAAAACACAAATATAATATCAAATAATCGTAAGAGGTGCAATGCTTTTTAAAGCTTTATCCACAAGAGAAACATCCTGTGCAGAAAAATTGTCCACAGTGGAAGATAGTGTGAAAAAGCTGTCAGTATCTGCTGTGGATAATAAAAAAGCTGTCGAATTTTATCCCCAACAAGGCAGGAGGCGCATTTAGCTGAAATTTTTTGTTTTGTGGAAATAATATTCATATTCGTTTTATTCGTTAAAAAAATAAGCAGGAAAAAGTTTTAAAGAGGAATTGAAAAAAAGATTTATTTTCCGGGGAGTTGACATTTTTCAGGGTGCGTCTATATAATTAGAAAGACTGTCTTTTACAGCAATTCCTCAGGGAGGTGTCATATAATGAAAAGAACTTATCAACCAAATAAACGTAAACATAGCAAAGTTCACGGATTCCGCAGTCGCATGAGCACAGCAAATGGACGTAAAGTCCTTGCCCGCCGCCGCCGGAAGGGAAGAAAAGTATTATCTGCTTAGGCCACTGAAACGTCAGTGGTCTTTTTTCTCATAAAATCATTCATTCGAGCAAAGCAGGGACTAGCTTTCGCTGATCGAATGGAGTTTTAACTGCTGTCATGATCCACTTACGATTGAAGGTGTTTAGCGATGAAAAAAGAATTTCGCATTAAAAAAAATAAAGAGTTTCAGGAGGTTTTCCAGAAAGGAAAATCTGTTGCGAATCGGCAATTTATTGTCTATGTGCTGAAAAAACCTGAACAGCCTTTTTTTCGAATTGGATTATCGGTAAGCAAAAAAATTGGCAACGCGGTGACGAGAAACAGAGTAAAAAGGTATATCCGCCAGTCTTTTCAAGACTTTCAGGACGAAATATATGGCGGCAACGATTATGTCATTATTGCGCGCAAGCCAACTTCGGAAATGGAGCTTTATGAAATTAAGAAAAGCTTAACCCATGTGTTAAAGCTTGCGAAGGTATTGAAACACTCCCGTACTGGCAATAATGAAAAACAGTAAATTTTTTTTTCATTATTATTTTTATCCTTTTAAAGGCACTTCCTCTTAAAAGATGTTAAAATACATTTGGATTCATAAAAGGGACATGCATAAGTGCCATTGTTTACCGAGCTCCCCATTTGATTCGTTTAAAGTTTAGCTTTACCGTCCGGACCGCAAGCTTGTTTCCGCAATATGAACAAACGGCTTTAAGTTTTGTCGGGGGCCGCGCTTTAGCTTTCTTAATATATATTCCTTATCACCATTAAGCAGTTAGGAGGAAAAAACGGTTGAAAAAGCGAATACTTCTTTTTGCCAGTTTGATTGCGCTTACGGCGCTTTTAACAGGCTGTATGGAATATAACCAACCGATTACATCCGAAAGCACAGGCTTTTGGAATGAGTTTATTGTATACCCGCTCTCCATGTTGATTGTGAAAGTGGCTGAATTTGCCGGCGGAAGCTACGGGATGTCGATCATCCTTGTTACACTAATAATACGTTTGGTGATTCTTCCGTTAATGATCAAACAAACAAGAAGTTCAAAAGCGATGCAGGCTTTGCAGCCGGAGTTGCAGAAGCTGCGTGAAAAATACAGCTCAAAGGATCAAAAAACCCAGCAAAAACTCCAGCAGGAAACAATGGCGTTATTTCAGGCACATGGGGTTAATCCCCTGGCAGGCTGTTTCCCACTGCTCATTCAAATGCCGATTTTAATTGGCTTTTATCATGCCATTTCCCGGACAAGGGAGATTGCCGAGCACAATTTCTTATGGTTTGACCTTGGCGCACCGGATCCCTATTACATTTTGCCTTTAATCGCAGGGGTAACGACATTCATCCAGCAAAAAATCATGATGGCAGGTACTGAAGGCCAAAATCCACAAATGGCGATGATGCTTTGGATCATGCCGGTTATGATCATCGTTTTTGCAATTAACTTTCCTGCTGCCCTGTCGTTATATTGGGTGGTTGGTAATATTTTCATGATTGTTCAAACTTATTTTATTAAAGGTCCGGACCTTAAAAAAGTTCCTGCGACCGGTAAAGCGGGAGGAGCCAAAAAGTGAAACAAGTTACTGCTACAGGACGAACAGTCAACGAAGCAGTCGAATCAGCTTTAGCTCAGTTAAATACTTCAAAAGACCGCGCAGATATTACGATCATGGATGAAGGAAAAAAAGGAGTCTTCGGAATTTTCGGATCACGTCCAGCGATTGTTAAAGCGACACTAAAAATTGATCCGATTGAAGAGGCAAAAAGCTTTTTAATTGATGTGAGCAAAAAGATGGGTGCTGCAATCGACATCGAAGTAATTCGGGAAGGCAAACAAATCCAGTTTATACTATCCGGTGAAAAAATTGCTTTGTTAATCGGTAAAAGAGGGCAGACTCTGAATTCACTGCAATATTTAACGCAGCTGGTCATCAATCGCTTTTCGGATCAATATTTAACCGTCCTGCTTGATGCTGAAGACTACCGAACCAGAAGAAATGAAACATTAATTCAATTAGCTGAACGGCTTGCTCAAAAAGCTTTAAGAACCGGCCAAAATGTTGCCTTGGAGCCAATGCCTTCTTATGAACGGAAAGTCATCCACACGGCGTTGGTCAATAACAGCCGAATCAGAACCTATTCTGACGGTAACGAGCCGCACCGTCATATTGTGATCTCTCCTGTAACACAAGAAAAGCAGAGTGTAAAAAAATAAGTAACCATTCAGAACTCCCGGACTACGGGAGTTTTTTGTGTTTGTCAATTCGGTGTTTTATGGTATTTTTAAGAACAATCGATTTGTATCTCGTTTTATTGTTATTCACATGTGGATAAGTTAAAATAAAGGATGGTCCATATTTCATTTGTGGATAACATTTTTGGCTGTATAGCCATTAAAATTCAGCCGGTGGATATTTGAGTAATTTTAACGATTTGCCATGAAGGTAAATGATAAGTTAGCCTCAGGACAAAATATACTGAACTAAACAGTTATCATATATAGCTTTTATCGAAAAGAGGTGAGATGGATGGAGTTTGATACAATAGCGGCTATTTCGACCCCGATGGGAGAAGGTGCGATTTCGATTGTACGGCTCAGTGGTGACCGGGCTTTCGAGATCACTGATCAATTATTCCGCGGTCCAGGCGGGAAGCGCATGATTGATGCGGCCTCCCATACAATCCATTACGGCCATATTATCGATCCAAAAACGAAAGAAGTGGCTGAGGAAGTGATGGTCACCGTAATGAGAGGACCTAAAACATTTACAAGGGAAAATGTAGTAGAGATT
Source organism: Bacillus sp. V3-13 (assembly GCF_002860165.1). Lineage (GTDB taxonomy): Bacteria > Bacillota > Bacilli > Bacillales > Cytobacillaceae > Bacillus_BJ. Next base: position 33,223 of record NZ_PGUZ01000015.1, on the reverse strand, counting down.
AATTGTCATGGCGGTCTCGTTTCTGTGAATCGCGTTTTGCAGCTTGCCTTAAATAGTGGGGCACGCCTCGCAGAACCAGGGGAGTTTACAAAACGGGCCTTTCTTAATGGACGAATCGATTTGTCACAGGCGGAAGCTGTTATGGATTTAATTCGCGCCAAAACAGACAGGGCGATGAACGTGGCTCTCGACCAGATGGAGGGGCGGCTTTCAAAGTTGATTAGAAAGCTTCGCCAGGAAATATTGGAGATACTTGCTCATGTCGAAGTGAATATAGATTACCCCGAGTACGACGATGTGGAAGAAATGACCCATGCGATGCTTTTGGATAAGGCGCAATATGTACGCGGCGAATTACAAAAGCTGCTGCAAACGTCACAACAAGGAAAAATTTTAAGAGAAGGCCTCTCAACCGTTATCGTTGGACGCCCAAATGTAGGCAAATCTTCGTTGCTGAACAGTCTTGTGCATGAAAATAAAGCAATTGTTACCGATATACCAGGAACAACAAGAGACGTCATTGAGGAATATGTCAATGTCAGGGGTGTGCCGCTGAGGCTGCTTGATACGGCGGGGATCCGCGAGACAGAGGATATTGTCGAGAGGATTGGTGTGGAACGGTCCCGCCAGGTGCTAAAAGAAGCTGATTTAATTTTGCTCGTACTTAATTATTCTGATCAACTGACTGCAGAAGATGAAAATATTTTCAAAGCAGTTGAAGGCATGGACGTTATTGTGATTATCAACAAGACGGACCTGCCCCAGCAAATCGATATGGACAGGGTCAAAGAGCTTGCAAAAGATCATAAAATCGTCACGACCTCTTTGCTCGAGGATAAAGGTGTTGAAGATTTGGAAGAGGCGATTGCCTCCCTTTTCTTTGCCGGCTCAATTGAAGCAGGGGACATGACATACGTCTCCAACACCCGCCATATTGCTCTGCTCGGCCAATCTCTCCATTCGATCGAAGAAGCGATTCAAGGAGTCGAAATGGGAACTCCAATCGATATCGTCCAAATCGACTTAACAAGAGCCTGGGAACAGCTCGGTGAAATTATTGGTGACAGCGTCCATGAAAGCCTGATCGATCAATTGTTCTCCCAATTCTGTTTGGGCAAATAAACGGAGAAGCCCTTTCTTTCAGCGGAAACAATTAAAAAAAGATTGGTTCCACTACTCGAGGGACTGTAAGCATAAGAAAAGAAGTGAATAAAATAAACAAATAAGGAGGCAGCGAAAATGCCATACGAAGCTGGTAAATATGATGTGATCGTAATTGGTGCCGGACATGCAGGCAGTGAAGCAGGACTTGCTGCAGCACGCATGGGAGCAAAAACCTTAATGATTACGATCAATCTTGATATGGTTGCCTTTATGCCGTGCAACCCATCAGTCGGCGGCCCTGCTAAAGGAATTGTTGTCCGCGAAATTGATGCGCTTGGCGGCGAAATGGGCAAAAATATTGATAAAACTTATATCCAAATGAGAATGCTGAACACCGGGAAAGGTCCGGCCGTACGGGCTCTCCGTGCCCAGGCGGACAAACTTATGTATCAGCAAGAAATGAAGAAAACGATTGAAAATGAAAAAAATGTCACCCTGGTTCAAGGAATGGTTGAAGAATTAATTGTAGAAGATGGAGTCTGCAAGGGGATTATCACAAAAACAGGTGCGATCTACCGTTCGAAAACGGTTGTCATTACAACAGGAACGTTCTTGCGCGGCGAAATTATCCTTGGAGAATTGAAATATTCAAGCGGTCCGAATAATCAGCAGCCATCGATCAAGCTTTCCGAGCATCTTGAGAAGCTTGGCTTTGACTTAGTCAGATTTAAAACGGGGACACCACCGCGCGTAAACAGTCATTCCATTGATTACAGCAAAACGGAAATTCAACCGGGAGATGATACTCCGCGTGCGTTTTCTTATGAGACTACGAAGTATATTACCGATCAGCTTCCATGCTGGTTAACCTATACGAATGAGCATACACACCGGTTGATTGACAATAACTTGCATCGTTCACCGATGTATTCAGGAATGATAAAAGGAACGGGTCCGCGTTATTGCCCTTCCATCGAAGATAAGGTTGTCCGTTTTAACGATAAGCCGCGCCATCAAATATTCCTGGAGCCGGAAGGAAGAAACACGCAGGAAGTTTATGTTCAAGGTTTATCAACAAGCTTGCCTGAAGATGTACAGGCTCAAATCCTGAAGACGATTCCCGGTTTGGAAAATGTGCAAATGATGCGCCCGGGATATGCGATTGAATATGATTCAATTGTGCCTACCCAACTTTGGCCGACATTAGAAACAAAGCTCGTCAAAAACTTGTATACGGCAGGCCAAATCAACGGAACTTCAGGGTATGAAGAAGCAGCAGGGCAAGGCTTAATGGCCGGTATTAATGCTGCGAGAAATGCGTTGGGGGAAGAAGAAGTTATTTTAAGCCGATCAGATGCATATATCGGAGTTTTGATTGATGATCTCGTTACAAAAGGAACAAATGAACCGTACAGACTGTTAACTTCAAGAGCAGAATACCGCTTGCTGCTTCGCCATGATAATGCTGATCTTCGGTTAACAGACATCGGATATAAAATCGGCTTAATTACAGAAGAACGGTATGAGCAGTTCAATCGCAAGAAAGCGGCAATCGAAGCAGAAAAGAAACGGCTCCAGTCGATCATCCTGAAACCGAATGAAGAAGTTCAGGAATTAATCCGCTCCCTCGGGGGAAGCGAATTAAAAGACGGGATTCGTGCCTCTGATCTGCTAAAACGCCCTGAAATGACCTATAGCGAGATTGATCAACTTGCGCCAAGTGATGTTCAGCTTGATTTTGATGTAACTGAACAGGTTGAAATTCAAATAAAGTATGAAGGCTATATTGAAAAGTCACTTCAACAAGTCGATCGCTTAAAGAAAATGGAAAACAAGAAAATCCCTGAAAATATTGACTATGATGCAATAACTGGCCTGGCTACCGAAGCACGGCAGAAATTAAAACAAGTAAGGCCATTGTCAATTGCTCAAGCTTCACGGATTTCAGGTGTCAATCCTGCAGATATCTCTATTTTGCTTGTCTATATCGAACAAGGACGGATTGCCCGGGTTTCCAATGAATGATACAGGCTGAGGGGACTGGACATGAATACAGACCAATTTCAAAAAACGCTGGCTGAGAAAGGGGTTAACCTTTCTCAACACCAGCTTGACCAATACGAAAAATATTACGGGGTGCTTGTGGAGTGGAACGAAAAAATGAACTTGACTGCAATTACAGATAAGCAGGAAGTTTATTTAAAGCATTTTTTTGACTCCATTTCAGCTTCTTTTTACGTAGATTTTACCGAACCGTTGCACATTTGTGATGTAGGCGCAGGCGCGGGATTTCCAAGTATCCCGATTAAAATCGCTTTTCCGCACCTAAATGTAACGATTGTCGATTCATTAAACAAACGGATTACTTTTTTGCAGCATCTTGCCCAGGTGCTAAATCTGACGGATGTTCGCTTTATCCATGATCGTGCTGAAACATTCGGGCAGAATCGCGAGCATCGTGAAGCGTATGATATTGTAATGGCAAGAGCAGTTGCGAGGCTGTCTGTATTAAGCGAGCTTTGTTTGCCGTTAGTTAAAGTTGGCGGAACATTTATTGCGATGAAAGCAGCGAGTGCCAATGATGAGCTGGAAGCGGGTCAAAAAGCGCTTGCCATTTTGGGTGGAAAGCTAAAGGATATCCATTCCTTTTTGCTGCCTGTTGAAGGAAGCGAACGAAATATTTTAGTTATCAACAAAGAAAAGCAAACCCCGAAGAAATATCCGAGGAAACCAGGGACACCAAATAAAACTCCGATAGAATAGAGTTACTTTTTCCTCGCAATGTGGCATAATTTGTTTAAAGGGAACTATTATTAGCAGGAAATTGTCATTTTCATGAAGAATATGTATTAGGGAGTTTCGTAAAGGTGGTGCAGGGTGATGAAGCCTAATTTTTCACGCCTTTTTGGCCTAGGCGAAAAAGGAGAACACATTGACATAGAACAGGCGGACGAACAGGTTGAACCCAATCAAGTCGAGGAAATAAAGAAAGTTCCCATTGACCGGATTGTTCCAAATCGTTTTCAGCCACGAACAGTTTTTGTCGATGAAAAAATTGATGAGTTAGCAAGAACGATCCATACACATGGCGTTATTCAACCCATTGTCATAAGGGAATATGAGCAAGGCCAGTTTGAAATCATTGCAGGTGAACGGCGTTGGCGGGCAATGAAAAAGCTTGGCTGGGAGGAAGTTCCCGCAATCATAAAGAATTTAAGCGATACAGAAACTGCTTCGGTCGCCCTGATTGAAAACCTGCAGCGTGAAGAGCTTTCACCAATAGAAGAAGCAATAGCATATGGAAAACTTCTGGAGCTTCATAATTTAACTCAGGAAGCGCTGGCACAGCGGTTGGGAAAAGGACAATCGACAGTTGCCAATAAGCTCCGCCTTCTTAAGCTTCCCCAGGAAGTACAGAATGCTCTTTTAAATAAAGCAATTACCGAACGTCATGCCCGCTCGCTTATTCCGCTTAAGGAGCCTGAAAAACAATTAAAATTACTGTCTGAAATTATAGAAAAAAATTTAAATGTAAAACAAACAGAAGATCGCGTTATCAAAATGCTCGATACGACAGAAAAAAAACCGCAGCCGAAAAGAAAAGCTTTCAGCAAAGATATGCGGATAGCCGTCAACACGATTCGCCAATCGTTATCGATGGTGACTGACAGCGGCATAAATCTTGATGCAAAAGAAGAAGAACACGAGGATTTCTATCAGTTTACGATCAGAATACCGAAGAAAAAATAATTATTGCCAAAAAAGAGAGGCTTAAAAAAAGCCTCTCTTTTTTCTTTTACCAATTTTCTGCTTATACAATTTTGCGAAAAAAACTATGCTCATCAGTTTTTCATGATAAAATAGAATACATGGTTGCAAATATACGATATTCATGGGCTTTTTGTTCCTATCATAAAAGGGACGAAACCCTTTTTTCGCTTGCTGTCATTTAAGAGATTTGTTTTTTGATAGCGAAGGTTTAATTATTGGAAGTAAAGGTAGGTGACATCGTGGGCAAAATCATTGCGATCGCGAATCAAAAAGGGGGAGTCGGCAAAACGACTACTTCTGTTAATCTAGGCGCCTGCTTAGCATACATAGGGAAAAAAGTACTTTTGGTTGACATCGATCCTCAAGGGAATGCAACAAGCGGGATCGGAATTGAAAAAGCAGATGTCGAACAATGTATTTATGATGTTTTAGTAGACGATGTAGAAGCAATTAAAGCGATTAAGCCAACGTCCGTTGAAAATTTATATGCGATTCCTGCTACAATCCAGCTGGCAGGAGCAGAGATTGAGCTCGTTCCGACTATTTCAAGAGAAGTCCGCTTAAAGCGTGCCCTCGAAGAAGTGAAAGGAAATTTTGATTATATTGTTATTGATTGCCCGCCATCACTCGGGTTATTGACCATTAATGCTTTAACTGCATCCGATTCCGTTTTAATTCCGGTACAGTGCGAGTATTATGCGTTAGAAGGACTCAGCCAGCTTTTAAACACCGTTCGGCTCGTCCAGAAACATCTTAACCACGATCTGAAAATCGAAGGTGTGTTACTAACGATGCTTGATGCCCGTACCAATTTGGGTATTCAAGTAATTGAAGAAGTGAAAAAATATTTCCAGGACAAAGTTTATAAAACCATTATTCCAAGAAACGTCCGCCTTAGTGAGGCTCCCAGCCATGGAGAGCCAATCATCATTTATGATCCTAAATCACGTGGAGCTGAAGTGTATTTAGATTTGGCAAAGGAAGTGGTTGCAAATGGCTAAAGGTCTTGGTAAAGGATTAAATGCATTTTTTGCGAACATGGAAGCAAATAATGAAGAAGTAGTGCAGGAAATCGATGTTAAGGAAATTCGTCCGAACCCTTATCAGCCGAGAAAAATATTTCAAAAAGAAGCGATCGACGAATTGAAACAGTCGATTCTTGAACATGGGATACTGCAGCCAATTATCGTCAGAAAAACGATAAAAGGCTATGAAATTGTTGTTGGGGAGCGGCGTTTTCGAGCAGCAAAAGAAGCTAAGCTTGAGAAAGTTCCGGCTGTTGTCCGGGACTTGACTGAACAGCAAATGATGGAACTGGCTGTCCTCGAAAATCTTCAACGGGAAGATTTATCGCCTATTGAAGAGGCGGCAGCTTATCAAATGCTGATGCAGAAGCTTGGACTCACCCAGGAAGAACTGGCGAAACGGCTTGGCAAAAGCCGGCCGCATATTGCAAACCACGTTCGCCTGTTGTCACTTCCGCCCAAAATACAAGAATTGATTTCAGACGGAAAAATATCGATGGGACATGGCCGTGCTTTATTGGGATTGCGCCATAAAGAAAAACTGCCCGCTGTTGTCGAAAAGACAATCAAAGAGAATTTAAATGTCCGCCAGCTTGAACAGCTGATTCAACAACTAAATGAACATGTTTCACGTGAAACAAAAAAACCTAAAGTTGAAAAAGACATTTTCATTCGCGATCGCGAAGCTTTTCTACGGGACCGATTTGGAACCACCGTCAATATTAAACAGTCGAAAAATAAAGGGAAAATTGAAATAGAATTTTTCTCGAAAGAAGATTTGGAGAGAATTCTCGAGTTATTGGATAACGGGGATTCAACATTATAAGCCATCAATTGATGGTTTATTTTTTTTGAAGGCTGAACAGTTATAAAAAAACACTGGGAAAAGCAACTTTATCATGATAGTTTAATATTATTCGGCTTTTCGCAAAACGAAATAAACGGCAAAGGTGAGTAAAAATGTTTTTATTGGGTACACTTGTGAATGGTTTGTTAATTATCATTGGATCTTTATTGGGAAAGCTGCTTCACCGCATTCCCGAGAGAATAAAAGGCACGGTTATGCACGGGATTGGACTTGCAGTGATTGTACTCGGCCTGCAAATGGGCTTTAAAAGTGCCAATTTTCTTGTTGTTATTTTAAGTCTTGTACTCGGGGCAGTCATTGGAGAACTGATGGATTTGGAAGAAAAACTGAATTCACTCGGAGGCTGGCTGGAGAAAAAAGTCGGTTCTGATGCGGGTGGCGGCAGTATTTCACAAGGATTTGTCACAGCTACACTCATTTTTGTAATTGGTGCGATGGCGATTATTGGAGCATTGGACAGCGGCATTCGCGGTGACCATGATGTGTTGTATACAAAAGCAATTATTGACGGCTTTACTGCGCTCATATTAACCACAACACTGGGAATGGGCGTATTATTTTCCGCTTTTCCTGTCATAATTTATGAAGGAACGATTGCATTATTCGCGACACAAATTAATCGCTTCATTCCGGAAGCATTAATGGACAGCTTTATCCTTGAAATGACGGCTAGCGGGGGGATCATGATTTTTGCAATCGGCCTGAACCTCACTGGTATCACAAAAATACGCGTCGCAAACCTGCTTCCGGGCATCCTTGTTACAGGAATTCTTGTCACGATCCTATACGGATATGAGAGATTCCTTTAAAAAGCAGCTCTCTTTACTACAGAGTCTGCTCTTGATCGATTTTCCAGTTTATTTGGTGCCATGCCTGCTTGCGGTCAAATGATAGGCTGGCCACATAAATTCCTTCAGCAATCGTTTTTGCCATTTTCAATACCAAATTGAGGCGAGTGTTTTGCAACACAAAGAACTCCATAAATCCGCTAACGTTCACGATTCCAGTAATATGAATATCTCCGACTGGAGGCAGCTCTTTGTTCACGCCTGCCCCGGGCTTAACCGGTCCTTCACCAACCTGGATGACACCAACGCTCTTTAACCGGCCGAGGCATGCATCAATGCCAATAATAAAAGGATGGAAGTGCTTCTTTTCAATTTCGCGTAATTTTTCTTCTAAATTTACAGCATGGATCGGATCTTCCAAAGTTCCGTACACATGAAAAGGAGCTATGTTTTTTTCTTCGAGCAAGGTACCGACAAGTGGACCTAATGAATCACCGGTAGAACGGTCTGTACCTATACAGACCAGAACAATCGGGCGGCTTTTTACTGCAGACATCAGTGCTGCAAGTTCATTTGCGAGCTTCATGGTTGCCAGCTGTTCATCATGAAGAATTCTCGCTAAGCCGCCTCTTTTCTCGAATAAATTGGATTTTAGATTCATTGGTTCCACTCCTTCTCGGGTAAGTAGTAACAGTATACGGAAAAAGTATGTTACGTATACATACCTGTAATGAGAAATCGATAAACAGGGTAAAAGGGCATGGAACAAATTTATAGATAGTGAAAAATACCTATACAGATTCCCTTTTTTACTTGAGGTGGGTTTTGAAACTACAAAGTTTCCAAGAAACTTGTTAAAATAAATCAAGACTGAATTCCCCAACAATATGATTGATATTATTTGGGTGCCAGGAATGGTTGAAATTCAGCGATTTTATGTTGAGGTGTTTTTATGGAGAAAGTATTTAATGATTTCTTGGATAAAATCTTAAATGATAAATTTTGGATATTGATGGGACAAGGCTTTTTGAAAATTCTTGCCATCATTTTATTAACGGGAATTGTCATCCGCATTGGAAGATTGGCGATACGTAATATTTTCAAAGTGCGCACCCGTTCTCCGCTCCGAATATCTGAGCGCCGGGAAGCGACTTTAATGAAGCTGCTTGAAAATATTCTTTCTTATGTAGTATATTTCATTGCTTTTATTATGATTTTATCGACTTTGACGATTAATGTAACGGGAATATTGGCCGGAGCAGGAATTGCCGGTTTAGCAATTGGCTTTGGGGCCCAGAATCTCGTTCGTGACGTTATAACCGGATTTTTTATTATTTTTGAAGACCAGTTTTCTGTCGGCGACCATATCCGGGTTGGCCAGTTTGAGGGGACGGTTGAAGAAATTGGCTTGAGAACGACGAAAATCAAAAACTGGACAGGAGAACTCCATATTTTGCCGAATGGAAGCATTACGGAAGTGACGAATTTTTCGCTCCACAACAGCATCGCAGTCGTTGATGTGTCAATTGCCTATGAAGGAGATATCGAACGGGCTGAAAAAATTATTTCAAATCTGCTGGAAAATTTGCCCGATAAGTATGAGGATCTCGTCAAGCCACCGGAACTTTTAGGAGTGCACATGCTAAACCCTTCAGAGGTCGTACTGCGGGTTGTCGCTGAAACTTTGCCAATGCGGCATTTCGGTGTGGCAAGGATGCTGAGAAAGGATATCAAAATGTGTCTTGATGAACATGGGATGGATGTACCATATCCTCGTCTTGTCATGTATTCCCGCCAAGAAGATGAGCTAAATAAGCGGAAGCAGTTAGGAAAAGAATAGGGGGATATTTATGGAGCTGAAGGAGTTTGGCCTAAATGATATTGTTGAAATGAAAAAGCCTCATCCTTGCGGAACGAACCGCTGGAAAATTATTAGACTCGGCATGGATATCCGAATTAAATGTGAAGGGTGCGGACATAGTGTACTAATACCGCGCCGCGAGTTTTCACGGAAAATGAAAAAAATTATAAGCAAGCATGAAGAGTAGTTCATGCTTCTTTTTTTGTTAGAATCGATTATTCTAAAAAGAAATAAAGTGTTTGCGGCAAATATGAATTCCTCTCTACTGCGGCGATTAGAAAAGGCAAGCGGGGCGAGCTTTCGCTTGCCTTGCCACATGAGTCAAAATGGAGCCAGCCGGAGCTGGCTGAAAAATACCCATTTACTTTGTTGTCGCTTCATCCGCTTCGTTCCAACCATTCTCAGCACTATCATTTACTGAATGGTCAGAAGCGAATTAAAGTAGAAATTTCACCAGATATTGCTGAAAAGAGAAAACTTGCAGACAATGATTTTGTCAGAGTTTGGAATGAGCGGGGGGAAATAAACGGGTACGTCTCGATCATGAAGCAGGCACATCCCGGCACAATCAATATCGATGAAGGAACCGGCCGGAAATACGGCGGCGCGGTCAATCTGCTTACTTCAAGTGATGTATCGGATAACGGGCTTGGCAGCACGGTTTATGATTGCCTTGTCAATATCGAAAAGGTTTAAATACAGCAATCATAACAGGCACCCTGCTTATCAGAGGTGCTTGTTTTTTGAAAAGAAACAGCGACGCTTCCCGGGCTTGTGTTTTTATCTGGTACTATCTATAATTGTGAGAGGCTTGGTTAGCACCCGGAAACGGATTTGAATAGATAAAATTATGTTTGAGGAGTGAACCTGGATGGCTTTAACAGCAGGTATTGTAGGCTTGCCAAATGTCGGCAAATCTACTTTGTTTAACGCAATTACGCAGGCAGGAGCAGAGGCGGCAAATTATCCTTTCTGTACGATTGATCCGAATGTCGGGGTCGTCGAAGTTCCCGACCATCGCTTGAATAAATTAACAGAGCTGGTTGTACCGAAGAAAACAGTACCAACAACGTTCGAATTTACTGATATCGCGGGGATTGTGAAAGGCGCCAGCAAAGGAGAAGGATTGGGAAATAAATTTCTTTCTCATATTCGTGAGGTTGATGCAATTTGCCAGGTTGTCCGTTGTTTTGCGGATGATAATATTACCCATGTATCCGGAAAAATAGACCCGATTGATGATATCGAAACGATCAATTTGGAACTGATACTGGCTGATCTGGAGTCAGTTGAAAAGCGGATTGGCCGCGTTGGAAAGATGGCCAAGCAAAAAGATAAAGATGCTGTGTTTGAGCTTGAAATTCTTGAAAAGCTGAAAGAAGCGTTCGAACAAGAAAAACCAGCGCGCACAGTGGAGTTTACAGAAGAACAAATGAAAGTTGTCAAGGGGCTCCACCTTCTGACGATTAAGCCCGTTCTTTATGTTGCAAACGTTGATGAGGATGATGTCGCAGACCCATCTTCGAATGAATACGTCCAGAGAGTGAAACAATTCGCGGAAGGGGATAATGCGGAGGTGATCGTTGTCTGTGCGAAAATCGAATCGGAAATTGCCGAGCTTGAGGGCGAAGAAAAGGCGATGTTTTTGCAGGAGCTGGGCATTGAAGAATCCGGTTTGGACCAGTTAATTCGCGCGGCTTATAATTTGTTGGGGTTAGCCACTTACTTCACAGCAGGTGTACAGGAAGTTCGTGCCTGGACGTTCCGAAAAGGAATGAAAGCACCCCAATGTGCCGGAATCATCCACTCTGATTTTGAGAGAGGATTTATCCGTGCCGAAACAATCTCTTACGATGACCTGATCGCAGCCGGAAGTATGACAGCTGCAAAAGAAGCAGGAAAAGTCCGGTTGGAAGGCAAAGACTACGAAGTGAAAGACGGCGATATTATCCATTTCCGTTTTAATGTTTAATAAGATAGAAATAACTCTGTACTTGCTGCAGGGTTATTTTTGTAAAAACCAGCTGAGTTTTATTTTAAAGGCTGTTTATGTACGTGAAACGAATATCAAATGTTAAAAAAGATTATTCGCCGCATATCATTGCCTTTAGACCATCATTATGCTATAATTTGAACTTGTGAGTAATGTATAGTTGCTCCTTGCCCATTCGGGCCGTGTAGACCAAAAGGAGGTGAAAGTGATGAGAAAGTACGAAATTATGTACATCATCCGTCCAAACATTGAAGATGAGGCTAAAAAGGCGCTAATTGAGCGTTTTAATGGCATTCTAACTGACAATGGTGCAGAGGTAGTTGAAACAAAGGATTGGGGTAAACGCCGTCTTGCTTATGAAATCAATGATTTCCGTGACGGATACTACCAAATTCTGAAAGTCAACGCTCCAGCAGCTGCGGTTGATGAGTTCTCTCGTTTAGCTAGAATCAACGAAGATATCATTCGTCATATGGTTGTTAAAGAAGAAGAATAAATAGAACTATAAAAAATTTCCGGCTTATTAAAATGTTTCACGTGAAACATTTGCTGGATGAGGGGAGTTGATTCTGATGATGAATCGTGTCGTTCTTGTCGGTCGGTTAACAAAGGATCCCGAATTACGATACACACCAAATGGAGTACCTGTCGCAACCTTCACTCTTGCTGTTAACCGTAATTTTACGAATCAGCAGGGCGAACGGGAAGCAGACTTCATCAATTGTGTAGTTTGGCGCAAACCAGCTGAGAATGTAGCAAATTTCTTGAAAAAAGGCAGTCTTGCTGGAGTGGATGGCAGAATTCAAACTCGCAGCTATGAGGGTCAGGACGGAAAGCGTGTTTATGTAACTGAAGTATTGGCTGAGAGTGTTCAATTTCTTGAACCAAGAGGGGCTTCAGGTGACAGAGGCGAGGGCGGTTACAACAGCCCGCGTGAACAAAGCTCCCCATTCGGTGGAAACAATAATCAGAATCAGCGCAACCAAGGATATACGCGTGTGGATGAAGATCCATTTGCCAACACTGGGCAAATTGACATCTCGGATGATGATCTTCCATTTTAACGCTCATATAATGGCCGGTAAAAAAACGAAATAAAGGAGGGAAATAAAAATGGCAGGTGGAGGACGCAGAGGCGGACGTGCAAAACGCCGTAAAGTTTGCTACTTTACAGCAAACGGAATCACTCATATCGATTACAAAGATGTAGATCTTCTTAAGAAATTCATCTCAGAACGCGGTAAAATTTTACCTCGTCGTGTAACAGGCACAAACGCAAAATACCAACGTAAATTAACAGTTGCTATTAAACGCGCTCGTACAATGGCTTTATTGCCATACGTTTCAGGCGAATAATACACTGCAAGACAGCAGAAATCATTCTGTTGTCTTTTTTTATAAAAAAAAGCAGGATTTTTCCCATCTATATGGAATTCTTTTTATGAAGTAATAAAAGGAGGAACCTGGATGGATAAAACAAGTTACATAGCGGGACTTCTTTATTATTTAACTGATCGAGAAGAAGTCCGGGCTGCTGCAATTGAACTCCTCAATGGGGAGTTAACACTGAAAAAAGCCTCCAAGAATAGACAAATTTGTGATTACATATCTAAAGCCGAAAAACAATATGCTTCCAAAAATATCGATCCGGAACTTCAAAAAAAGATTGTTTTCTTTGTTGAAAGCCATCTTTATGAAGCTACCAGCAGTTAGCATGAAGCGATGATCAAAAAAGAGAGAGCATAAGGTGAGTGAACCTCACTCCTTTATGCTCTTTTTTAATATCCATTTTTAATAATCTGGAATTGAAATGGAAAAGCGGTTTTTGAAAACTACCGGTGTACGATAAGACTCCCTTCTTAATTGCAAAATAATAAACACATAAATAAAATTACTTTTAAGGCAAGAGAACCTCGAATGTCTCCAGCCAATGCATCCATTTTCATTTTCTTATGCTTTGAATCAGTATGGTTGAACGTGTTCTTCATAGTAGCTACAATAGAGTTTATGGGGAAATGAATCAGGGGTGAATTATGAAAAATGTTTATAAGTTGACAGAAGGTGCCGTTTTTCTGGCCATTTATACAGTCTTATTGCTGATCACGCTCTATGTGCCGGTTATCGGCGCTGCCATAAATTACTTTTTGCCATTGCCGTTTATTTTGTTTTCAGCTAAATATGAATTGAAAAACTCGGCTGTATTCCTGGTTGCGTCAATCGTGCTGTCTTTCATTGTTGGTTCGTTATTGGGTATTTCTTTAGCTCTGGGCTTTGGGTTGACTGGATTAATAACCGGACATTTAATAAAAAAACAAAAGAGCAGACTTGTTATTTTTATCGCTGCCTCATTCGTATTCCTCATCAATTTGATCGTGCAGTATGTTGTTGCAGTCATCGTATTTGAGATAGACTTTATTGCAGAGCTAATGAAGATTTTGCGCGAGTCGGTCGACATGTCGATTCAGATACTCAGCTCCGTCGGCCAGAAGCCGGATAGTCGGGCCATCGAACAATTGGAAGCGCGAATTGATGTGATGGAAACTTTAATGCCAAGCCTGATTGTGCTTTTTTCGTTTTTAAATGTATTTTTTATTCAGCTAATCTCGATGCCTATAGCAAGGAGACTTGGATTGAAACCACCGAAGTGGAAGCCTCTGCGTGAACTTGTTCTGCCAAAAAGCTTGCTTTGGTACTATTTATTTGCTTTAATTGCATCATTGCTCATCAGGCCTGAAGAAGGGACATACTGGTACTGGGCACTTGTGAACTTGGTGTATATTCTGCAGCTGTTTATGGTTTTACAGGGACTTTCATTTATTTTTTTTGTAAGCTACGTAAAACGCTATTCAAAAGCGGTTCCTATTTTTGTAACAATACTCGCGTGCCTTTTCCCTTTTATTCTTTATATTGTAAGGATATTAGGTATAATTGACTTAGGCTTTAATTTAAGACAGCGTTTAATAAAGTAGATGACTGACAGTTCACTACTGTTATAGGAGTTGACAAAATGCCTTCTCATTTAGAAAAAAGATCCATACGATATCTGATTTATGGATTAATGGGCGTAACAGTGGTGATTCTTGCGGTTTTAGCTTATTATAATTGGATTTTAAGCGTGTTTGGGTTGGCTCTGGCTGCCCTTCCTTTTTATTTACTGATCATGCTTGATTATAAGCAGCGTAAAGAGACCGAGGATTACATCTCCACTTTATCCTACCGGGTCAAAAAGGTCGGGGAAGAAGCACTAATGGAGATGCCGATTGGAATTATGCTGATTAATGATGATTATATCATTGAGTGGACCAATCCATTTCTCGCCTCTTGTTTTCATGAGGATACACTTGTTGGAAGGTCACTGTATGATGCGGCCGATTCGCTGATTCCGATTATTAAGCAGGAAATAGAAACCGAAATTATCACAATTCATGACCGTAAATTCAGGGTGATTCATAAACGGGAAGAGCGCCTTCTTTACTTTTTTGATGTGACTGAACAAACAGAAATAGAGAAAATGTACCATGATGAACGTACTGTAATTGCGATTATCTTTTTAGACAACTATGATGAGCTAACACAGGCGATGGATGACCAAACCCGCAGCAACCTTAACAGCCTCGTCACCTCCATCCTGAATAAATGGGCAAATGAAAATGGCGTGTTCCTGAAAAGAGTTTCCTCGGAACGGTTTATTGCCATTTTCAATGAAAGCATTCTCCACTCACTGGAGAAGGGGAAATTTGCAGTATTGGATGAGGTTCGGGAAGCTACTTCCAAGCAGAATGTGCCGCTCACTTTAAGTATCGGCGTCGGAACAGGAGTTTCTTCTCTGCCCGAGCTTGGCTCGCTTGCCCAGTCAAGCCTGGATCTAGCGCTTGGACGGGGCGGTGACCAAGTCGCGATCAAACAGACAAATGGGAAAGTTAAGTTTTTTGGCGGTAAAACAAATCCAGTCGAAAAAAGAACGAGAGTCAGGGCTCGTGTTATTTCCCACGCCTTAAAAGAATTGGTGACTGAAAGCGATAAAGTGATCGTGATGGGCCATAAGAACCCGGATATGGACTCAATTGGTTCGGCAATTGGCATCCAGAAGGTCGCGAACATGAACGATCGGAAGGGTTATATCGTTATCGATAATGGAGAAATTGATACAGGTGTTAAGCGGCTTATGGAGGAAATTAAAAATCATGAAACGCTCAGGGAAAGTATCATAACTCCAGATCAAGCTCTTGAAATGGCTACGGATGATACACTTTTAGTCATTGTTGACACGCATAAGCCTTCTCTTGTGATTGATGAAAGGCTTGTGAACCGGATTGATAATGTTGTCGTGATCGATCATCATCGCCGCGGTGAGGAATTTGTGGAAAATCCGCTTCTCGTTTATATGGAGCCATATGCTTCGTCAACAGCGGAGCTTGTCACCGAACTGCTCGAATATCAGCCTAAACGCGGTAAAATTGATATGCTCGAAGCAACAGCCCTGCTGGCAGGAATCATTGTTGATACAAAAAGCTTTACTTTAAGGACGGGTTCAAGAACATTTGACGCAGCTTCCTATTTGCGCGGACAAGGTGCCGATACTGTTTTGGTCCAAAAGTTTTTGAAGGAAGATATCAATACTTTTGTAAGACGGGCAAAGCTGATTGAAACGGTTAACTTTTATCATGAAGGAATTGCGATCGCCCGCGGCAGGGAAGACGTTATACATGACCAGGTGCTCATCGCCCAGGCAGCCGACACCCTGTTGACGATGGACGGCGTGGCAGCATCATTTGTCATTTCGAGGCGGTCGGAAGATATGATTGGAATCAGTGCGCGTTCCCTTGGGGATGTGAATGTCCAGATCATCATGGAAATGCTCGATGGCGGGGGACATTTAACCAATGCGGCTACCCAACTGTCTAATACAACAATCAACGAAGCTGAAGAACGATTAAAAGCAGCGATAGATGAGTATTTAGAAGGGAGAACGAAAAAATGAAAGTGATCTTTTTAAAAGATGTAAAAGGAAAGGGAAAAAAAGGTGAAGTCAAGAATGTGGCAGATGGCTACGCCCAAAACTTTTTAATTAAGCAAGGCCTCGCCATCGAAGCGAATAACGCCAATATAAGCTCCTTAAATGCCCAAAAGAAAAAAGAAGAGAAACAGGCGGCCGAAGAACTTGAAGAAGCAAAAAGACTAAAGGAAAAGCTTGAAAAGGTTACGGTGGAATTATCGGCAAAAGCAGGGGAAGGCGGCCGCCTTTTCGGTTCAATCACAAGCAAACAAATTGCTGAAGAGCTGCAAAAGAAAGAAAAGATTAAAATCGATAAACGAAAAATTGAGCTGGATGATGCGATCCGCTCATTGGGTTACACAAAAGTACCGGTCAAGCTTCATACCGAGGTTACAGCTACTTTAAATGTTCATGTAAAAGAAGCAAACTAAAATTGGCAGTTCCATTCCTGAATAATCATGATAAAATAAAAGAGTTAAACAGTTAATGTGATCGGTTAAGCTGGTCACATTTTTTCTGGTTTTTTTTGAAAAATCATTCCTCTGGAAAAGGGAGGTTTGGAATGATGAGTGATTTATACGCAGATCGGCTTCCTCCGCAAAATATTGAAGCCGAACAAGCCGTTCTTGGAGCAATCTTTCTGGAACCGTCATCCTTGACGCTTGCATCGGAGATATTAATTCCAGAGGATTATTACCGGGCAGCCCATCAAAAGATTTTTAATGTCATGCTAAAATTAAATGATGAGGGGAAAGCGGTTGATTTAATCACCGTAACAGAAGAATTGGCAGCAGCCAAACTATTGGAAGACACAGGCGGCGTCAGCTACTTAAGTGAACTGGCAGGGTCTGTACCGACAGCAGCCAATATAGAGTATTATGCAAGAATCGTAGAGGAGAAGTCTTTACTGCGCCGTTTAATCCGCACTGCAACAGCAATTGCCCAGGACGGCTTTACGCGTGAAGATGAGGTTGAAGTCCTCCTTGGGGAAGCGGAAAAAAGTATTCTTGAAGTCGCACAGCGAAAAAACGCAGGTGCTTTTCATAATATTAAAGATGTGCTGGTGCGAACCTATGATAATATCGAAACAATGCATAATCGTGTTGGCGATATTACCGGAATTGCAACAGGTTTTGCTGAGCTTGATAAAATGACTGCGGGTTTTCAGCGAAATGATTTAATCATTGTTGGCGCCCGGCCTTCCGTTGGTAAGACCGCTTTCGCTTTAAATATTGCGCAAAACGTGGCTACGAAAACAGGGGAAAACATCGCGATCTTCAGTTTGGAGATGGGGGCAGAGCAGCTTGTCATGCGTATGCTGTGTGCTGAAGGAAATATAGATGCACAAAGGCTTAGGACCGGCTCCCTGACTGATGAGGATTGGGGAAAGTTGACGATGGCGATGGGCAGCCTGTCAAACGCCGGTATCTATATCGATGATACACCGGGAGTCAGGATCACCGACATTCGTTCAAAATGCCGCCGTTTAAAGCAGGAACATGGGTTGGGAATGATTTTAATCGATTACCTCCAGCTCATTTTGGGGAGCGGCCGTTCCGGAGAAAACAGACAGCAGGAAGTTTCGGAAATCTCGCGTTCTTTAAAGGCGCTTGCACGCGAGCTGCAGGTTCCTGTTATCGCCCTTTCCCAGCTTTCCCGCGGCGTTGAACAGCGCCAGGATAAGCGGCCAATGATGTCCGATATCCGTGAATCGGGAAGTATCGAGCAGGATGCCGATATTGTCGCATTTTTATACCGCGATGATTATTATGATAAAGAATCAGAGGACAAAAACATTATTGAAATTATCATTGCGAAACAGCGTAACGGCCCGACTGGAACCGTCAAGCTTGCTTTCGTAAAAGAATATAATAAGTTCGTCAACCTGGAAAGGCGTTTTGATGAATCATCAATGCCACCCGGAGCATAATAATGAATAAGGATCAGGTGGTTTAAACCGTCTGGTCCTTTTTAATAGATTTATATTTTTACGAACATATATTAATATTTTATTATAAAATGTTCGTGTTTTATTGACTTTTCTATGAAAGAGTTGATAAACTTAGGATGTTAAAATCGGAAAATAATTAATCATGATTTTTTGGAGGTGCTTCAATGTCTTCGGTTGTTGTGGTAGGTACACAGTGGGGAGATGAAGGAAAAGGAAAGATTACCGACTTTCTTTCGGAAAATGCTGAAGTAATTGCTCGATACCAGGGTGGTAACAACGCTGGACATACGATTCGCTTTGATGGTGAAACATACAAGCTGCATTTAATCCCATCAGGAATTTTTTATAAAGAGAAAATTTGTGTGATCGGCAACGGAATGGTCGTTGACCCGAAAGCACTAGTAAAGGAATTGGCCTACTTACATGAAAGAGGTGTGGAGACAGATAACTTGCGGATCAGTAATCGAGCCCATGTTATTTTGCCGTACCACTTAAAATTGGATGAGGTTGAAGAGGAAAGCAAAGGCGCAAATAAAATCGGAACCACGAAAAAGGGAATCGGCCCGGCGTATATGGATAAGGCTGCCCGGATTGGTATCCGCATTGCCGATTTGCTTGATCGGGAAGTATTTGAAGAAAAGCTTATCCGCAATCTTGAAGAAAAGAACCGTTTACTGGAACGAATTTACGATACTGAAGGGTTTACGATTGAAGAAATATTGGATGAGTATTATGAATACGGCCAGCAGATCAAACATTATGTATGTGATACTTCTGTTGTTCTAAATGATGCGCTAGATGAAGGAAGACGGGTGCTATTTGAAGGGGCCCAGGGAGTGATGCTTGATATCGACCAGGGGACATATCCTTTCGTCACATCTTCAAACCCTGTTGCAGGCGGAGTAACCATCGGTTCTGGTGTAGGGCCTACGAAAATCAAGCATGTGGTGGGTGTTTCAAAGGCATACACAACACGTGTAGGCGATGGTCCTTTCCCGACTGAATTAAATAATGAAATTGGCGATCAAATTCGCGAAGTAGGCCGGGAATATGGCACAACGACTGGGCGTCCCCGCCGTGTCGGCTGGTTTGACAGTGTCGTTGTCCGCCATGCCCGCCGTGTCAGCGGCATTACCGACCTTTCTTTAAATTCAATTGATGTTCTGACAGGCATTGAAACGTTAAAAATCTGCGTGGCCTACAAGCATAAAGGAGAAACGATCGAAGAGTTCCCGGCAAGCTTGAAGGTGCTGGCTGAATGTGAGCCTGTTTACGAAGAACTGCCAGGCTGGACGGAAGACATTACCGGCTGCAAATCTTTAGACGATCTGCCGGTGAATGCGCGTCATTATCTCGAGCGCGTTTCCCAGCTGACGGGAATCCCGCTTTCAATCTTTTCAGTAGGACCGGACCGTACTCAAACAAACGTTGTCCTCAGCCCATGGCGGCAAAATTAATCGAAAAAAACAGGAAGCCCTTATTTTCAGGGTCTTTCTGTTTTTTTTTATATAAAAATAAAGCCGGAGGTGTTTCCATATTGTTTTATAGGGAATTAATTAGTAGTTAAAAAAATATTGTACATTGAATTATTCCTATGTTAATATAAGAAACGTCGCTGTAAACATGGGGTGCTGAATACGAGCCATTAGCTCAGTCGGTAGAGCAGATTGCCTGCTTTGTTGGCAATCTGTGAGAAACACCGCTAGGTGTTTTGAACATCGTAGATGCGATTTCGCAAAATCAATTTGGGTATTGGATACTTATCTAAAACTAATATTATGCGAGCCATTAGCTCAGTCGGTAGAGCATCTGACTTTTAATCAGAGGGTCGAAGGTTCGAGTCCTTCATGGCTCACCATATTTTATGGCCCGTTGGTCAAGCGGTTAAGACACCGCCCTTTCACGGCGGTAACACGGGTTCGAATCCCGTACGGGTCATTTTTAAATACCATAGTCTCTAAGGCTAACAATGTTCAAAATAAGCAATTTAAATCCGTGTGCAAAGTGTAATTTTTTGATCAAATTGAACTTAAATATCTGGTCCCGTGGTGTAGCGGTTAACATGCCTGCCTGTCACGCAGGAGATCGCCGGTTCGATCCCGGTCGGGACCGCCATACATAATAATAGGCTCAGTGGCTCAGTAGCTCAGTCGGTAGAGCAGATTGCTCACATCAATGAAAAGCTTCTGTGGCAATCTGCGAGAAAGATCGTGAGATCTTTTGAGCAAAGGGTCAAACAGCATTTCGAAATTTAGGAACAACTTACAATTTGGCTCAGTAGCTCAGTCGGTAGAGCAAAGGACTGAAAATCCTTGTGTCGGCGGTTCGATTCCGTCCTGAGCCATCCCACAAAAAGAGACCGTACTAAAAGTATGCTCCCTTTTTGTAATCACTCTGTAATATTTATAGCTATTTTTCCCTATTTTCCGTTTATTGCCGTCATTCCATCATTTATTAATTTCAAAATGCCAGGAAGTGAAATGAACCTTGTAGACATAGGCTTTTTTTACCGCTACTTTTTCCTCGTTATCCCTTTTTATAATCCTCACAAATTCCAATAAAATGTTACTTTTCGTCAGATAATGTCAGTAATTATACATTTTTGTTACATTATAAAGACTATTTAAACTTGAATCTATCTTTATGGTAAAGTAGAGAAGTGTCAAAATTTGCTGAAACATGAAGATAGATAAATAGAACTATAAAAAGAAAGTGTTTTTCTCGGAGTTTAGGAGGAATTGTTACAATGGATAATTGGAAAAATAAACTGTCCAAACTTACGGGCAACACCAAAATAAAACAAGGTATTTTCACTGCATTTGCGGTCGCAGCATTATCATTTGGTACGGGAACGAATGCATTGGCGAATGAAGAAAGCTTAACAACTGTTTATTATGTTTACTTTGGTGATCAATACATAGGAACCGTGACAGATAAACATGTAGTCCAGAAACTAATTAACGAAAAACTGACTGCCGCGAAAGAATTAAACAGCAATCTCGATTTAACAATAGGCGATGACCTGACCTATATTCCCGAGCAGGTGTTTCGTACTAAAGCCAATGCAAACAATGAAGAAGTTTTAAAAAAGCTTGAGACTGAATTAACGGTAGGTGCAGAAGCAACTGCATTGGTCATCGACGGTCAACAAATTGCTTATGTAAAAGATAAAAGCACTGCCGAAGCGGTGATCAAACAACTGAAGCTTCAATATGTTACAGAAGAGCAGCTAAAAGAGCTTGAAGGAAGAGCAGCTGCTGACCCAAATAGCTTACCACCTTTAAAAGAAAACGAAACTCGTATATTAGACGTTCAATTAACAAAAGAAGTTTCATTTTCTGAAGCAAAAACTACCCCGAATAATATTTTATCCGTGGATGAAGCTGTAGCGCTTTTGCAAAAAGGAACGCTGGAAGAAAAGAAATATCAGGTGCAAGAGGGTGATGTTCTTGGCTCGATTGCCAATGACCATAATTTAAAACTTGCCGAGTTGATCGCGATAAATCCTGGTTTAAATGAGGATACTGTTCTCCAAATCGGTGATGAAGTCAATATCACATTCTTGCAGCCGTATGTTCACGTCAACGTCAAAAAGGAAGTTTTTAAACAAGAGAACATTCCTTTTCAAAATGAAACAGTTGAAGATGCTTCAATGCCTAAAGGGGAGTCGCAGGTTAAGCAGGAAGGCAAGGACGGCTTACGCAATGTAACCTATGCAATTTCTGAACAAAATGGCCAAGTGGTTGAACAACAAGTTTTGAAAGAAGAAGTATTGCAGGAAGCTGTAAACCACGTTGTTGTAAAGGGAACAAAAGTCATTCCATCCCGCGGTGAAGGGTCTTTTGTATGGCCGGCTGTTGGCGGCTATGTTTCAAGCAAGATGGGGTATCGCTGGGAGAAAATGCACAAGGGCATCGATATTGCCAGGCCGAGTGACCGGACGATCAAAGCTGCTGATAATGGAATCGTCGTTTCTGCAGGCTGGGATGGCGGTTACGGGAATAAAATTGTGATCGATCATCAAAACGGTTTCCGGACCGTTTACGCTCACCTCGATTCGATGACTGTCAGCGCCGGCCAAACGGTTGAACGCGGTTCTAAAATTGGCGTCATGGGCGCAACCGGAGATTCAACAGGCGTTCACTTACACTTTGAACTATACAAAAATGGTAATCTTGAAGATCCATTAAACTATATACGTTAGAAATGAATAAGAAGTCTCCAGTGGCAGCTGGAGACTTCTTTATCTTTTATATCAGACTCGCCTGCCCAAGAAGTTTTATCCAAATCGTGATCAAAATTTACTAATAGATGAATTCATTTTTATAACATGGTAAAGTAAAATAGAGTACATTTGTCTATGAAATGCAAAGATAGTCCATATAATAGAAAATAGAAAAAAGGAGAAAAGGTATGGAGAAAAAAATTCTGGTTGTAGACGATGAAAAACCAATTGCAGATATCCTGCAATTTAATTTAAAAAAAGAGGGCTATGATGTTTATTGTGCCTACGATGGCAACAGCGCGGTCGAAATGGTCGAAGAAATAAAACCGGATTTGATTTTGCTCGATATTATGCTTCCGCAAAGAGATGGGATGGAAGTGTGCCGGGAAGTTCGAAAGAAGTACGAAATGCCGATTATCATGCTGACTGCGAAGGATTCTGAAATCGATAAAGTATTGGGGCTGGAGCTCGGCGCGGACGATTATGTAACAAAGCCGTTCAGTACAAGGGAGCTAATTGCCCGGGTAAAAGCGAACCTGCGCCGACACCAGCAAATTGCTCTAACAGCGGGTGAGGAAGAAGAATCAAATGAAATTTCGATTGGTTCGCTAACCATCCATCCCGATGCATATATCGTCTCCAAACGCGGAGAATCGATTGAGTTGACGCATCGTGAATTTGAACTGCTGCATTACCTGGCGAAGCATATCGGACAGGTGATGACGAGAGAACATTTATTGCAGACGGTTTGGGGTTATGACTATTACGGGGATGTTCGCACCGTCGATGTTACGGTCAGAAGGCTTAGAGAAAAGATTGAAGATAACCCGAGCCATCCGACATGGATTGTAACAAGAAGAGGAGTCGGTTACTATTTGCAAAATCCTGAACAGGAGTAAGGTTAATTAATGAAAAAAGTAGGATTCTTCCGATCCATCCATTTGAAGCTTGTGATTATATATGTGTTGTTGATTTTAATCGCGATGCAGATTATCGGCGTCTATTTTGTACGGCAGCTGGAGCAATCACTGCTGACAAACTTTAAGACTTCCATGCAGGGAAGAGTCGATCTGCTTGCCTATAGTCTTAAAGAAGAAATGGTAAAGGAACGTACCGAGGACGATCCAAAACTGCAGGATGATATTAGTGATATTTTATTGGACTATCAGGCGATTGATATATCAGAGGTAAGATTAATTGAAAGTGGGAGTTTGAGGATTCTTGGTTCTTCTGATCCTGATAGTCAGGATGTGGTAGGCCAGCGGACAACAGAGCTCCTTGTAAAAAGGTCCATTGTCCTAAAAGAAGAGGAAAGCGAGATTAGGATTGACCCACAAACCGGCAATCGAATCTGGGTTTTGTCGGCACCTGTTCTCTCCGACGGGGACGCGATCGGTGCTGTCTACCTGGTCGCGAAGATCGAAAACGTCTTTACGCAAATGAAGCAAATCAACAGTATTTTTGCGACTGGAACTGCTATTGCCCTGGTTTTCACTGCATTGCTGGGTATTTTGCTCGCCCAAATGATCACACGTCCGATCGCCGATATGAGAAAACAGGCATTGGCCATGTCAAAAGGAAACTTTTCAAGAAAAGTAAAAGTGTATGGCTATGATGAAATTGGCCATCTCGCGATTACCTTTAATAACTTAACGAAAAAGCTGCAAGAAGCCCAGGCCACGACTGAAGGAGAAAGAAGAAAACTTTCGTCCGTCCTTTCTTATATGACGGATGGAGTGATCGCAACAGACAGAAGAGGCCGGGTTATTCTGATTAATGAACCTGCTGCAAAGCTTCTGAATGTTTCACGTGAAACAGTCTTGTCCCAGCCGATTGTGGAGCTTTTAGATTTGGAAGAAGAATATACGTTTGAGGATCTGCTTGAGGAAACTGAATCGGTGATTCTCGATTATAGCACCAATAATAAACCGTATATTCTTCGAGCAAACTTTTCCGTCATTCAAAAAGAGACCGGCTTCGTTAATGGGTTGATAACAGTTTTACATGATATTACCGAGCAGGAGAAAATCGATATGGAACGGCGCGAATTTGTCGCCAATGTCTCTCATGAACTGAGAACACCGCTGACAACGATGAGAAGCTATTTAGAGGCTCTCGCCGATGGCGCCTGGAAAGACGAGGAGATTGCCCCAAATTTTTTAAATGTGGCGCAGACGGAAACAGAAAGAATGATTCGCCTCGTGAATGACCTTCTGCAGCTGTCGAAAATGGACAGCAAGGATTACCAGATGAAAAAAGAGTGGCTGGAGTTTATTAAGTTTTTCCATCGGATTATTGACCGGTTTGAATTAACAAAAAAGCAAAATGTTACATTCAAAAGGAATCTTCCTGACCAGTCTATTTTTGTTGAGGCCGATGAAGATAAATTGACCCAGATTTTAGATAATATTATCTCCAACGCCTTAAAATATTCGCCTGAAGGGGGAGAAATTGCTTTCAATGTTGAAGTGCAGGAGGATCAAATCCTCGTAAGCGTGGCGGATCAGGGCGTAGGAATTCCAAAAGAGAATCTTGATAATATTTTCGATCGTTTCTACCGCGTTGACAAGGCAAGAACAAGGAAGCTCGGCGGCACCGGACTGGGCCTTGCGATTGCAAAGGAAATGGTAAATGCCCACGGCGGAGAAATTTGGGCCGAAAGTGTGGAAGGGCATGGAACAACGATCTATTTCACCCTGCCATATGATCGTTCGGAAGAGGATGATTGGTCATGACATATGAAAATATAAAAACTGCCATATTGACTGTATTGGTCTTAATAAGCGGAATTTTGACCTGGAATCTCTGGACTTTTCAGCCGAATTTCGACACAATGGACAACTCGGATTATTTAAATGAAGTAGCGCTTACGGATCACAAGGAAGTCAGCAAAATCGTCAAGCCGGACCGGATTATCTACCATATTAACGAATCCCATTTTGGCACAAATAATAGTGCGGATATCGATAAATTGATCCGCGAAATGAGCAGCTGGAATTTTTATGAGACAAAAAATATGACGACTGCACTGCAAGACCTGCCCCAACTGATACATGGACAAGGAAACATTGAAATCATTTTTCCTGACTTAGTTCCCATCGGGCTTTATAAAAATGTCTTGAAAATAGAGAATGAAAATTTTCCGGATTTTAAGTTCGACCGGATGGTTGTTGATATTGAACCAGACCAGGAAGAAGGAAAAGTTTACTTTGTCAACTACGGGAAAAAAGAAGATCAACAGGTGTTTATGAGCCATATCAATTCGCCAAAACTAATCCGGTTTTATAAGGAATATTACGGGGCTGCGTCGCAATTATCCGTTTATTTCCCGGTGAACATCCACGAAAATAAAACGATTTTTTTGCCTGAACTTGCAATCGGCATGACGAAATATAAATATCTTTCCTACCGGCTGAGCTCGGAAAAATTCAAGGATGCACTGTTCGGTGATCCGAGCTTCGTGCAAAAAAACGTAATCGAATCAAGTGAAGAGTACATTGACAGCTCAAGCATGATGACTGTCGACCACCAACAAAAAATATTGGAATATGTCAATCCCGTCGGGGAGAATGACATGTTAAACGATGCAACTGAATTATTGCAGGAAAGCATTGATTTTGTAAACACACATGGTGGTTGGACGGATGCATACCGTTATGCTGGCATGGATGAAGCAAACCAGCGTGTCACCTTCAGATTTTATGACTTAAAAGGTTACCCGGTGTTTAGCGACACCGGCATTTCCGAGATTTCTCAAGTATGGGGCCAAAATGAAATATATAAATATACACGTCCAAATTTTATTTTGGATGTTCCGTTACTATCGGAAATGAGCGAAGTAACGCTGTCTTCCGGCCAGGCGGCCATCGACTATTTAAAGGGAACAAAAGGATTCAACCTGGAGCTGCTCGAGGATGTGGTTCCAGGCTATAAAATGTCGATTGACGAGGAAAATTCAAACTTTATTGAACTTACTCCCTATTGGTACTATAGATACGATGGCAGCTGGAACCGCATTTCGATGAATGAACCGGGAGGGGTAAAGAATGGATTGGAGTAGAATAAAAACGATCTTTATCCTGACATTTCTCGTTCTCGACATTTATCTGACCTATGAATTTTTGAAGTTTCGGGATGAAAATAAGTTTGAATTAAGCACTGAAACCTCGATTGAAGATAAATTGGCCGCCGATGAAATCGACTATCCGGACTTTCCAAAAGATCCAATTCGTGATCAATACTTAAGCGCCAAGCCTAAAACCTTCAGCAAGGAGGAGCTTCAGTCATTATCCGGCCAGAATACCTTTGTTGAGGGGTCGACCATTCAGGTTGTCTTAAAAGAACCTGTTAAGCTCAGCAAGGATTTTAAGCCCGCCGATTTGAATTCTTTATTGAAAAATGACGTATTGCGCGGCAGCGACTACAAGTTTTGGGAGAAGAATGACGAAGAAGGAACGATCACCTACTATCAAAAATATAAAGAAAAATACTTATACAAAAACACGAATGGAAGCCTTGTATTTTTATTGAATGACCAAAACGAAGTTTTTTCGTACACGCAGACATATCTTGAAGAAATTGAAGAGCTTACCGAAAAAGAAGAAGTTCTAAAACCGCTAAAAGCGATTGAAACTCTCTATCAAAAAGGAATGCTGGCACCAGAAAGCGAAATTACCAAGGTGGAGCTTGGCTATTACACTCTCGAACAGCTGTCTGCCTCGCAAGTATTAACCCCGGCATGGCGGGTCGTCGTCAATGACGAAGAAAACTTTTTTGTGAATGCGTTTGAAGGGCAAATTATTCAACTATCAGACGGAGAAAAAAATAAACTGGAGTGAAGGCGATGACTTTGCATTTTAGTGTTCTCGCAAGCGGGAGTACCGGAAATGCGATCTATGTGGAGACGGAGGAACATTCGTTTTTAGTGGATAGCGGATTGAGCGGGAAACAAATGGAAGCCTTATTTCAACATATCGACCGCAAGATGGACAAGCTGAGCGGAATTTTAGTAACGCATGAGCACAGCGATCATATCAAAGGTCTCGGAGTGATTGCCCGGAAATATAGGCTTCCGATCTATGCCAATGAAAAAACATGGAGAGCGATGGACGGATTGATCGGTGAGATTCCGCTAGAGCAAAAGTTTACGTTTGGGATGGAGACGGTGAAAAGCTTCGGTTCACTTGATATCGAATCTTTTGGCGTGTCGCATGATGCTGCCGAACCGATGTTTTACGTCTTTCATCTAGGCGGCAAAAAGCTGGTGCTGATTACCGATACCGGTTATGTAAGCGACCGCATGAAAGGAATCATTTCCAATGCCGACACCTATGTGTTCGAGAGCAATCATGATGTGCAAATGCTCAGGATGGGCCGCTATCCATGGAATGTAAAAAGGCGGATACTTAGCGATTTCGGGCACGTTTCCAATGAGGATGCAGCGATCGCGATGAGCGAAGTCGTT
Organism: Bacillus sp. V3-13; assembly: GCF_002860165.1. Classification (GTDB taxonomy): domain Bacteria; phylum Bacillota; class Bacilli; order Bacillales; family Cytobacillaceae; genus Bacillus_BJ. Next base: position 5,177 of record NZ_PGUZ01000015.1, on the reverse strand, counting down.
GGCGATAACACGAAACGTATCTACCTGGCCCATCTAAGCCAGGATAACAATATTAAGGATCTGGCGCGGATGTCAGTAACACAGACGTTGGAAAGCAGGGGGCTGATCGCGGGTGAACAGTTTAACCTTTATGATACCGACCCGAAAATTCCGACCGTCCTTACTGCTGTTTAAGGTTTATGAATATACAATTACGATAATTTTAAGAATGAAGGTCTTTATATAGGGCATTCATTCTTTTTTTTGTATAAAAAATGGGTCATCGCGCTCCGCTCCGGCTGGCAAACTCCATAAAAAATATGAACAAACTCGTAAGATTTGTTGGCGGAAAACGTATTCTTTAGAAATTTTAAAGCGAAAGAGTATAATAATTTGTAAGAGGGAGAATAACTCTTAGCTAATCGCAGGAGTGGAAAGGATGAGGTTTTGTGGGCTATTACGATCAAGATTATGAAGGCCGTTATCAAAAACAAAAGGGAAACAAAGGCGGCTTTTTCCTGGCAAGCCTGTTAGGGGCGATTCTCGGGGCACTGCTCGTCATTATTGCTATTCCCCAGCTATCCAACCTGAATATGCTGCCTTATAATGTAGCACCCAATGAAAATGGACAAACAACTGATAACAATCAAAATCAAGACCCGGGGATCACCAGGAATGTTTCGCTCGATGTCACTTCCGATATCACAGAAGCGGTTGATAAAGCCGGAGATGCAGTCGTCGGGATTTCCAATATCCAATCAACAAGCTTTTGGTCGGAAAATGACGGAGGCGAGCCAGCTGGAACGGGTTCCGGAGTGATTTATAAGAAAGAAGGCGACAGGGCATACGTTGTCACCAATCATCACGTCATTGCAGGGGCTAGAAGCCTTGAGGTCAGCCTTCCAGACGGGACAAAAGTTCCAGCTGAGCTCCTCGGGAGTGACGTATTAACAGACCTGGCCGTTTTAGAGATCGATGGCACAGAGGTTAAAAGTGTAGCTGAGTTCGGAAATTCCGAAGCATTAAAGATTGGCGAGCCTGTTATTGCGATCGGAAATCCGCTTGGGCCAATTTTTTCAGGGTCGGTCACGCAGGGAATTATTTCGGGACTGGAAAGGACTATCCCGGTTGATATCAATGAGGACGGTGTGGTTGACTGGAATGCAGAGGTCATCCAAACGGACGCGGCCATTAACCCGGGCAACAGCGGCGGGGCACTTGTGAATATCCAGGGTCAAGTTGTCGGGATAAACTCGATGAAAATTGCCCAGCAAGCAGTCGAAGGGATCGGGTTAACGATTCCGATCACTTTTGCGCAACCGATCATCAATGATCTTGAAAAGTTTGGGGAGGTAAGGCGCCCATACATGGGCATAGATTTGCGGTCTGTTAATGAAATCGCTGCTTATTACCAACAGGAAGCATTAAAGCTGCCGAGAGATGTCGATTATGGCGTAGCGATTGTCGGGGTTCAGCCAAATTCTCCAGCAGCACGGGCCGGCCTGCAGGAAATGGACGTGATTGTCGAAATGGATGGAACCAAAATTACCGATGTCCTTGCGCTGCGCAAGCATCTTTACAATGAGAAGGAAATCGGCGAGCAATTGACCGTCAAATATTACAGAAACGGCCAGCTTCAGGAAACAACCATGACGCTTGCAGGCGAATCTTTATAACGAATTGTGGATAAATGACAAAGCAGAAAGCTCACAGCAGCCTTTCTGCTTTTTCCATATTGTTAACATGATATGTGGATAAGTGAAGTGGTTTTATGTACTATAAAAAGAGGTACAAAATATGAAACAGAATTCGGAGACACACTGTTATAAGGAATCATCCTTTTTGGCATCTAAGTACATCAAATATTGTAATGAAGGGGTTTAATGAATGATTTATTGCTGTGGGGAACATGTAGAATTAGCACTCGATGTGGTTGTAGATGAATATGAAACAGCACCGAAATTTGAGAAAATAACAGAAGAAAACGGCCTGTTGACAACCTGTGGATACTGCGAAAAGCCAGCTGTATATATGGTAGCGAACGAGTGATCCCATACTAAATGTGGGCAATGTTTGTGGACATGTGGATAACTTCTGTGGATATCTTGTTTGTAAACTGTTTGTAAAGGAAGAGTAAACTGTGAATATCTCGATTGTAACAGTCGGTAAACTAAAAGAAAAATATTTGAAACAAGGAATAGACGAATACTTAAAACGATTGACCAGCTATGCCAAAGTTGAAGTCATCGAAGTTGCCGACGAAAAAGCACCTGAAGTGCTAAGCTCTCTTGAGATGGAGCAAGTGAAGCAGAAGGAAGCTGAGCGGATCCTTGCCAAAATCAGTCCCGATACATATGTTATTGCCCTGGCAATAGAGGGAAAACAGAAGTCGTCGGAGGAGCTTGCGGACACTCTGGATCGGCTTGCTATATACGGAAAAAGAAAAATTGCCTTCGTAATTGGCGGCTCATTGGGGCTCAGTGATGATGTATTGAAGCGTGCCGATGAAAAGCTTTCGTTTTCAAAGATGACTTTTCCACACCAGCTTATGCGGTTGATATTGGTTGAGCAGATTTACCGGGCTTTTCGGATTAATCGGGGGGAACCGTATCATAAATAACGGTAAACCTTAATAAAAAAAGTGGACAAAATAAATTTGTCCACTCAAGTTAAATTAACCTACATTATGTACCCCTTGTAATACATTTAAAGTACGCTTTACATAAGCAAGTAATTCTGTGTAATCTAGATGTTCTGAATCTGCATAAGGATTTTTGTCATGGTGGAATTTTTTACTGTAATCATTAATATCCTCGAGCTCCGTAAGTTGATTTTTCATTCTCTTTAAGGATTCAGTCTCTCCCTGCCTAACTTTATCAATAAAATTTCCTAGCCACTCATTACTTTTAAAGTCAGCTGGAAAACGAATCCGTAAGTTCCCCTCAAGTAGCGGGCGAATGCATCTTGCAACTGATCTAGGGTCCACTTCAGTTTTTCCTTCGAGAAAATCAGCTAAAGTAAAATAACTTTGGTAATAATCAGATTTAGTTTCAGTTTCAATGTCCCAGTTTCCTATTGTACTATCTGTGGCACCATCTCTTTTTATACATAATTGAGTTAAAAGAGTTTTTTTATCAGCATACTTACTCCAGAGCGCTCTCGCAAAGTAAGTGTCATGTGTTAATACTAAAACTTGTCTTGCATGATTAGAGTATCTAACCACTTGATCTGCTGTATAGCCTTTTCTATGGTTATCCATACTTGAAATCGGATCATCAAAAATGAGTATTTTTCGTTCAATGTCAGGGTCAGTTTCTAATTTTGCCAAGAAGAATGCAAAAGCCAAGCTACTTTTGTCTCCTTCACTCAATGTATTTCTAAATGACGGAGTGGTTAATGGTGATTTTTCATTTCCAAGTTGGACAGGAACATTATTGATTGATAATGAGAAATTACTACTAGGCTTTCCTCCTAAGAAGCTTGATTTGTAATCAGATATTTTAAAGCTAGCTCCACATCTTTCTAAATGCCAATTAATACGTGTTTCGTACTTTTGAAATATTTCTTCAGTATATTGATTTAATTCTTCCTTTACTTGACTCTTTGAATTGTTTAGCTTTTTTATTTTACCTAATATTAGATTATATTTATTAATCAAATCAGATTTTTCACTAGAATAACGTAGTTGAGTATTCTTTAAGCGTTCCAAAGTAACTTTTTCGTTTTGTAATGACAATTTATGTAAAGATAATTTTCTTTCATCAATTTTTTTATTAATGGATTCAATTTGTTCATTGTAGCTTGAAATGTTGGTTAAAATTGCTTGATACTGATTATTCTTTTCAATAATCTCATTTGAGATTATTATCTGCTCCAAAGGAGAGCGTTTTTTATTCTCTATTATCTCGGTTATAGCAACAGTGAATACCTCCCAAGTTTTGTTTATGCTTTCAACATCTAATGTTAGTTCTTCATCTAAAATAATATGGTTTTGCCAGAAAGATAATAACTTGAGGTTTGAATTTAAATTTGTTTGAAGGAGGGAAAGTGTATCAAATCCAAATTTTTCTTTGAAAGATGTATCGAGTGTATTAATGAATTTAATAGCTTTTTGATATTCAGAACTAAAATATGTTTTAAATGCCGTAACGATTTCGACTCCACTAATAACCTGCTTACAGAAAGGACATTGGTCATTTTCTATTTTACTAACCCCATATTCAAGCCACTTTTCACCGTTCTTATCAAGTATTTCCTTTATATGTTGTTTTGTTAATGCTTCTGCCTGATCATTAATTAAATTAAGTGTAATCCCAGTCAAACTCGTTTCAAACTTTTTAAGATCGAAAGAGGGAAGGTTTAGCTTAGTAAGTTTTTGCTTATTTTTTATTGCTGACTCTTGCCCAAGTGATTGCAATGATCTCTCAATCTTTTTAATTTCTTCTTCAAGTTTCTCTTTTTTTGGTAGTTTAATAAAGTCATTTACTGATAGGACACCTTGAATACCAATTTTAATCGAGTTTTCTAGGTCCTTTTTATTTGTATTTTCTATTTTAAGTTGGGCTTCTATTTCATCAAGCTGATTTGCCTTTTCTACACCTTGTTTTCCAATTGTAAACAGGTATAAATGCTTCTTTTGATCATGCTCAATTATATTTTTTGAATAGATATTTTGTGTAATGTAAGTTGAATCAAATATTTCAAACTCATAATTGGGTTTATTGTCCCATATACCTCCTTTAAATTTATAGTTTTTTGAATCACATAAAATATTAATAAATTGCTCTCCAGAACCTCCAAGAGTTTTTCTACCAATAATGAGTTCAGAGTTTTGGTCGTTTAATGAACGTAAGATATGTGATAAAGTTGTTTTTCCACGACCGTTCTCAGAATAAATAATATTCATTCGATTAAAATTGCTGGTACCTTGTGCAGATAATGAACGGAATTTTCCAGTGTTTTTTATACTAATAATTTTATTGATCATGATTAATGCCTCCTTATTTACAGAGTTTGAAATTATAATTAATTGGAAAATTCTACATCAATAGATAAAAATCCTCTTTTTTCTACATTAAGTTAGAATTTATATGGTATATTTATCCTAAAATGATTGGTGAGGCAATTGTAGAGATTAGGTAGTGTAAAAAGTTCTATGAAAACTCGGCTTTGAGGGTTCCGTTCTGCCACAAAACAGA
>NZ_PGUZ01000109.1 GCF_002860165.1 Bacillus sp. V3-13 | reverse complement strand
GAACCGGTACAGCTATGTCCATAACAATCCGGTCAACTTTACGGATCCATCAGGACACTGTGAGACGACGAGTGATTCAGACGATACGTATTGCATCCCGAAACCGAAACCACCAACGGGCGGAGGGAATGACGGAAGCACACCACCTCCACCAGCACCAAAACCAGGTGCTGGAGGATCCGGTGGATCTGGAGGAGGAATAGGCGGAAGCGGAGGATCCGGTGGAGGAGGATCATCGGGTGGGTCTGAAGATCCAGTTGAGGAACCAGTAGATCCCGGACCAACCAAGGAAGAACTGCTTGCCATGGCCATAGCTGAATTTAATAACAGAGCAGGAAATATTCCTTCCAATATGTACAAACCTACTAAGTACTCAGTATATGATGGATATAACATGCATTTTGATAGTAAAAGAAAAGTACTAGGGGGAATTAATCAGCCTGACCTTAGTTGGGGACATGTAACTGCAAGTACTGTCAATTACTGGTTTATGGAAGATATTCACACTTTATTGAATTACCGTAGTGCCTCTAAAGAGGATGTATTTCTAGCCGCTGCTGGGTTATTATATAAACCGGGTAAAGTTGTCGATTTAGCGAAGGCAAGTAAGGGTACGGGTAATGGTTATAAATATTGGAATAAGACAACAGAATTTAATAATGTGAAAGTTTATCAAAGAGATGATATTATAGACCCAAGCATGGTAGACGCAAGGGGAAGAACTAATCTTGAAAGAATGAAAAAGGGATTGGCTCCACTTGGTCCAGATGGGAAGTCAATCAATCTTCATCACACAACCCAGAGAAATACAAGCTCAATAGCAGAAGTTACACAGACGTTCCATAAAGAAAACAGTTCGGTAATCCATATCAACCCTAATACTATACCTTCTGGTATAAATAGAACAGAATTTAATAAGTGGAGAACTGATTATTGGAAGAATAGAGCTAATGATTTTTAATATGAAAATGGAGGGTAAAAATGAGCGTTGAAACTTATCAGAAAGCAAAGCAAATTATTCAGGCCAATGAAGATATGGCTGACTTTATTGGAAGGCGGACAAATGAATTAATAAAATTGGCTGAAGAAAAGCTAGGTGTAAAATTTACTGGGCTATATTTAGATTATTTACAAACTTTTGGAGCAGGAAATTTCGGGGCTCAAGAGATTTACGGGATTATTAATGATAATTTTGAAAACTCTTCTGTTCCTGATGCAATTTGGTACACTTTAACGGAAAGAAAAGAAATTAATCTACCTAATAACCTTCTTGTTATCTATGATACTGGGAGCGATGAACTTTTTTGTTTAGATTTTAATCAACTTGATGAAAAAGGAGAACCAAAGGTAGTATCTTTTGTGCCTGGTATTGATTTGGAAAGTCAAAGTTATGAAATAATTGCTAATGATTTTGGTGATTTTTTATTAGATTTAGTTATGCAAGAAGTATAATATAACAATTGAACCTTGATTGGCTTTTAGCCTTTCAAGGTTTTTATATTTCTAATAAGTTTTATGGTTAAACAATTACTTAGTATTTGAATCAAAAACTCATGACGGTTAACTGACATACGAGATTGGTTACATTGATATTTGTATAAAACAATAACATTTACTACTTGATTTACAGTTGCACACGAGCATGACAAAGCTCGTACTGTTAAAGAAGGTAATACGAAGGTTTATTTGGAAGTGAATAAAAATAAAGGAATTATGTGTAGGGTAACATGAACGATGTTTTTATGAAATTCAGAACTCATGAAGGTAGTACCATCATGGAGTTTGGTATTAATACTTGGATTTGGAGATAAGAAAGAGAATTAGGCGAGATGACATTTTACATGGTAGGGATAGTTATGACATGGCATAGGCAACAAACTAACGAGAATGACAATGCTCTTGGCGATAACAATGGGTATCGTGAAAGGGCACACTTTTACTGCTGTGGCTTCTAAATTTTCGGGTTGTATTTTAACTAAAGACGGTCGTATAATACTCGCTATTCGTTTAAAAAGCTTACAAAAATTAAAATTTATGTAACGGGAGGGAGAGAAGTTGAACGTTGTCGGGTATATACGTGTCTCAACTCATGGGCAAGCAAAAGATGGATACAGCTTGAAATATCAAGAAGATGAAATCAAAGCATACTGTGAAGAAAATGGATGGAACTTGATACAAATTTTTAGAGATGAAGGAATCAGTGGTGCTAAATTAAATGAGGAAGCATTGGATATTAACAGGGTGGGCTTACAGGAGATGTTGGCTCACCTTTCGTCTATCCAAATAGATTATGTGGTAGTGCTGAACACAAGCCGATTATGGCGGTCAGATATTGTAAGGTGCTGGTTCAACGGGGATAAAGAAATTTGGATGTGGATATTAAAAGTATTGAACAGCCCCTTTACAGCATCCATAAGAAAGACCCAAAATTACAAAACAGTAATGGTGAGTGAACCTTAGCTATGAAATAACCAGTTTGCCATTTTTATAATAGTTTAAGATACAACACAGGGTACGGGTAATGCTATAAGAGCAGATTTTTATGTATCATGATTCCGCCGGCGGTAACCGGATTGAACAAAATGAAGACGGCAGCCGGAGACAAGAAGTATTTCTATGATGCCAACGGCAACCTCGTTGAAAAGGAAACAAGGGAAGGCATGATCAAGTACAATTACACGACCGACAACCGCTTGAAAGGCGTGTACTACCCGGACGGCTCGCTCGTTGAGTATGAGTACGACGCCCTGAGAAGAAAAGCGTCGCGGCACCAGGGAGAAAAACGGCCTGAAAAAGCGGATGGGCAAAGCGCTCTACGAAGAAACAACCCAGTACCTGTATGACGGACTGAACGTGTTCAAGGAATACGGGGAAAACGGCCAGCCGCTCGCCCAGTATTATATGGGATCGGACCACGTGATTGCCCGGAAGATGTTCGGCAACCACGGCCGCAAGCAGGAAGGCTATGAAGGCAATATCCGGACCCGAGGCGGACTGTTGTATTACCATGAAGACGCGATCGGCAACATCATGGACGTCACCGACCGGATCGGCGAACAAATGATGAAGTACCGCTATGATGCGTTCGGCAACCTGTTTACCGAGATGGCGGCCCCATACAACGCCGTCGGGTTCACCGGAAAATCGTATGACGCCAAAGCCGGACTGATCGATTTCGGCTCAAGATGGTACAGCCCGAACGAAGGACGCTTCACGACGATGGACACGTTCCCGGGATGGACGAACCTTCCGGCCAGCTTAAACCGGTTCAGCAATGCCCATAACAACCCGGCGACCTATATGGACCCAAGCGGACACGCAATCTGTATCCCGACTGGCCCGGATGGGGAGTATTGTAAAGCGCCCGCACCAGGAGGCGGAGGCAAAGATCCAACACCGCCACCGCCACCAGCACCAAAACCAGGTTCCGGAGGATCAGGCGGATCTGGAGGAGGAAAAGGCGAAAGCGGAGGATCAGGTGGATCTTCAGGAGGATCTGGAGGCGGAGGCCCAGTAGCACCACCACCGCCACCGCCACCACCTGTACCAACCCTGGCAGAATTGATTGCCATGGCCAGAACAAATTATAAC
>NZ_PGUZ01000108.1 GCF_002860165.1 Bacillus sp. V3-13 | reverse complement strand
TAAACCCTCTGATATCAATGTATTTGCTTGATTTATATATTTAATTTTTGACAATACGAGAGAGTACATAGGAGTGGAGAATATGAATAGCACTGCGTGGAATGTCATTGATCCAAATGTTTAAAGGAAGAAATCCTGGAACCGGAGAACTGCCAAGAGTCATCGATGGTATACTGGAAGGAACCCTGGTTCCAGACTTTGGAGAATTGCCTGAAGAATTTGCCCCTGATATTGATCGCGATGACTATCAAAAAGTCTTAAAACGATTAATGAGCAATATTAAGTCAGATTAATGTTAAGACTGACCCTTCTATTTGTTGAAAGGGTTTTTTTGTTTTATTTAAAAAACCTTTAGCAGGACTATGGCATTGGCGAAGCAATCTTTAATGAATATGAGAGTTGAATCTGAAATTGGTTTAGTTCTGTCATCTTATTTGTAGAAAAATTTTGAACTAATGAAATTATGAAGTTATTTAGAGGCCAGATTAGATTGATGATTTATTATCGAGTGCTACTATCTTATTAAATCTTATTAAATTACTCGGTTTTCTTATCTAGAGAGGTGAAGGAATTTGGCGCGGTGAAATCTCAGCAGCGGACTCTTTTTGAGAGTGCTGTGCTAATTCCAACAAGCGCAAGACTTGGAAGATAAGAGAAGATTTCTTTACAGATTTTCCGAACGTGAAAGCCCACTACGGTGCGATAGCACCCCCTTGAGGGATGGGATGAAAGTGAGGTCGGATACGGCGTACCACTCAAAACCGTAAGGTTGGTGCTGCTTTAAGTGTCCGAAATTTGTCATCTTTTTTTGCTACTCATTTATGGTAGTTTGTAAATAAGATTGATACGATATTTCTATGAACCAATACAGACGAACAAACACAACTGTTTCTTTCATTCACGATCATTTCGTGTTCTGCTCTCGATACAGAAGAAAAATTTTTCTGAATATAGGAGGTGGAAGAACGCTTCAAAGCACTGGTAAAAGAAGTGTGTGAGGAAGATAGTTATTATCGCTCCCTGAATGCGATAAAGACCTACACATATGTTTCTCAGGTGCACTACCCATTTTAAATCCCGCGGATATATTATGGCAAAGGTGAAAGGAACCACATCTAAAAAACGGCGTGAAGAATTTGCGCATCTTCGGCACTTGCTGAGTTTATGGACATGCTCCTGTTTCGTTTCTCCCGCAGGAAACGTATCAACTGAGACTATAAAACAATATGTCGAACAACAAAAAAAGGGGGTGAAACTCGTGTCACAAACGATCACCGTTAAAATTAAACTGCTTCCAACAAAAGAACAGGCTTCCATTTTGAATGTGATGAGCAAGGAATATATTGCGGTGGTGAACAGCCTGATCTCTGAAATGGTCACCGAAAAGAAAAGTACCAGGAAAACAACAAAAGATGTTCCTGGAAATCTTCCGAGTACAGTGAAAAACCAAGCCATCAAAGATGCAAAAAGTGTGTTTTCTACAAAAATCAAGAAGAGTAAATACACCATCGTTCCTGTTCTCCAAAAACCTGTTTGTGTATGGAATAATCAAAACTACTCGTTTGATTCCACTCATATTCATTTGCCTTTGATGATAAATGGGAAAGTAAAGAAAGTCCCTATTCGTGCTTTGTTGACGGATAAACACAATCGCAATCTTGACTTGTTAACGCACAAATTAGGAACGCTCCGCATCACGAAAAAATCGAACAAGTGGATCGCACAAATATCTGTCACGATCCAAACACATGAGAACACAGGAACAAAAATAATGGGTGTTGATTTAGGCTTGAAAGTTCCTGCTGTGGTGGTCACAGATGATGGAAAGACCCGCTTCTTTGGCAATGGCAGACAGAACAAGTATGTGAAGCGAGCCTTTAAATCTAAGCGCAGGAAACTCGGCAAACTCAAGAAGTTGAATGCGATTGTCCATCTTGATGACAAAGAACAGCGCTATATGAAAGACCAGGACCATAAAGTAAGTCGTGCGATCGTGAATTTTGCAAGAGATCACCACATTTCTGTCATTCGCCTGGAACAACTTGCGAACATAAGACAGACGGCAAGAACAAGCCGTAAAAACGAAAAGAATTTGCACAGTTGGTCCTTCTATCGCCTGTCTCAATTTATCGAGTACAAAGCAAAATTAATGGGTATCAAAGTTGAATATGTGAATCCCGCCTACACTTCGCAAACTTGTCCAAAATGTTCTGAAAAGAACAAAACAAGTGGCCGTAAGTACAAGTGTAAATGTGGATTTGAGACGCACAGGGACAGAGTTGGTGCAATGAATATTCGTTATGCACCTGTGGTTGGCGGTAACAGTCAATCAGCCTAAGATGCTATACGCACTGTCTTAGGAGGGGCAATGAGATGCCCTTATCTTGAAGGCTGTTCAAAACAGAAATGGACTGCGAACGTTTAGTCATTCAAGAATCCCATCCGTTACACCGAAAGGTGCAGGACTTGCGCCTTTAGGCGTGGGAGTCTCAAATGGAGGGAATTAATGCAGAGCAAAACATGGATATGATGGGAATTGCATTTGCGCCAAGTGCACCGCAAGGCCTTCATTCGAAAAAGCACAAATCACTTGATGAAGTTCAAGATGGTACAACTGTGGCACTGCCCAATGACCCGGTTAATCAGGAACGTGCTGTACGAATTTTGGAAGAACTCGGTTGGGTAAAAGTGAAACCTGATGCCGGCACGACTGATTTCAACTTGAACAGCGTAGAACCAGATCAGTATGAAATTAAGTTTGAAGTATTGGATCCTGCTCAGATCCTGGTGTCGCTGGAGGATGTAGATTATGGTGTTGTGAATGGCAATTATATCGCGAATGCCGGCAAGAAAATCACCGATGCACTGAAGATTGAAAATACACCGGAAGAGCACCGTGTCATCGTGACCATCGATAAGAAAAACAAAGACGCACAATGGGCAAAAGACTTGAAAGCAGCGTATGAGTCGAGTGAATTTGAAGAGTATATCAATTCCGAAAGCAAATATGACGGTTTCATTTTGCCGGAAGCATGGAAAAATAATTAGGAAGGACTTGGGTGAAATGGGAACGAAACGCATACATTTTATCGGCGGAGGACAAATGGCTGAAGCGATGATCCGCGCAGTTGTGAACAATCAGACAGTTGCGGCTGACGAAATTAGCGTTACCGATATTAATGAAAGCCGGGTCCGCCTGCTCAGCGGGTCATATGGTATTCAACACCAGGCTTCACTGGAACCTGCAGTGGCCAATGCGGACCTGATCGTTATTGCTGTTCGTCCGCAGGATGATCTGGCTGGACTGGGCAGGACGGTCCGCCAATTTGCGGCACCGGATGCGGCCATATTATCAATCGTTGCAGGTGTGACAATTGAGAAACTCGCCAGTTACTTCGGGGCTGACCGCCCAATCATCCGTTGTATCCCAAACACTCTGACGGATACTGGTCTGGGATACAGCGGAGCAGCACTGAATGCTTATGCATCCAAAGAACAAGTCGACACCTTCTTAAACGGCTTTGGCAAAGTACAATATCTCGATGAATCGCTGATTGATATTTTCACAGGTTTTGGCGTGGCCGGGCCGAATTACGTTTATTATTTCATAGAATCATTGGCTGATGCCGGCGTGCTCGCAGGTTTGCCGCGCGAACAAGCCTGGGAAGTCGCCCTGGAAAATGTCGCAGGCGCTGTCGCGATGTTAAAGCATAGCGGCCTCCACCCAAGGCAGTTGCTGGATATTAATAATTCAGCAGGCGGCGTCGGGATTAATGCTCTCTATGAATTGAATAACAGTGATTTTGCAGCGGGACTGCAGCGAAGCGTCCTTAAAGCCGTGAAGCGGACAACTGAACTGGGAGGACATCAGCAATGACGACGTTACATTGGGATCATACCGTTCATTATGTGAATGACCTGGAAAGTGCGATTCAAACGTTCAAAGAACATGGACTGATTGCCTTCAAAGGCGGTTCACATAAACAGTGGGGCACATATAATGCACTGAGCTATTTTGGCTTGACGTATATTGAGTTTTTGGGAATTGAAGACCGCGAATTAGTGGTAAAAGCCGATCCATCAAATGTGGTCGTCAAGGATGCTATCAAGATGTTGCCGGCAAATGAAGCCTTCAGCCGTGTTGCCATCCGTAGCGACGATATTGAGGATACAGCGGCTACTTTGAAAGCGCAGGGATTGAAACTGTCCCCCATCATTGACGGAAAACGTTTGAACACGCTGGGACAATTGATTGAATGGCGGATGATGACGATTGAGCGGGACTTTCAAGGACTTGTCTATCCTTTTGTGATCCAGTGGAAAGGCAGCGACGAAGATCGTTTGGAAAACCTCACAGCATCAGGGATTATCCAACCTCATCCGGCCGGTGACGTTTCACTCGACGAAGCGGTTTTCCACGTGCAGGACCCGGCAGCTGTTGCGGCACATTGGCAAAAACTATTTGGGTTAACTGCTCTCGAATCCACTGATTCCTCTGTGACGCTTGGAATTAGCGGCAAGTCATTTATTTTCAAACAGGGGGATGCCAATCAGTTGACACAATTGGTTTTTAAAACGGATGCACCTGATTTGAAAGGCAAAACGATAAGAATCGGAGAAGCTCAATACGTTTTTTGATCCTTATGAAAAAAGCAGGATACCAATAGGTTTCCTGCTTTTTTCACAATGTCTTAAAAAGAAATAATCATTCCGTTTTTCCCGGCGTAAGTGCCCATCGTTGCCCCCATATAATGAACAATTACGTCTTTCGGCTTAAATTTTTGAATGATTTCTTGTCTCATCATTTCTGCGTCATCTTCGTTGTCGGTGTGCGTAACCCCAAAAATGATATTCGAGAAATCTGCTTCCCTTTCGCCAATGATTTCGATTGCTCTTTTATGAAATTTCTTCGTGCCGCGAATCTTCTCCTTCATTTCTACGATACCATTAATACCTTCTAAAATTACTTTTATATTAAGGATTTTCGCAACAGACCCCTGGAATCTGCTCAAAAGATGTTCTCAAATTTTTAATTTGCTGCTTAAATGGATAACAAAATATGGTACTATTTGTATATAGAAAATATATAAAGGTTTGTGAGTTAGAACTGAGCTGAAAAATTGCAAGGATGGAACTTAAAAAAATGAAGGGATTGGTGTTCGATGAAGTTGGTATTGGGTCTGGATATAGGAATCTCGTCGGTTGGCTGGGGGATTCTTGATGAAAATACAGGCAATATTGTTGATGCTGGTGTACGTTTATTTGAAGAAGCAACCCGTAATGCAAATGAAGATCGCCGCAAATTCCGTGGTTCAAGAAGACTAAAAAGAAGGCGGATTCATCGTTTGGAGCGCGCTCGTCAACTAATGGATTCTATTAATTTTCCAGTATCAGCAATAGGACAAGAAGATCCATATCTTTCTCGCTATAATGCGATTTTTGGTACTGTTTCTAAAGAACAATTAGTTTGTGCTCTTTATCACTTAGTCAAGAGGCGAGGTACAACTCTTGATTCACTTGAGGAAGAAAAGTTAAATGGAAATGAATTATCAACTAAAGAGCAATTATCCCGCAACAAAAAATTACTGGAAAATAAATATATATGTGAAATTCAGTTAGATAGATTAGCGAACAAAAATGAAAAAATGCGAAATCACGAAAATCGTTTTCGTACTTCTGACTATGTAAAAGAAGCACGTGCGATCTTAAATAAACAAAAACAAGTCTATCCGGAAATAACAGAAGAATTCATTAAGAACTACATAGAATTAATTGAACAAAGAAGACAATATTTTGAAGGACCGGGATCAAGAAAATCCCCGACACCATATGGTTCCTTTTTTATTGATAGTGAAGGAAAACTGCAAGAAATCAGCATGATTAATAAAATGCGTGGTAAATGTACCTATTTTTCGGATCAATATCGGATAGCGAAAATGTCTTTTACTGCTGATTTATTTAATTTATTAAGCGGAGATTTAAACAAATTGCTTATAAATGGTGAGTATTTAACTTATGAGGATAAAGTATATTTAGTAGAAAATTTTGTGAAAAAGGGGAAAAATATCACCTTACCACAAATATTAAAATACAAAGGTTTATCAGATGATGCTGATGTAACAGGCTACAGGCAGGATTTGAAAACTGGTAAACCACTTTTTACAGAATTCAAAGGATATAAAGCTCTTCTGAAAGTAGTTATTGATCACAAATTGCCTGAAGAAATCTTGGATAATTATGATTTACTAGATGAAATAGTCGAAATTCTCACTGCTGAAAAGTCGTATCAACGTCGAGAAGAACAATTGCAAAAAATTTTTATCAATTATGATGAGGAAACAGTGTCCAAAATGGTCGATGCATTTAAAGAAAATACCATTTTTTCAGGATATCACGCATTGTCAAAGAAAGCGATCACCTCAATAATAGAAGAATTATGGCATTCAAACAAAAATCAAATGCAATTGTTTTCCGAGCTCGGTCTCGAACAACTACGTTTATCTTCAGTGAAAGAACAAAAACAAATCACTTTTGATGATGATGCAATATTAAGTACCGTTGCAAAACGGGCACATAGAGAAGCAATAAAGATTGTAAACGAGGTTCGAAACAAGTATGGAGAACTAAGCGCAGTAGTTGTTGAAACTGCTCGTGAAAAGAATAGTGAGGAGAAAAGGAAACAATATACTGACTTTCAAAAAAAGGAAGGTAATTTTGAAAAAGAAATGTCAAAATTATTGGGAGTAGCATCATTAGCTGATTTACATTTAAAAAGTAAACAGCGTTTAGCACTAAAACTGTGGCATTCACAAGATGGAAAGTGTATATACTCCGGAAAAAGCATTTCTGTTCATGACATCGTTACCGACCATTCTTTATTTGAAGTGGATCATATATTGCCAATTTCACTTTCATTTGATGACAGTCAGTCAAATAAAGTACTGTGTTACTATAGCGAGAATCAAAATAAAGGACAAAAAACACCTTTTCAATACTTTTTATCAGGTAAATCCTCACGAACCTTTGAACAATTTAAAGTGGAAGTTTTGAATCTATATAAAAGTCGTAAAATAACGAACAAAAAGAAAGAGTATTTATTGGAGCTGCGTGATATCCAGAATAATGAGGAACTTCAAAAAGAGTTTATTAATCGGAATCTGGTGGATACCCAGTACGCTATGCGCAGTTTTTCTATGACGTTGCGCACATTTTTTAAAGAGCATAATATTAATACGAATGTAATTTCAATAAGAGGATCTTTCACAGCAGCACTGCGTCGTAGAGCGCGATTAAATAAAGATCGTGACGAAAGCCATGCTCACCATGCAATCGATGCATTAATTGTGGCCGCTATTGGACGAATGCCTATTTTTGAGTTCTTTAAAGAATTCCGCATGAATGAATTAGGAGTCATAGTAGACAAGGAGACCTGTGAAATTTTGGAAGAAGATCAATTTTTTGAAGGTAAATATATCAATTTTATAAGAAGTTTAATGAATTATGAATCTAAAATTAAGTACTCTCACAAAGTGGATCGTAAAGCAAACCGCTCCATGTCAAACCAAACATTGTATGGGACTCGAAAGAAAGACAATGAAATTTATTGCTTGGGAAAAGTAAGTAATATTTACCAATTGAATAAAAACACTGTTGCACCTCTATTGAAACGATTAGAGAAGAAACCAGATGATTTCCTTATGGCAAAATATAATCCAGATATTTTTTCATTAATACAAAAGATTGTAAAAGAATATTCTTCAGCTGATAACCCTTTTAAAGCCTATTATGAAGAACATGGGTATATTATGAAGGATGGAAAAGTCCCTGTTAAGACGTTGCGTTATTATGATAGTAAATTAGGTGTTCATATGAACATAACGGAGCATTATCCGAACGCAAAAAATGAAGTAGTTGTACTCAGTGTTAAAAGTGTACGAATTGATCTTTATAAAAATAAAGAAGGAAAATATAAATATTTAGGTGTACCATATCATTGGTTCAAACAGCAGGGAAATTATTATATTTTGGATATAAATAAATATAATGAAGAAAAAAGACAACCTCATAAAAACATCGATGATAGTTATGAATTTCAATTTAGCTTATATAAAAATGATTTATTTTCATATGAAAAGGATGGAGAGTATCATGAACGAATTTTTAGAGGCGATAATAACCCCCGGCAGAATAAAATTGAAGTAGAATATGTTTATAGGAAAAAGCAACAGAAGGAACGAGCACAGGGGTTATTAGCACCGTCTACTTTTAAGAATGTAATTAAATATAATACGGACGTGCTGGGAAATAAGTATAAAATTAGCAAAGAAGATTTCAAAAGCTATTTACAATTATAGTAAGAGGTGGTAAAGTAAAAGAAGCGATAGAGGCCTCTATCGTTCTATACCGAAAATTGGGAAGACCTATCAAAACAAGGGTTTATCCCGAACTCAGCTTGTAGAGTTTCTCTACAAGCTTTTTTATTGTTATGAATGTTTGACTGAATTTTGTGGTAGATACCAATAGATATTAATACTAAAGTTCACGTAACTTTTCCTTCATCCTTGTTAACAAACCTGCATATTGAACGACCCTAGTCATGAATATTTTCTTAATATTTGGAAATAAATAGTTTTATTAATAAATTCTTTTAATGAAGGAGAAACAGAGCATGAGCTGGAGGATTGTTTATATCGAAGAGGGAGAGGAATTAAGGCTCTATTTAGATAACTTAAAAGTGATTAAACAAGAGCAAGAAATCCTCATACCATTATCAGACATACATACCATTATGGTGGATAACACGAAAACAATTGTCACTGGTCGATTGTTAAATAAACTTACCGAGTACCATATTTTATTAATATTTTGTGATGAAATTCATCATCCCAATGTATTTGCACTAGGCTTATATAGTCATTATAAGGTACATGGAATATTGATGAGGCAATTGAGTTGGACTAATGAGCTCAAAGGCGAAATGTGGCGGAAAATCATTAAAATAAAAATAGACAATCAGATATCAATACTGCAATATTTACATCGAGACAACGAAATTATTAACAAAATGAGAACACTTTCAAATAATGTAGATTTTGGGGACGAGAGTAACCGTGAAGGACATGCTGCGAAGCTGTATTTCGCTACATTATTAGGAGAACGATTTCGCCGACAAAGAGAAGCTGTGGATGCATACAATGCAGCACTAAATTATGGATACAGTATACTTCGTGCGTGTCTTGCCAGGACCCTTGTAGCCTATGGTCTGCATCCAGCTTTCGGAATCGGGCATCGCAATCAATTTAATGCTTTCAATTTGGCAGACGATTGTATGGAAGTTTTTCGGCCAATTATCGATTTATGGGTATCCATGACAGTTAGCGAATCAGAGTATTTAAGTAGAGACATGAAACAGAATTTAATTCGACGTTTAAGTGCCAAAATTGACGTTGGGGGTCAAAGACACACAGTATTAAATGCAATAGATCTATTTGTTCAATCTTTTTTAAATGCAATGAACAATAACGATCTAAATTTGCTGGTATACCCATCAGATGGCGTCGCCGTATAGGGTTATGAGATTATTATTATTTTTTGACCTCCCAATGAACACAAAGCAAGAACGTCGAGTATACACCAAGTTTCGAAAGTATTTGATTAGCAGGGGCTTTACCATGCTGCAATTCTCTGTATACGCAAAAATATTTCCTAATCGGATAAGTTTATTTCAATATATTGATGGATTAAAAAGAAACCTGCCTTCTCAAGGCTCTATTCGCATAATGGCTGTCACGGAGAAACAATACGAAAAGATGATTGTTTTAGTTGGTGGTAAATCAATTCAAGAAGAAATGATTACAGAAGATCCAATGGTGATAGTTAGTTTGAAAGAACCCAGAAATATGTCATAAGTAAAAAGTGCGCATAACAAAATAAGCCT
>NZ_PGUZ01000014.1 GCF_002860165.1 Bacillus sp. V3-13 | reverse complement strand
GGCTCAATCAGCTGCCAAGGAAAATTTTAGACTATCAGACACCGGATGAGGCGTTCACGCAATCTGGACAGTGTGGCTTAAGCCACACTGTCCAAACATTGCCACCTATCCCTTAATGGGGTGCGGTTTCACTAAGTGTTGCATTTAATATTGCAATTTACGATTTAAATACTTATCTTATCTTTCAACTTTCCAACAAAACCAAAAACATTAATCTCATAGAGACTTCAGGGCTCAAATGTAGAAACTTTTCCGTGTCCAGCACTGGATGGTAACCTTCCTATAAGTGGTTTTGAATCAGGACCTAAATCTCCTATGATCTCAAGAGCTTGATTCCTGGCCTGCTCATATGTCGCCACTTTAGACAATGAAAAAAGTTAAGAGACCTTGAAAAGAGTTTCAAGGTCTCTTAACTTTTTTATCAATTCATGGGTTTGTTGAATCTCATCGTCATTGTTTTTCTGCAATATATTTTTCAATGATTGCTTTTGGTCTTTCTCCCTCAGTTATAAGTCCCAAATTCCTGTACTCCCAAATGATCTGTTGCTCATATGAATCTACTTCAGATAAATCATTATAATTGTATTCGATATCAAAGTCTCCGGTATGATCAAGTGTGAAGGTTAGATATGTCCATTTTTCTTGTTTTTGGTTACCAAACTCTTCCCAAATTTCAGTAAAACAGTCATATAGTTCATCTTCTAACTGCTCAAAGTCATCCTCTTGAAGATTAAATTTCTTTACGATATCAAGACTATAGACAGGCACGGTTTCCCCTTCTGGATAAAAATAGAAATATATTTGTCTTGAATCTTCACTGACTTCTGCATAAAGGTATATTTTTTCCCAAGGTACCGGAATCATGTTATTCAGTATTTCAACCGCATTTTGATACAATTGTTCCATTCCCTTATCGTCCCTCTTTATTTTACTTTAACATCATCTCCAGTTTATCAAGCTCTACAACAAGGGGCTCTTCATAGCTTTCAATTAAATTAGTGTCAAAGTATGCCCGCAAAGCCCCTTTTATCTTAGGATCTTTACTTAAATCCCCATAGTTATTTGCATCTATTGTTTCCAATAAATCTTGTAATCTCTTTAAAAGCGTGTCTAAAAATGGGTGTTCCCTTTGTTTCTTTTTTGCAATAACAAGATCTATAACCCTTTCGACTTGATTTCTAAGTTGATCCTTTGGTTCATTTTCCATTACATATCTCCGTTTTAAAGTTCTGGATAACTTCTAATTTCTTAGGAGAATGAAAGAGCGCTTTGGAACTGTGCCCTATAAGATTTCGTGTTGAATAAGAACTTTCTTATTTCACTTTATATACTCGGCTTCCCATCTTTCTTGTTTTTCAACAGGACTAATTTGGGAAAGATCCTCATAGCCATAATTTATTTTCATCTGACCTGTGTTATCTAGAATAAAAGTTAAATTCGTCCACTGTTCCTGTTCTTGTATTTTAAATTCTTCCTGCAATTCAGAAAAAAATCCATACAGGTCATTTTCTAATTCATCAAACTCATTTTCATTAACAACAAATTTCTCAGTAATATCAAGGCTATATACTGGCTCAACACCTGATTCAGGATAATAATAGAAGAAAACTTTTTTATAGCCTTCTCTTAACTCAGCGTATAAGTAGATTTTATTCCATTCTTCAGGGATCATATTCACTAATGTGTTCGCAATTTGCTGATAGAGTTGCTCCATTTTCTTAGTTTCCATCTTGATTACCCTCTATATAGTTGGATAGATTCAATATGTTTTGTTTCCAATCAAGCAAGAAGTCGACGATTTCACTGTGTCGTAATGGCATATATATCACCCTGATCATCGATCGTGAACTCCCGCAGTAAAATTTCTCCGCAGTCTATAGTAAATAACATTGACTTCCCCATTTATTCATAAAAACATTGCTCAGGTCTATACTTTTACTTCTGGTCTATAAGTTGTTGATTATAATTATTGAACACGTTTTTCGTGGTACTGATTACGGACAGAGGATCACCATGTGAGACCAAAGTCTGTTAATTCTTGCAAGTATCTGTAGTTACTCAGAATGCAATAGATATAATGTATTTACCTTGCGGATAGCATCTATCACCTTTAGTAAGGCAACACAAATCATACTTAAACAGGATTCTTTAATCCGTTAATAAAAAGGTCAAAACTATCTGCAATTTTATAAGTATTTTCATCTTCATTCGATTGTGAAAAATAAAATGAATGGTCCCAATAATATACACCACAATGCTCTGGGTCAGTTATTAGAACAATCAATCCAGAACCAGGATCGTCACCAATTATCAAACTCTGATCCAACATATCTTCCTCAAACTCTTCATGGCATCTTTGCAAATCAAATGTTTGATCTACATCTATTCCATATAAGACATCTAAAGGAATCTCCTGATTTAATTCCTTCACAAAGAATTTACTATATCTAACTTTTGAAGTTCCTCCATTATATTTTCGCAAGAAGGTTTTATAATCTTCTGGAAGCGAAAACCCTAAATACTCTTCCAAATTCCGAATATCGACTTCAGTTGCTGCACCAAAAGGATTTATATTCATTTATCCCACTCCTAATTAATCTTCTGACTTCCTAGCAAGTGACATACCACCCTTATGTCGAAACCTCCTATGCAACTCTTTATTTATTTCTTGCATAGTGGTTAAATCTTCATGATGATGCCATGTGTTTTTATCCGATTTAGGCCCATTCGGTGCAAGTTCATCTGCTAATGCAAAATCTGTATCATATTTTTCAAACTTACCGATCTTAACTTCTTGTATTACCATTCCCGCGGATTTAAAATCAGGAAAGCCACCCGGATATGAAACTCGGTTTGGAGGAATCTCCCAATCAATATAAGTCCAAATTCCCTCACTATCGATTTCGATTATACCACCTTTTGCTAACCATTTTTCCGGGTCACGAGAAAAGGGTGGTTTTGTAGCTAATTGCTCTTTTGTAAACTTCAATTTCTCAGGTTTTTTACCCGTATTACTTACAACTCCAACCGCGTCACTCTTCCCACCACTCACTATCCGCATAACCGATTCCTTAGCATCAGCAAATACTTCTCTCATTGAACTCTGTACTCTGCCATATCCGGCAAGCTGCGGTTGTAAGAATGCTGGTACAGGCATGTCGCCTATCTTTTTAAATGCTTTGTCAAACCATAATTTTGTTGCCGTTAACGGTCCTTTGACAACGTGGTTGTAGACAACCTTAAAAGCATCGGAAACCTTCTTCGGATTAAACACATTGCGCATTCTGATAAAGACTTCCGAGTTTTTCGCGAGGGATGTCAGTCCACTGATGGAGGCTGCGCCAATAACAGCTTTTCCTCCTTTAAAGGCTGTTTTCCCAACGACCCCGACCACCTTTGCCGGCGGGAAAAGGGTAGCTAAAACCATGCCGGTGGCAAGTGCCCGTTCTCCAGCTGAAAGCTTTTCGCCTGTGATCGGGTCATATTCGGCGAAAATCCGCTGGACATCGTACCATCCGACCACTTCAAGAAGAAATTCGCCGATCTCTCCGGCCAGCTTTTGATCGGCCTCTCTCATCCCGCCTGCCGTCATTTTGATCAAATGTTGCGCTTCGTCCAGTTTATCCTTGTATCGCCTGATCGCTTCCTTGAACTCCGCTTCAAGATCCTGGATCCCGCCAGGCAAAACGCCTGGAAAGTCAGCCAGCAGTGAGTTGAAGTGCCAGGTTACGGCGTTAAGAGCTTGACTGCAATCCCTCTCCGCTTTGCCAATCTGATCCGCGAACTCCTCCAGGTCATCCACTTTGATCTGGATCCGGGTCATGACAGGGCCTCCACTTTCCTGTGCAACTTTTTAATTTCCGAGGCAACTTCACTTACAAGTTCGTCCCCTAAAGCATCAACCTGATTGGCTGTCTGGTTCAATTCACCAGCGATCAACTCATAGGCTTCACGCGACTGGCCCTGCCAATTGGCCGCATAACAGCCATGGGCACTTCGATAAACTGCGACTCCGTCTTCGAAATGAGCAGCAGCTTCTCTAATATTGGACTTGTAACCTTGCAGGATCTCTATCATCCAAAGATACTTTTGACGTTTCGCTTTTCTCTCAAGCTGTTCCAAAAGATCTAAATCCATGGCAACCTCCTTACTTCATTCCGATGGCATTAAACCATTTAATTCCATAAGTTGATGTTACCAAAATTACCCTTGTCACTGAACCGACTTAAGTACCGAATCCAATTTAAAAATTACTCTAAATTAGCATTGGATATAGGTCTAAATAACTGCAAGAAGTACTTCGTAGCTGCTTCAGCCATAGATGAATCTAAAATCCTAATAGCAAGAAGATATCTTTGGATAATATCACTTGGTGGAAGTAATTATATAACTCAACTTTTGCACACGGAAATACCGAATAAACCCTTAATATATGCTACCATTGTTTTAAAATAACTTATAACGCGTTCGCAATTCGCATCAGTCGAGGATCTTCAGCGAGTAATCGAAATGGGTATAGTCCAAGGATTTGCCTCACAATTTGAGCGCCTCGACGGTCTTTTGGAAGAGCTTCAGTAGATAAGATAAAAGGTATCAGGAGTTGTTTAAAACAACTCCTTTCTTTTTTACTAACGGCTTCAATAAAGATCCATCTGTTTTTTCGTTGTATAAATGAGCGATAATACGTATTTGAAGAAAGGCTCCGTTTGTTACCGATTATTGTGTTTGCCCATCCGCTTAAGGAACCTGTTCATAAGCAACGGCAAGGAGGTCAAGATTGGCGGGTCATCCTGACGAGGTTTATTGAGGATAACCTCTTGCTTCACAACTCTTCCGTATGGAGTCACGATGAGAGGCTTGTGGATGTGAGTTCGAAGGGTCGCATAAGGAAGAAGAATATCGGTCTCCTGAGAACCCCAGGGAACGGCTGTTGCCATCAAATAATAAGTACCCGGCTTTACGCCTGTTATAGAGAATGCTCCTGGGCCGGGCATTAAAGTACCTCTCATAGGGATGCCTTCCGGGATCGGTTTTGCGAATAAACCGATGAAAATGACTCCCTCAAACGGAAATTTCGTACGAACGGTTCCTTCAACAGTTCCGTATTCACTCGGTTGAGGCTCGATCTCCCGCCAAACTCCTAGTTTTAACAGAGAATTCATCATTGCGGCTGTATACGGTAGTGAATGCCGAAATTCAGACGGTGTTACGCCAACACACTTCGAGAATCGAGTCGTGAAGGTGCCTAAGCTTTGCTGGCCGATCTCCAGGCCGATATCGCGTATGCTTAAGCCGGTGTTTATTAGCAGATCCTTCGCTTTCTGCAGCCGTAGCGCAGACACATAATATAGTGGCGACAGTCCGACCTGCTCCTTAAACATCCGTGAGAAGTGATATGGACTGTAGGCAACGTGTTCTGCCAAACGAGCCAGCGTCAATTGATCGTGCAGATGCGTGTGTATGTAAGCGACGGCTTCGTCTATCTCCAAACTCCGCTTCATCAGCATAATGTCCCCCTTTAGACAACCGAAAATCCAACAATATAAAGCTTGATAATTAGAAAAATAATAAATAACTGCGATGTGGTGGCCAGGAATTCTCAGACCCTCACTTCCGTCTCCGGAAAGATGCATATGCAGATACTTATCAAGTATTAAACTTATCCTGCTCGTCAGCAAAAATAAGCTGTATGTCGAAGTCTCGTGTTTGTGTCTGTTACAGTAAACAGACAAGAGTTGACTAACATATGATTCTTATTCGACACCATATTCTCATATTCCTTTCTGGTCTAGATAGTGGATCATTGTTTGAATACCTTCTTCTTGAGCAATGGTCATTATGTTTTGGAAAGAAATAAAAGTTTAATTATACTTCTGCCCAAGGGCAGAGAAGACAATATTTTACCAACATTTTTCTATACCCATCTTGCTTCGCAAGTACTACTGATCGGAGAAAATCAGTAATAAATTTGTTCGATTTGTTTATCCAAAATAGCAAGCTGTAATCTCCGATCGGGCCAGCGCGATGACAGGAACCATAGCGAACCTAACCTGCGGCTCAATATGGATTAAACCGAATACCTCCTTGATTAATTAGGGAACATTTATTCCATTAAAGAGCGCGATTGTTTAACATAGCTTTGCTTTATAACTCGTTTGCTTTTCATCCATGATTGGGTATAATAAAATTAAGATTAGACATATATTTAAAAAAGACCGTCGGTGCTCTAACACCAATACGGTCTTGCAATAGCAGGTTCCCTGGTCAAGGGGATCGTAAAGCGCAGATAATCCACCTGAGCGGGTTAACTCAAAGGTGGATTATTTTTTATAGTTATTAAATGACAGTACAGCAACGATCAGGCTTGTAAAAGTACAAGCAAGCATCAAAGCCTCAAAAACTGTCATACAGTACCACCCCCTTTCGGTATATAAAACCATGAACGTAAATCAAAATTCATAGCGCCCCTGCCTGGCTGCACACATAAGCACTTAAAAAGACCACCAAAACATGTTGGTGGTCTGCTATATCTTCTATTATATCTCTCACAAAGGGGAACTTTTTTAAATAGTTACATGTCGCTGGTTCGGCTTCGTTTTCCGCATCTTATAAACCGCAATCAGCAAAATAAACCAAACAGGAGTTACGAACAGGGCGACACGAGTGTCTTCCGCAAGTGCCAGCACGACGAGAACAAACGCCAGGAAAGCAAGGATCAAGTAATTTGAAAATGGATAAAGTGGCAATTTAAATTTGTTCACTTTCGCTAGATCTGGTCTTGTTTTACGGTATTTCAAATGGCTGATGATAGTAATTCCCCAGATAAAGATGAAACATACTGTAGAAATACTTGTAATAAGCGTAAATACTCCTTCTGGCATTACATAGTTTAAAACAACGGCAATTAGAATAACGACAGTTGAAAAGAACAATGCATTGGATGGTACTTTGCGGGATGTAAGCTTTGTAAATGGTACAGGTGCATTTTTTTCTTTGGCAAGTGAGTATATCATCCGGCTTGTACTGAAGATCGCGCTGTTACATGCAGAAGCTGCGGATGTTAGAACGACAAAATTGACGATACCAGCAGCTGCCGCGATACCAACCGCAACGAAGACTTGTACAAATGGGCTTTCCATTGGGTTGACGGCGTTCCACGGATAAATACTCATAATGACAATAAGTGCGCCAATGTAGAAAATTAAAACCCGTATAGGGATATTATTGATTGCTTTTGGGATCACTTTTTCCGGGTCTTCTGTTTCACCCGCTGTAAGTCCTACCAGTTCAATGCCAACAAACGCAAACACAACCATCTGGAATGAGAGGATAAAGCCATTTATGCCATTTGGGAACATGCCTCCGTGGCTCCATAGATTGGTGAAGCTGGATGCGCCTGAATTGGTGGAAAAACCTTTGATAATCATAAAAATACCGATAACAATCAGCGCTAAAATCGCGATGACTTTAATTAATGCGAACCAGAATTCCAATTCGCCAAAAAGTTTTACCGTTGCAAGGTTCATAATCAGCAATATTACGAGCGCAATTAATCCTGGCATCCACTGTGGTACTTCAGGAAGCCAAAATTGGGTATAGAGACCAACTGCTGTTAAGTCTGCCATTGCGATTGAAATCCAGCAAAACCAGTAAGTCCACCCGGTGATAAATGCTGCCATGTTGCCTAAATAGTCGTTAATAAAGTCAACAAAAGAATGATAATTCAAATTGGTTAAGAGCAGTTCTCCAAGTGCGCGCATGATGAAAAAGCAAATAACGCCTGTAATCATGTAAGCAAATAAAATCGATGGTCCTGCTAAGTGAATAGATTTGCCTGCTCCAAGGAATAATCCCGTTCCGATTGCCCCGCCAATCGCTATTAGTTGCACGTGCCTGTTTTTAAGGCCTCTCGACAATTGTTGTTCCTGCATATTATTTCCCACTCTCTGCTTTTCTAGAATGTTTGCTTTTTTTTGCTAATCATACATTTTTTTTAAAACTCAACTTTGGCACCTCGAAAAGTCCGGTAATAGGCTTCAGTGATTTACTCTAGTAAGTTTCAGATTTTTACATTACGTTTTTTCTAACCTCAACACCATTATGCCATATAAAAAAATCTGTTAATCCACCTCGGGGCGGATCAAGGGAATTGTTAATACTTTTTATCTTATCATATAGTTCTGTTGATCTAACATGTGTATCATTTCCATAATTTGATGCTACCAAAATTAACCTGGCCACTGAACCAACTTTAGAACTCTAATAGAGCTGTCGTAAGCAGATCGATATTCCCAATATAAAAAGCCCTTGAAATTCAAGGACTTTATTTTCCGGCATAGTTAAACGGTTCCTAACCAGTCTGTTTACCCTGGAGAAGCACCCACTATTTTAGTTTGTATTCATATTGATCCAATATCCACTGTGGCAGTTCCATTCGAGCCGTCATTAAAGGGTCGACAACCTGGCAAATGCGTAGATCACCAACCAATGATAACAGCATTCCAGCTTCATCAATTTCAAGGCCAAGCTGCTTGACTAAAAACTGATGCATGTTGACGGTTGCTAATTTTGCTGCGTCATCCAATGTTTGCGCAGAGGCAATTGTTATTACTCTGTCTTCACTAACCAGCATTGGCAACGGAAGGGATTCCCCTTTTATAACATCCATTTTGACTGTTACTTCCCCTGGAACTTCCAGGCCGCATATCACAATCTCACCATCAGCCATAACCGCATGTAAATCACCCATGGATAGCAGCGCGCCAGACACGTTGACTGGTAAATACAATGTTGAGCCTTTAATAATTTTCTTGCAATCCATGTTCCCGCCGTGAGCACCCGGGGTTCCAGTAGGAATTTCTTCGTCTCCAGGTGCAGTGCCGATGACTCCGATCATCGGTTTAATGGGAATATGAATCTTCTCATTGAAAATGGCTTTCCCATCATATATCGGAATGATTTTTGTCGTTTCGCCCGTTACGATATCCCCTAGAACGCCAAGCTTAGGGGCAGTCGTCATGACTCCTTTACTATCAATCTTGATATCGATAATTGTTACTTTTAAAATATCCTCAGGCTCCGCCCCCTCGACAAATAATGGGCCTGTCGCGGGGTTAATTTTATCCCATCCGACTGAGCTAAAAGGCTGGTCTTCCTGCTGAATTTGATTACTGAAGCAGTCATAAGTTTCAAAAATGACCGTAGTCCCTGCTTCCACCTTTTTTACAGGTGCATTTTTTGGCGACATCTTAAGGATAGCTTGCTCTTTAGCAATAATCTCCATGATTGATGCTCCTTACTTTGTTTTTAGATAGCTTTATAGACGAAACTATTACTTAGAAAAGCCTTCCACCTCATCTATCACGACATGAATATAGTAAACACTCAGCTTCATTATCCAGCCGTTAGAGTATAAGCCACTTTTCTATCTGCACCAACATCTATCAACGCTCCTCTAAGCAGGCCTTGGTCATAGTCAGTCCCGGCATTTATACAAACGGTTCTTCCTATCGTGGTGACCCCGCGGCTTTCATGAACATGGCCATGTAAGGCAAGCATTGGTTGATACATTTCAATTGCTTCGCGAACGGCTTTGCTGCCTGCTGGTGCAGTTGCCAGCGCATCTCCATCAAGCACCGGCTTTAACTCGGCATCATATAAGGTCCCTTGATCCAAATCTGTGTCGTAAGGCGGTATATGAATATTAAAAATACATTTACCCATATCTTTCACTTGAGAAGCTAATTCATTGATTTTTTCAGCCAGTTCCTCCTCACTGAACTCGCGGGGATACTTAAATACACTTGATTTACCGCCACCAATAGAAAGTATTTCAAATCCATTCACCTCGATGATTTTGCCGTCTCCATTTTGCAGATAACTTCCAGAGTTGAGAAATTCATCGAGATAAAAATCATCTACGCTTCCCGGAATGATGATACACGGAATCGCTGCGGCCTCGTATCGTTCATCAGCCAATTTAATCCACTCTCTCAGTACTTCGATTTGCTTTTCTTTAATAATCCGTTCCGCATCGTTCTCGTTTAATTTATTTAACGATGCTTCTGAAATGACCAAAGGATAAAATCCTGCATTCCGTAAATTCCTTTCCAAATCCGGGAGTTCACCGGCCTTTTTCACTTTCACTGTTGAACCATAATACGTACAAGTGTATACCCCGGACTTTTCAACAACCGGGACAACCATTTTTCCTGTAAAGTCCCCGCCATAAATGACTAAATCCGCTTTATAAAACTTGCCGGCATTGGTGAATTTCCGAAATGCGGTTTCAGCACCATGCAGATCCCCTGCATAAAATATCTTCAAATTCCCTCACCCCATATCGCTCTTTTTATTTTTAATAGACGTATCAGTCAGAAGGTATCTCCTGGAATTGGATATCGATATCGATGCCTTTTTTAGCATGCGAACGTTTCATAACGAAATAGATAAAAATCGGGATAAACATTAACAAGAGGGATACAACAATCATCGTAAATGGTAAATCGCCTCTAAAGAATGGGATCAGGAGATAGTAACAGATAGACACGCTGATCGCCAATGTCAGCCAGCCTAAAATGGTCACCAAATGCATACCCAAAAATTTAGTCTTAACGATCGGCGGCGAGGAATTAAACAATACTTTCTTTCGGGTTGAAAAAACAATCCCGGCAATCCCCAAGAAAATCCACGCCAAAAACCATGTGAAAATCGTGTACGCAATATTTGCAGTCCACGAAGGAACGAAGATATCAAGCATGAGAAAAACCCAGGCACCAACGATCACGGTTTTTAATGCGTAAGTGGGTGAATTTGTCTTTGGGTTGAGTTCCATAAATTTTTTAGGGATTAACCGGTCGAAAGACCAGGCAACGAAGTTACGGGACGGGCCGAAGCCTAATCCTGCAGCTGAACCGAATGTGGCAATCGCGAAGCTTATCGCAATTAAAAATACAAAAATAGGACTCTTTGTCATAATACCGATCATGATCGTGATAAAAGGATCGTACCCTTCAAATGGATAAGCCTCATGCCCGGCATTGTAGAGATAATACAAGCTGTTTGACCATATGTCACCAAAGTTAATATAAGTCATGCCATAGAAAACAGCCCATATCACCATTAATATCGCCAGTGAACCAAACAATGCAAGCAACTGAGACTTTTGAACATTGCGGACTTCTCCGGCCAGATTTGCTCCAAACGTTGAACCTAATGTATTTAGAATGATATAGGTTGATCCAGCCATAAAGGTGGCGCCAAAAAGAAATTCCGCAGTAAAACCATCTTGTTTAGCAATCGTAATGACATCATCATAGTTTAACCCGGTTAGTTGAGTAAAATTTGCGGCAAAAGTGCCTTGCCCGGTTACGAGGTTTGCGATAATAAATACTACAGCTCCCAAAAGTGTGGCACCTAACGTGATATAAGCCAATCGCACCATCCACTTTGTTCCTTTGTAATAAATATAGTAGATAAACAACAACATAGCTGTTCCGATGAGCGCATGCATGTAATTACTGTTAAAAAACTCAGCATAGCCAAGCCATGTCGCATCATTTCCATTAATCAGGGCAATCGAATAGAAGAATTCTACAATTGACCATTTTATAATCCAATTCAACAGAATTCCTGTCCACGAGATTGAAGTGAAGGTAATCATAAAACTCGCCATTAAGCCCAGTGAGGGATGCAGGATACGGCTAATGTAGATATATTCACCGCCTGACCTGGGCATGGATACGGAAAATAACCAATACAGCCCTGCAATTATAAACATTTGTGAGACAGCTAAAATAGCCCAAACCATATGTGCCCCCGGATACAAAAATGGAGCCCACATGATATATACGAGTGCAAACATTAACCCCGGGTTTGCAGCTGAGTAGATCATCGTATCGATTGGACTGATTTGCCGTGCGATTCCACCGGTTGATTTCTGTTCAAACAATGCGAGACCAAAATTAGACATGTTTTCCCCCTTCTCTCCATACGGTTTTCTAATACTTTTCAGGCACCAACAGAGACTGTATGCGACACATCCATCACGACTTGTTGACCAACGGGGTTCCAAAAGTTGCAACTCTCCAGTGTTGTTTCGGACGATCACCTCCTTGGCAAAACAAAGATTTTTGAATATTACAAAAATTATTCCCAAAAAAATATTGTTCTTTACCTAAGCAGGTTCAAAACGTTTTTCACGGATTGGGCTGAATCGTCAAAGGCTTCTTTTTCTTCAGCTGTTAGCGGCAATTCAATAATACTTTCTATTCCATTGCCGCCAAGAATCGCAGGAACTCCAAGATATATATCTTTGTAACCGTATTCTCCCTCCAAATACGCAACGGAAGGAAGAATTCGCTTTTTGTCTTTCACGATAGCCTCTGCCATTTCGACAATTGAAGCGGCAGGGGCATAATACGCACTTCCCTGGCCAAGCAATTTAACAATTTCTTCTCCGCCTTTACGGGTGCGTTCAACAATGGCAGCAATTTTTTCTTCTGGCAGGATTCTTTCTAAAGGGATTCCTCCTGCATACGAATAACGAATTAAAGGAACCATTGTATCTCCATGGCCTCCTAAAACAAAACCCGAAACATCTTCAACCGAAATATTTAACTCTGCGGCGACGAATGCATTAAACCTTGCTGTATCCAGCACCCCGGATTGCCCGATCACCCGGTTTTTCGGAAAGCCGGTCGACTTAAAGCAAATATATGTCATTGCATCTACCGGGTTGCTCAGTACTAAAACATAGCTTTCAGGAGCATAGTAAGCTATCTGTTCTGACACTTCAGCGATTATTTTTGCATTTGTTGCAGCGAGATCGTCCCTGGTCATACCCGGTTTTCTTGCAATCCCGGCTGTGATAATAACCAGATCGGCATTTCTAATATCCTCATAATTGCAGGTTCCTATAATAACAGAATCAAATTTTTGTATCGGACCTGTTTCCAGCAGGTCCAGCGCTTTTCCTTTTGTAGGGTTGTGCAAAGAGGGGATATCAACAAGCACAATATCCCCAAGTTCTTTTTGCGCAATCATTAAGGCGATCGTGGTTCCTGTATATCCCGATCCAATGACTGCAAACTTTTTCCGTTTAAATGACACGATTGATCCCCCCTTTCCCCAAAATTGTTCAACCATATTGAAATAGCTGGTTCCCTTTACGATATTGATTCTTTCTATATTCTAAGCGTTTTCCGTATCAGCTGATTGTTTCTCAGTCTGGTCCCCTTCGTTTTTTAACTGTTTAACTTCATTTTTCTCTTCTATTAATTGATCCGTATCGGTATCGGGATGAGGAATGACATTAAAGGCGATCAGTGCTCCCGTTCTTTCCGCCACTTTTCTGCCCGATTCAACAGCAGACTGCACCGCACTTACATCACCTTCTACCAATATCGTTACAAGTGCCGCGTCTACCATTGACTGTTTGACAAGGCTGACATTTGCATTCTTTAACATCGCATCCGCTACTTCGATTGAAGCTGCCAGGCCCCTAGTTTCCACCATTCCCAACGCTTTAGTCACCGTCCTCACCCTTTCCTGTATCAATTGCATCGATAATTCCGATCACTAATGCATCTATGGGTAACCGATTATCTTCTGAATAAGAAGCAGAGGAACCTTTCGTAACCATTACTTTATCCCCTAACCCGGCTCCGATCCGGTCTACTGCGATCAATGCCGGCTCTCTTGGATTATCCCTGTCTAATAAATCAGGCTGGACGACCAGGAACTTTAATCCTGTTAGTCCTTCCTCTTTCCGGGTTGCCCAAATGTTGCCGACCACTGTACCTATGATCATGAGTCACTCCCCCTTTTACCCTCTGCCATCGATAATTTTTATGTCCTTCTCTTTTGCTGTATCTCTTGCCAAAGGAGTGATAATCGTATCATGATGAACATGTATACAGTTCTCTTTCCACCTATCAATAGTCTCTTTCGTCAGTAATTTGTCATGAAAGTTGATGGATTGTTTTCCGGCGGAAGAACGGGACAACCCCTCTTTTTCCTCCGGGATAATTGATTTCAAAGGATAAAAGTGAACCCCGAAATCTTCTAATCTTTTTTGGTAATGCATCAACTGCATCATATATTTCTTGTTCACCTTTTGATTCCCACCGGGATTTAAGATCCAGGATAAAGAGCTGTCCGGAACAAAATCAACACGGAATCCTTGAAAAATCAAATTGGAAAATAATAAGCTCTCAGGTGTATCAATAATACCTAATGCTCCCTTTACAAGTAAGTCCTGATTCACGTCCAAAAAGACTGCGTGACTAGTCGAACAGGGAATATCACTGCTATCAGGCTGCCTCTCGATGACATCCCAATGCCATTTGAGCTCCTCTATCTGCTCCTTGTGTTGCTGCAGGTCCTTAGCAATGACAAGAAGCTGCTGCTTTTTCTGCTTAGCCGATTCCATTCTCCGGAGGACTGCGATGACAATTTCTTCGACATCATGTTGATTGGTCATATGCCATCACCCTTTTTAACTAATCTCCCATTCTGGCCGGTTTTTATCGAAGCAGCGTTTGCTTCATCCGTATCAATATGCATTTCTAATATGAATTTAGCCGACACACGGATCCGCACCCTTTCGAACCGGATCGGACGCTCCCCGTTAGTGATTTCCACCTTTACATAATCGCCGTCATGCAAATTAAGGTGAAGGGCATCATCTGGCGGTATATGAATATGGGCTTGGGCGATGATCAATCCTTCTTCCAGAAAAATACTTCCTTTAGGTCCTACGATTGTTACCGGAGAGGAGCCCTGGATGTTTCCTGATTCACGTATCGGTGGATTCACCCCGAGCCGGATCGAATCTGTTTTGCTTATTTCAACTTGTGTCGCCCTTCTTAAAGGACCGAGGACCCGCACCCTCTCAATGCTCCCCCGCGGTCCTGCGATGGTTACTGTTTCATTTGCAGCAAACTGGCCTGGCTGTGATAAATCCGACTTCTTTGTTAACTGATACCCTTTACCAAAGAGTTTCTCTAAAGCCATTTCATTTAGATGACAGTGACGTGCTGAAACGCCAATCGGAATACCTATTGTTTTATGCCTTGTCTCCTCCAGCTTTCTCAATACTTCTTCTACAATTTGTTCTGAGTCAATTTTAATCATCTCATGAACCCCGCTCTTTTATTGCTTAGCTGGTTTTTTAAGACTCTATTTTTGGCAGAATGATTTGCAGCTCATTATGAGGCCGTGGAATGACATGAACGGAAATAAGTTCCCCAACACGTTGTGCAGCTGCACTGCCTGCATCAGTTGCCGCTTTAACCGCCCCAACATCACCCGTTACAAGCACAGTAACAATCCCTCCGCCTACATGAACCTTCCCTACCAGGTTCACATTCGCAGCCTTCACCATCGCATCCGCGGCTTCCAATGAAGCAACTAATCCTCTCGTTTCGATCATTCCAAGTGCACCGTTAATATCTTTAGCCATGCTTGACTCCTCCTAATTATTGATTTTGATACTTCTCGATAACGTTCTTTACCAATTGCGAAACTAAGTTGGGATCAACCGGCATTGATTTCATATCCACTTCCCTGATCACTTGTTTCACAATTTGATCAACACTATCGTTGGTTAAATTTTCTTGCAAGCCTTCTTTCCTGTATTTCGCTGGTTTTGGTATAGAGATATCTTTGATGCCATAGGCGATCCGTTTTATATTGATCAAATGATGAGCTGTGATATTGTCGGAGGTAATATTCCCGCCGTATGACCCGCAACCCAATGTCATTGAGGCGGTTAATCCTGTCGTTGCTCCTGCTGCACCGATGGAAGCAAGCGTATTGACCAGGATACGTGAAACAGGCATGTCAATGCCAAACGTATTGACTACTGTTTCATCATTTGTGTGAAGTGACAAGCTGTGCCCCCTGCCTCCCAGATTCAATAATGCCAAACAAATTTTCTTCGCCTCTTCTATTTCATTTGCTGTATACAAAGCAAAAATTGGCGACAGTTTTTCAATCGAAAAAGGGATGTCTTTCCCAATCCGGGTTTCTTCAGAAATTAATAATCGTGTCCCGGTCGGAACATCAATTCCGGCCATTTCTGCAATCGTCTCAGCTGAACGTCCCACAATAGCCGGGTTTAGCTTACTTTTTATCGGGGAAATAATATTTTCCACCTTTGCTTTCTCAGCTTCATTAAGAAAGTATCCGCCGTTATGTTTTAACTCTCTGATGGTTATTTCTTTGATATTTTTGTGAACGACAATTGATTGTTCTGTCGCACAAATGGTACCATTATCAAACGTTTTGCTATCTACAATCATGTTTACTGCCTTATTTACATTCGCCGTTTTATCGATATATACCGGTACATTCCCCGGTCCCACCCCGTAGGCAGGTTTTCCGGAACTATATGCAGCCCGGACTAATCCACTTCCTCCTGTTGCCAGGATCAAATTGATATCGTTGTGTTTCATTAGTTGGGTGGTCGCTCCCATTGTTGGCCTTGTGATCCAGCCGATTAATCCTTCTGGAGCACCTGCTTCTACTGCTGCTTCGTTACAAATTTTCAATGCTTCCACTGTGCAATTTACTGCGGATGGATGCGGGCTTACGACAATCCCATTTTGCGCTTTCAGTGAAATCAGGGTTTTGAAAATGGCTGTAGAGGTAGGGTTGGTAGTCGGAATAATACCTGCAATCACACCGAAAGGATAAGCAACTTCGGTAATCTTTTTTTTGGGATCCGTTCGAATCACTCCAACAGTTTTCTCATCCTTAATCGCTTCATGGACACCGATAGAACTTAATTCATTTTTGATCTTTTTATGTTCGACAACACCCATTCCCGTTTCTTCTACTGCTAACCGGGCTAAAGCTTCGGATGCTCGATATGCAGCTTCTGCGATATTTTTAACGATACGATCGACTTGTTCCTGTGAAAAGTGTTGAAACTTGGATATTGCCTCT
Organism: Bacillus sp. V3-13; assembly: GCF_002860165.1. Lineage (GTDB taxonomy): Bacteria > Bacillota > Bacilli > Bacillales > Cytobacillaceae > Bacillus_BJ. Next base: position 43,091 of record NZ_PGUZ01000014.1, on the reverse strand, counting down.
TTCGCGCGGCGAACCGCTTCCCGCATCTCCTGGATCGATTTCAAGTCATAGTCCAGTTCAATAATAGGGAACACTCCTTTCACAATCTCTATGTTTAATGATGGCGAAAGAATTTCACCTTGGCATTTCCCGGATCTTTGTCAGCATCAGTGTACATTTCGGCTTTCGTTTCCTTTTTAGGGGACCCATTTTTCGACTCCTTGTTCATAAAAGGAGGATATTCCTGTTCAGAACGTTTTTCATTTTTTCCAGTTCCCAAGGAAGAAGAAAGAGCCTCCCAAATTTTCACCTCTTCCTCTGTAAGAGGAGCCAGTGTAGTGTTTTCTTTAATAGAACGACTCGTCGTTATCCTAATAGAGGAAGAAATGGCATTCCATTTCTCCAACTCCTCCTTAGTAAGCGGAGGATATTCAGGCAGTACATCCATGGAAACAGATTTATCTTTCCATCTATTGAACTCTTTCACAGAGGAATCAGAGTTCTCCTGCAGCTCTAAAAGTACTAATCTAGTAATCTTTTCCACTAAGGCCGCATTCATTTTTCCGCCTCCAATGCGATTAGCGATTCTTCCATTTCGAAAGGGCATATAGCATAAATTATATGGTGGAGTATTGTAAATATTTTTCCGCCAAAGGGTCAGTGTCAACTGTAAAACCACTTCCCAGTTCCCTGGTCGTTTCATTATCCCGACTGCCGATCCAGGCAATGAGCTGTAATCTGCGCATCATAATAAAAGTCGGGATTTCAAGCTCCTCCTCTTGAGTGAGAGAGCGAATTTTTCGATAACCCTTTAACCATGCCTCAATCAGAGCATGAACATATGGTTTATGTTCAATAAAACTTAATGAGGTGGCCAAATCATAAAGATACCAGCCAAATCCACAATCATCAAAATCAATCACTTTTATTTGATCGCGTTCAACAATCAGATTGGCAAGCCGTAAATCTGAATGAATTAATCCATATCGGTGAGGCTCTTTGCCGAAGCGGTCAAGTCTTTCTTTAATTTTTTCTGATACTTTCTCAAACAGTTCCGCCCTTTCAGGTGTAATCGCGAGACCATCCTGCCATCTTCCCCACTTCGGGTTTTGCCCAAGAATTGTTTCATAGTCCCAAGTAAGCAGGCTAAGATGTTTTAGGTTTTGACTGTTATTGAAGCTATGTTCGTGTAATTGAGCTGTAATTTCGCCAAGTAACTCAAATTGTTTGATTAGTTCATTTTCATTATCTTCATCCGGGGCACTGCCTTCCAAGAAAGTGAATAAAGTACAGTAATATTGGGTTTTTTCATGGTCGACAACTTGAACATCATCACCGTTACTTCCGGAAATAGGTAGTGAAACCTTGATAGAAGAGTGTTCATCTATTGATCTCAACCATATCAGTTCACTTTCAACTTCAGATTTTGTATGGTATCCAGGACGCCCCACCCGCAATACATATTTTTCACCTGTTATCGAATTGTCCACTAGATAGGTAGCATTTTCCGAGTAATTGAGAAGTTGAATCGCAGATTGGGACAAAAAGGGGTAAAAATGGATAGCGTTATTTGCAATTTGAGTAAATTTTTCTAACGAAGCTTTCAAAGGGTCGACGGATAGATCGCTCATTTTATTTCTCCCTTCTATGCGTTAGTTATAACTATAAGCCATTTGTGCTGCTTGTTTAATACTGAGTTCACAACGCGAAAGTAATTCATCACAATAATCTTTATCGCAAAGCAATCCAGGCTTAAATTGGAGAACCTTATTGTCAAGCATCGAATAAATCGCCCACACGCCATTTTTATAAAGAGACTGCATGACATAAATTGCTCCTTTTGGATGGCTGAATTCCAGTCCCATCACAACGCCTAATTGGCGAATTCCCACCATAAAATCAGAATATTGCTCTTTGATTGTTTCAAGTCCTGTTCGTAAATAGCGCGCGACAAAGTCAACGTTTTGTTTCACTTCCTTGCGTTGTGATATCTCTAAAACCTTCAAGGCGACAATGCAACCTAACTCCGAACCTCCGAATGTAGAGATATGGGCAAAGCCATCTTCATTCATCCAGTTTCCCGCTTTTTTGTTGACTACGGTGGCTGCAATCGGATATATACCGCCACTGAGTCCCTTCGAAGTAACTAAAATATCGGGCTCAACCCTATAGTGCTCAATCCCCCATAGTTTTCCAGTACGCATTAAGCCAGTTTGCACTTCATCAGCGATATATAAAGAGCCAAATTTTTCACACATTCTTTTAACGGAAGCAAGGTACCTGTTTTCCGGAAGAGGAAAACCATATGTAGCTGGAATTGTTTCGATCACCACACAGGCAACATCTTCATGACGAAGCGCTCTCTCCATTGTCTCCAAATCATTAAAAGGCACATGAATAAATTCCTCCGGATCCCCTTCACTTAAAAATGGGCGGGAATAGCGTTCATTCCCCAACGATACTGCTAATCCCGTATGTCCATGGTAGCCATATAGAATGGAAACGATTTTTTTTCGTTTTGTCGCATAACGGGCACATTTTACGGCAACATCTATCGCTTCACTTCCACCACTTGAGAAAATCGAATATTGTAAACCATTCGGTGTGCATTTTGAAAGTTCTTCTGAAAGCTGGGCACGAGTTATCGCCGGGAAATGATGGTTTCCAATATCGAATTCATTTAAGGCTTCTTTTAAAGTGGCGATAATTTCCGGATTACGATGACCCAGGTTATATGTCCCGCCGTTTAAATGGACATCCATTAACTTTTTCCCATCCATATCGTAGAAATAATATCCCTCACGCTTTCCCATTACTAAATCGATACCATCGTTCTGCCATTGCCTCGTTTTCCCAGGATTCCACCAATTAATAGATTGTTCAAGAACAGAATCCTTATTTCTATGTTTAAGCATTGTCTTCTCCCCACTTCTTTAAAAACCAGTTTTGTGTGTGGTTACAGCAAATTGTATGACTACATTTCATCTGCGATCAAAAGTTCAATTTCTTTTTCAGCTAAAATCTTTTTCCATTCCTCAGGGCAACTCTTATCGGTAATGATCATGGACGCATCTGTTAAGGAACACATATAGGCGAATGTCGTTTTTCCGAACTTGGAATGATCGGCCAATATAAAGACATCTTCAGCACGTTCAATCATTTTACGAGAGATGCTCGATCCGCTGATATCATAGTCTGTAATTCCGTTGACCGTTGAGATTCCTCCTGCAGATATGAACGCTTTATTTGCCTTCAGCATCTCAAGCATTCTTTCAGATAGGGGGCCGCTCGTATATTTTTGATTTCTTTCAAATTCGCCGCCGGTAAAAATCATTCGACCCTTAAACACTTCCATCGCAAGGAACATAACAGGAATCGAATGGGTAATCAGTGTAATATCATTTTTGTCCGCTAAATAATGCACCATTTCTAATGGTGTGGTCCCATTACCTATCATGATAATGTCACCATCTTCAACTAATTGTGCCGCCGTCCTGCAAATGGCTTGTTTTTCTCTTATATTAATAGTTGTTTTTTGGTCAAAAGGCAGTTCCCAACTATTGATCTTCGTTTTTACAGCTCCTCCATAAACTTTTTTCAGTATTCCTTCTTTTTCAAGCCGGTCTAAATCACGCCGGATCGTTTCATCGGAAACTTGAAGTTTATGGGCCAGCTCACGTACCTGCACCTTTTCTTCTCTTGCTAAAGATTCCAATATGGTTATTTTGCGTTCCTTAAAGGATAATGACATTTTTAGTACCACCTATTATGTAATGAATGAGAGCCCTGAATATTTCAACAGCTATTAAAATATCACTATATTTTATTTTTAATTTTCCGGTAAAATTTGACCGCCATCGACAATGATCGTTTGCCCGGTGATAAAGCCCGCTTCCTTTGATGCTAAAAATAGCGCAGCATAACCAATGTCTTCGACACTCCCTAACTTTTTCATTGGAATGGCAGCTGCCATCTCTTGTAAATAATCATCCCCTAAACCTTCTAATCCTTCTGTCAGTACATTTCCTGGCAGCACCGCGTTTACCGTGATATTATCACCAGCTAACTCCAATGCCGCTGTTCTCATAAAACCCAACTGTGCCGCCTTGCTCGCTGCATAGTGCGACCAGCCCGCGTAACCGGTAACAGGGCCGGTAATCGAAGAGGTAATCACGATACGTCCATATTCCTTCTTTTTTAGGTATGGTATACACGCTTGTACAGCGTGAAAAGTTCCCTTCGCATTTGTATTCATGACAGTGTCCCAGTCTTCCGTTGTCATTTGCTCAATGGTGACTGAAGGAAAGATTCCGGCATTTGCGCATAACACATCGATGCTGCCAAATCTCTCATTGACCTCTTTTGCCACTGCTTCCATGGATCCACGGTCTGTCACATCCCCAGAAAATGCATAAACTTTGCCATTCCCCTGATGAATGTCAACTGCACATGCTTCTGCAGCAGCAAGATTTCTTGCAACAATCGCTACATTCGCTCCATGATTCGCGAAAGTCCGTGCAATTCCTTTTCCTATCCCTTTACTGCCGCCAGTGACGATAACAGTCTTTCCTTGTACAGAATGAAACATATAATCAGCTCCTTTTTAGATTTATGTTGGAATTATTTAAAAAACCACATTACACTATGGGAATTTAGAAAATTTTGTTGGATGTTTTGTGTATTGTTGTTGATTTCAATTGATAGTAATGTGTATGACTGTTGATTACTTAATATTCCGACAACTTTAACTAAGCTGTTGTTAATCGTAGTTTCTAGGATTCGTGGAGTATCACATAGAGGGTAAGATTTTCTGAACTTTAAAATTCATCAACAATCGCGAAAGCTAATTCTTATTTATAGATACTAAAGGCATCAATTTAGGAAAAAATGTGATTAACTAAATGGAATCTCGAAAGAATTTTTTTTGATGACAAAGCAGTTCAATAAAAAAAGTCGCAACCCCTTGCTGGTTACACAAAGGATTGCGGCTTATACTATTTTATGTTCCGGCCTGAGATCGAAACCAGCAATCTTACCCTGATAAGGTAGAGAGCACTCTTTGTTTCTTGTCCGGCACTATCATCCATTGCCAGCAGCATAGTTCTCTTGGAACTTCACTTCCACCGACAATTTCTCCACTCGGCAACCTGTGGTCAATCCCCAGCTAGCTTGGATGAAGGACTTTTCTCGGGCTTACTTACGTAAATTTGTCCTTCATCGCCTGGATGAAGGACTTTTCCCTTGCTCACTTACTTATTTTTGTCCTTCATTTACCTGGATGGAGGACTTTTTATTCACCGTTTCCACGAATAGCGCAAATCGGACGGCTTGTCAGCTTTTCATGTAGTTATATTTCGAGTGTCGTTCCGAAACGATCGAAAAAAGGACAAAAGAAGGTTTTTGCTAAACCTACTTCTGTCCTTTAACTACTTTTATACAACCGTTTCTTTTCGTTCTGTCCCGGTTATAAAACTACCAAATTCCCGGTGAAAATATAGGAGCGGCTGCTTAAATTCACCTAAATTCACATGCTCGACAAGCCCAATAAAAATGGTATGATCTCCGGCAACAACGGTTCTATCCACTTTACAATGAACATGTGCCAATGCGTTTTTTACAATATATGTCTTTCCTGCAGAATCACGCTCTACAAAGTCTTCAAAAAATTTGGGTGCTCCCGGTTTTGCTCCTGCTTTGGCTATGCCCGTTTGCTCATCGCTTAAAATACTAACCCCGAACTGCTGTTGTTCTTTAATTGCCTCGGTACTCGCGTTTTTGGTAAATAGACTGACCATCAGCAACGGAGGGTCCATGGATATGGAACAGCAAGCACTTACTGTCGTTCCCCAGGGGCGCCCATCAACCTCTGTCGTTACAACCGTTACGCCCGCTGCCAAACGGCCCATTGATTCCTTGAATTTTTCCGCAACTTCTTGCATACTAGGTTCCTCCTTATTTCACTGGACATCCGGTTCCATTCAATAATTGAAACGCATCATATCATATTTAATGCCGGTTTTTTTAAAAAAATTCCACGATGCATCATTTTCAGAGAAGTGACTCTTCAGAATTGGGTTGAACTGTACCGACTTCCAATCCTTGCGGCAATGAATTTTTCTTCATCATATAATAGATGACAGCTCCCACAATTGCAGAGGAAACGAAGCTGACATCCACCCCGCCCAACATATTGACAAAAGGTCCAACGAACACGGTGGTGTTTGTAAATAATAAACCGATTACAACAGCTATGACCCATGCAGTCATGGCCGGGATATTAAAGCCATTTGAATACCAGTATAATCCTCCCCGGGTTTCGTGTAATTGTTGTGCTGAGTACTGTCCTTTAAATAAATAATATCCAACCAGATTGATGGTTAGCCATGGAGATATGGCTACAATAATCAGAGTGACAAACGCGTTAATGATGTCGGTAATTTCATAAACAAACACAATCAGGAGAACAAGTAGAAGGCCGACAATACTTACCATCACGGTAGTAATGATCCGGTTCAGCCCCCAACCCATCGTCTCCAGCCCAAGCCCCGCCCCATAAAGGGCAAAGCATCCCTGGGTTAAGCTGCCAATCAATCCTACCAATAACAGAGGAAAGACGAACCATATCGGGGAAAGTTCAATAATCCCTTGCACCAATGGCGTTTCCAGATTGGCAAACATAGTCGTTAAATAAGCTGCTGTATTCATACCGAGCCAACACCCGAAAAACATGCCGCCGCCGGCTCCAAGCATAAGAGATCGGGCTTTTGTTGCGCTTGGTATATAGCGAGTATAATCATTGATTAAAGTGGCACAGGAGACCGGGATTGATAACGCCACACTTGCTGACAAAAGCCAAGTGGACCAAAATCCGCCCAATAAATAGTCCCCTCCCCGATAAGATGGATTAAAGTCAGGGAGAAATACAAGGATCGCCAGGACAAGAATGGCTGCACAAATCCAAGCCCCAATTTTTTCAATCATAACAACCAGCGAATGGCCATATATTGCGACAATGCTTGTTATAATGCTGAGAATTAAGGAACAAGCGACTAGAACGGTATCTCCTTCGGGCCAACCAAACAGTTTATGTCCGCTGTAGACCAGCGATTGGGCACCGGTCCACACGGTTAACCCGTAGAAGCCAAGCGCAACGAAAATGGTTAGGGAAGCTCCTATTAATCTTCCTTTTGTGCCGAAGTGCGCCCCGCTGCTGACAGGTCCATTTGTTCCAGTTTTTTGTCCCAGTAAAGCCAAAGGCGCTATCAATAAGGAGCCAATGAAAAGCCCGATGGTATTGGCAAAAAATGCGTCCCACCATCCAAGTCCAAATACAATTGGCAGAGCACCGATAATCATAACCGAAAAACATAATTGGGCTCCGCCAAGCACAAAAAATACATTCAAAGGATTGGAGTTTCGATCGCTTTCGGCTATATAATCAATTCCCCGGTTTTCCAGTGTAGTTTCATGCATCATTTTTTCATTCGATTCCAAATTCCTGCACCGCCTTTAACAATGTTTAATTTACATTCACACCAAAAGCGTCGGGCCTGATTTTCAGAGTTAGTTTAAACTGGAGTAGTTATACTCTAATGAACTACATAGTTCTAATATTTATTTTTTTCACATTTCTTTTCCTAATTGTGATGTCAAAATCCAGGGAGGGGGATAACAGACGATTTAAGCTTCAGTTTCCGGCTATTGTTAACAGTTCTGGTATGGATTAGACTGTGCATAATAGTAGCGCCAACATCTATGAAGATCTTTTTTGACAATAGAAGAGTAATTGTTTGCCAGGGAAGAATCCTGGTGTTAGTTGTGAGGCTTAACTCGTAATTACTGGCGGTACAGTTGGTTTGCTGGCGCTAAAGCTATGCATGGCAATATTAAAAATTCTAGTATATCGGAGATGCGTTTATTTTAAATCGTGGGCGTACAGCCGCTTAATCTTCCGGCGTGAATCAGGGAGGTTCAGATATTGACGGATATAGTCTACCGCTTCCGAGCGGTTATACGATCTGTAAAGTTCTGACTGGACAACAGGGGCATTTGTAGAATTGGTATTTTCAAATAACGCGACCCTTGCTGCATGACTGCCGCATGAAAGGTCCCACAGGAAATTAAAGAATTTGTTTTTCTCCCGTGCCGATACACCGGCTCCAGGTAAGTAATCTTCGAGAATCGGGCCAATTTCGGGATGGTCCCAGACTTTGCTTGTGAAACGGCTAATTAATCCCTGTCCGCTTAAATCGCGGAGAATGTGCATGACACGCGGATAGAGGATAATGGATTGCAAACGTCCGGCAGTAATGAATTCGGTCGAAGGCACCAGTACCCCGTTCCACAATTTAGCTTCTTCCTCCGCAGCCAGGATATGTGCCTTTAACGAGGCGGAGTAGGAGATCACTTCCGACACTGAATCTCTCACTCCCTGGAATGAATCCGTTCCAAGGATATCAACGATCGTTTGCGCAGCACCAACAAAAATTTCCGAACGATACATAAGACGGGCCAGTATATGCCAGTGACACAGCGCACAGGATTCTCTGTATAATCCCAATAATTTAGTGTTTCTGAGGCTGAAGATGTATTCGCGCGGAATGAACACATGATCAAAAATCATCATATTATCCAACTCTTCGCCAGACGAATCGATTGGATGATCCTCAAAGTTTGAATCCGGTGAAGTCGTTGGCTCCCTTAGTACCAACGTCAGGCCTGGTGAGTTGATAGGAACAGCGCACCAAAGAGCTGCATCCGGGTCCAGGTTTGGGGATGTGACACTGTTGCAAAGTGTCCCTGGACTCCTACCGAGCCACAAGGTTTTGCCCCGCATAAAATGACACCGTCAGGGAGTTCCTCGACAACTCTTAATGTTCCCTTTTTTTCGCTGGGCGGAAGATTTTTATCGGTTTGCACGTCCGGAATCAAATCCGCGCTGATGACATTATGTTTCTGGCTAAACTCTACAAACTTTCGCACATTTTCGGCGTACTCCGGGTTTTCTTTTTCAATTTTATCAATGATGGATAGAAAGCCCATCGCCATCATGGAACCATAATCATTCGGACGTCCAAAAACACCAAAGGTATGGTACGTACTTAAACGAAGCATTTCACGCCGGTGTTTGAGGTCTTCTTTTGTCTTCGGCACCAGCCAGCCAGTGCTGTACCTTTTGCCATCCTCGGGGTTAATAAAAGTTGTTATATCCCTGGTTTCAGGGTCGAATTGTGAATCATACACCTTCGCCAGGTTGTCAATTCCGCGTTTCAGAGCAGGGTGGGTGGTTACATCAGGTATTAAATTCCCCTGAGCATCAATTACTCTTCTTCCATCCCTCAGGCTTTCTTTATACTGTTCACCTGTCATCAAATGTGGTTCCTGTCCCTTGCTCAAGACTTCTCTTAATTTATTCGTTGTCGCAATAACGGCCATTCCTTTAAACCCCTTTCATTGAATCTAATTTTAACTCCGGAATCTGCCCTTCATAATACGGAAGCTGATCGACTCGTGGTATGTAGCTTCCATTTTCCACACATTTTTTTACATGGAGTGCAATTTCCTCCAACGTCGCAAACCAAACATCGCCTTTCTGCTGCATATATTGAATCATTTTATCGACGGCGACACATCTTGCGAGTCTTCCTGATACAAATGGATGCCATACAGATATCCACATTCCGCCATGCTCCCAGGCAGCATCAAACTCGGATAAAAATACCTCCATGGCCCGCTGTGGAGAGTTTATCGGCATGACATAACCCAATTCCGAATTATGTGTGTATTGGGGCCAATCATCCATTGCCCAGTGGGTCGGCAATTCAACGATTTCACCTGATTTCCCTTTTAAAATATAGGGAACATCGTCACCCATTAAGGAAGAATCATATAAAAAACCCTCTTTCGCCAAAAACTCCAGTGAATGTTTGGAGAAATTATACATTGGGGCTCTCCATCCCCGTGGCCGTTTCCCTGTAAACTTTTCGATCACATCTATCCCGCGATGAAGCCAATATAATTCATCTTCAGCCGACAATTCATTTGGATGTTCATGCAAGTAGCCGTGATGAGCAATTTCATGTCCATCATTCAGGATTAATTCTGCCGTTTTCGGATACCTTTCAATGACCCAGGCCGGGATAAAAAATGTCTGTTTAAGGTTATATTTTTTATACATCCCAAGAATGCGGGGAATCGCAATTTCATCATACTTTAGCCATGACATGGTTGAGATTCTGGTATCTGCTGTGTCCGGGTGGGCCAGATGAAGGATACTGTCTGTATCCATATCGAAGGTAATGGCAACGGCACATTTTGCTCCATTTGGCCATGGAACAGGATTTTTAATCATCTAATTTCCTCCTTATTCTCCATCGGGTACTACTGCAATTGCTTCCACTTCTATCAACAGATCCTCAAAGGCAAATCCGGAAATCCGGATAGCAGTTCCTGCGGGACCAGGATCAGCAAGGTACTCCATCCGTACTCTCGTCATCTTTTCCCAGAATTCAGTTGCTTCGTTTTCATCTCCATCAAATACATAGTAGGTGTTTAATTTGACAATATCTTTCATATCAGCCCCTGCCTCGTTGAGCACCTTTCGAATATTCTCGAAAACGTTTCGTGTCTGGACTTCAATATCACCGACGCCTATCGTCTTGCCATTCTCATCCGCCGAGATTTGACCTCCTACAAAGATCAAGTTCCCGACTTTCCAGCCTTGCGAGAAGGGTACAGGCATGCTCCAATCCCAGTGATTTTTAGGCATGATTCTTGTCTTTTCCATCATTTCACCTCGTTATTTTTGAATACGTTTTGGCTTAAGGAAACGTCTTTTATTGGCCACTTAGGATTTCTATAATGGATCACCCCCTTAAATAAACTGAGATACCGTCCGCCCGATTTCGAAAATAAAGAAGCCATAACTATCCAAGCTTAATTATTTTCACTGTCCTCACTCTGGCTTTTTAAATGAAATTCAACGATTACTATTTTCTGTACCGTCTGGACGGTTTGTTTTTAACTTTTGGACTAATTATACCGTCCAGACGGTATAAACGTCAACGATATAATTTAAATATTTCGAATTTTTAGTAAGAAAAAAATTTAACCTTTTGGTTGGCTTTATTTGTTTGTTTTAGATGTTACTCATTAAGATTAAAAGTTTATTATTCCTGTTGTTTCATTGCATCCTTTGAACATTTATTTTCAGGAAACCAAAAAAAACAGTCCATCTTCCAATGGACTGCGTGTTCTATATATTAAGAACTGTTCTGCTTAAAAAAAAATTTGATAACTTTACATCTGCCTGTCTGGCTCTTCTCCCAGGCCTTCCATTTTAGTAAGTTTAATTAAAGTTTCCAGTATTTTTTGTCGAAGTTCTCCCTGTGGAGGATTGAGCCCAAGCAAATCTGCATACCATAAGCCGTCTACCGCCAAAAATACGATATAGCCGAGAATCAAGTCATTATGATCATTTTCTATTTTTTGATGCCACTCCACATAACGTTCGCGCCAGGATTCAACCCATTCTGAATTAGATAACATGGTAGCAAGTAAACCGGAGCTCATCAGAAAGCGCAGGCCTCCCTGTTCAAAGGACGAGTTAGCAAAGCCGCGAAGCCATTTACCTGGCTCATTTTCTTCAAGTGCAGCGTGCTCCTCAATATGATTATTCGATAATTCCATCACATAGTTAATCATTTCCTTAATTAAGGTATCTTTAGTAGGAAAATGGTATAGTAATCCTCCTTTACTCATTCCCGCTTCTTTTGCAACGCCTTCAAGGGTTAAATGTGAAACCCCCTCTCTTCCCACCAGTTTGCATGCTTCTATCAATATCGTTTCACGTGTAGTAATAGACTTGTTTGTACTCACAATTAGCCTCCAATTAAATAATTTACGTATCATTAAATTCTTTGTAAAAACCCACATAATGGGAAGTCCTATATTAATGATATCGTAAATTAATCAATAATCAACTAATTAGAAAACGGTTTCTCGAATCATTGTTCCTTTAGCTTTGTCCCTACATCGTCACCCCATTTCTCTCTTTGCCAGCCGTTTCAAGCACATTGCAGCCGGTTAATACGACCAGCATTATTCCTACCACCATAGTTAAAAACGCTTTCATTTTAATACAATAAACCCCCTTGTTTGAACTAAGCTTAGAAAAGGGACAAAGAGATGTCCCATCCTATTTAAAGTGTAGACCGTGCTTCTTTTACTGCATCCACAAACTGGCGCGCTTTGATTTCAAGATTCATAAGGAAATCCTCGTTTACTTGCAGTTTCATGTTGACGAGGGAACTTCCAATCCCTGCAGCCACAGCACCATTTTTAATATAAGCGCCTACATTATCTACATTGAGACCGCCTGTCGGCATAAGTGGAATGTGTGGCATCGGGCCATGGATATCCTTAATGTAACTTGGGCCAAAAACGTTAGCCGGAAAGACTTTAATAAGATCAGCACCATTTTCATATGCTGTCAGAATTTCAGTTGGTGTTAACGCACTTGGGATGCTTACGACTCCATATCTTTTCGCAACTTTAATCGTTTCCTTATTGACGGTAGGAGAAAAGATGAATCTGGCACCGGCCATGATCGCCGCTCTGGCAGTTTCCGGATCCAGTACCGTTCCCGCTCCTACAATCACGTCATCCCCCAGCTCTTCTGAAACTTGTTCGATCAGGGAAAGAACCTTTGGGGTCTCCACCGTAATCTCAAGTGTTTTTACTCCGCCTTTATGCAAGGACTTTGCGATTGAAACGATATTGTCGGGAGAAGTTCCCCTAATCACTGCAACAATACCATTCTCTTGAATTTGATCTATCAATTTCATTTGTCTCCCCATCCTTCTTAACGATTTACATCTTCACCTGACTGATTTGACAAACGCTCAATCTCTTCTCTTTCAGGAAGACCCTCGACATCACCATTGACCATAGTGACAAATGCACCTGTGATATTTCCTCGTTCCACTGCTTTAACCGGTTCGAGACCATCGAGCAGGCCCGAGATAAAACCTGCGGCAAACCCGTCTCCCGCTCCAACCGGATCGATTACCCGTTCTACAGTAATTCCAGGAACCGTTACTTGTTCGTTCTTTGTCATATACATGGCGCCTTGTGCACCCAGCTTTAGTGCAACAGTTGAGGGGCCTTGGTTAAGAAACAATTCACCCAGTTTAACAGGATCGCTTTCCCCAAATAAGAATTGCCCCTCTGAAACCCCCGGCAGCACGATATCTGCTTTTGAGATCAGTTTTAATAATGTGGCTCTTGCCTTTTCTTCACTCCATAGTTTCCTTCTAAGATTGGGATCAAAGACAATCTTGACCCGGTGTCTTTTGGCGATTTCAACGGCTTCAAAAATTGCCTGTTCACAGCTTTCACTTAATGCAGGAGTGATTCCCGTTATATGCAGATATTTTGCTTTTGCGATATATTCCTCATGAATATCTTGTTTCGATAGAGTACTGGCTGCAGACCCCTTTCGGTAATAGTAGACACGAACGTCATTTTCCCTGCGCGGTTCTTTAAAATAGATTCCCGTTGGTGCGGATCCGTCAGTTTTGACCTGACTGACATCAACCTTTTCACCGCTGATAAAGGACAGCATGGCCCGGCCAAACTCATCATCCCCTACCTTGCTGATCCAGCCGACTTTATGTCCGAGTCTGGAAAGTCCGATTGCTACATTGGACTCTGCACCGCCAAACTTCATCGAAAATTGCTTGGCATATCTCATCAATCCTGTTGTATCAGGTGTAAACAAAACCATTGTTTCACCAATTGTGACAACATCCATTACCTTCACTTCTTTCCCTACTCTTGAGTTAAATAGTTATAAACCTTTTCCGTCACCGGAATACCGTCACGAAGTCTGCCATTGATAAACACCCCATTAAGTTAATTTTCAACTATTCAAGATTTGCATGCCGCTTACGCATGGCATCATTTACTTCTTTGTTCACCTGCAGGCTATGGATGATGACCCCATCCAGGAGCAGGTGAACACTCTGGTCGAATTGGTTCCCTAAAGGCTGTATGGTTGTTGGCTCTTCAGGCCTGCGGTACTTAGTTGCCGCAGGAATTACCAGAACCGCGTCACTGACTTTTGCAATCTTGGAATCCCTGTTTGTCGTAACCAAAAAAACGGTTGCCCCTAATTTTCGGGCCTTTAAGCAAAATTCATGGATCATTCCTATTGATCCCGAACCCGATATGGCAACAAGCAGGTCTCCTTCCTCGATGCTTGGAGTGATCGTTTCGCCAACCACAAAGACAGAATAGCCGCCATGCATGAGCCGCATCGCAAACGCTTTCCCCATTAACCCGGAACGGCCCTCCCCATATACAAAAATCCGTTTTGCTTCCTTTATTTTTCGGGAAAGAGTTAAAGCTTCTTCTTCCTTTACTAATGAGAGAACACTGATAATTTCTTTTCCTATTGTGTCAATGATGGTTTTCAACTACCATCCCCCCTGACTATCTCTCGATAAATTCTTTTTGCCCTAATTGGACCAGCACATCCTCCAGATAGGGAAGACCTTCATTATCTCCGGATACGCTTACAACCATGGAGCCAATTGTATTGGCAAAAGTTAATATTTTCTTAAGCTCCCAGTTGTTCATGACACCATATATGAAGCCTGCATCAAAGCCATCTCCGGCACCAACCGTATCAACAACTTTTCTTGGTTTTACTGGAGCAGCTTCTATTTGCTGCCCGTTATGGTACCCAATTGAACCTAGTGCTCCCTTTTTGATCGCTATATAGGATATCTTGCGGTTCAAGCGCTTTCAAAATTTTCGTTGTACCTTGTACTCCGAGCAAGAGCTCCGCTTCATCTTCACCAGTCAATAAAATATCTGCATATGGGAGCAACTGTGAAAGCTTCTCCTTTGCTTCCTCTTTACTCCAAAGCTTCAGACGGATATTAGGGTCAAAGGAAATAAGCAAACCATACTTCTTTGCCAATTCAACCGCTTTTTTTATGATGTCAAAATTTTTCCCTCCAATTGCAGGGAAGACACCAGTAATATGAAGAAGTTTAGCTCCTTGAAAATAGGAATCTGCCAAGCTATCAGGAGTCATAGTTGAAGTTGGAGATTGATGACGATAATAGAAAGTCCGTCCATTCCCATCTTCCATAATCTCTTTAAAATTCAAGGACGTCGGGTATCCATCAATGAGGTTCACCTGACTCGTATCAATGCCCTCACCCCGGACAAAGTGCCGGATATAACGTCCAAACTCATCATTCCCCAAGCAGCCGATCCAGCCTGTATCCAATCCAAGCCTGGCGCAGCCTATAGCAAAATTAAGCTCAGCCCCGCCCACCTTTCTTTCAAACGTATTCACAAATCGCATGGGGCCCTTGGACGCTGGATTAAATGTAATCATTGCGTCGCCAATTGTGATGATATCCGCCATGGTGCAGCCCTCCATTCCAATGTCATCAGCATGATTCCCGAACAATTAATTCCGGTTCATATCGATAAATCTGTACTTCTTTCTCGGTGTTGGCTTTCTCAATTTTTTCTATTAGGAGCGTTGCTGCTTTTTCTCCCATTTCCAGCGTCGGCTGCTTTATGATCGTCAAAGCGGGACTGTAAATGCTGGCGAACGAAACTTCATCGATTCCGATCAATGCAAAGTCGTCCGGAATCTGCTTTTTATAGTCCCTTGCATATCGCAGTACTTCCATTAACGATAAATCGTTTCCAGCGAGAATTGCCTGGGGAGGTTTTGGAAGAGAAAACATCGCTTGCAATGATGCACTAATCTCTTGTACTTCAATTCCTCTTACGTATTCAGCTTGTACAGCGATATTCCGTTTATTTAGAGCTTTTTTATATCCTTCAATCCGTTCTAATCGTGGGGTAATTTTTTGGATAAGAGAAGTTGTGATCAATCCAATCCTTTCATAACCCTTTTTAACAAAATGATTGACCGCAAGCTCGGAAGCCTTTTCATTATTAAGAATTACTGTATCCACAAGAACATCAGGCACAATCCGGTCCATAAACACAAGTGGATAACGGCTCTTCACGAGTGATTCATATAATTCAATGTTGCCTCCAGTCGGGAAGACTATTAATCCATCAACCTGCTTTGCCATTAACATCTCAATATATTTCTTTTCTTTCTTAGGTGAATCATCCGCATTACAAACGATCACGTGATAATCGTTTTCGTGGCAAATATCCTCTATCGTGCGAATTACTTGAGTGGAAAAGGAGTGCAAAATATTCGCGACAATTACACCAATGGTAAATGTCTTTTTTTGCTTCAAGCTTCGGGCGACAGCATTCGGCTGGTATCCAAGCTCAAGAATTGATTCTTGAATCCTCTTCTTTGTTGCCTCACCCATATAATCAAATCGATTATTCAAATATTGAGAGACAGTACTCTTCGAAACATTCGCATGCTTCGCTACATCTGCCATCGTAACTTTTCTCATCTCGTTTCAATGCTCCTTTTTTCATAAACCGGTTTAGTAAACCGGTTTAGTGATATTATAAATAAATTGAAAGCGCTTTTCAAGATGTTTTTTCCTGCTAATAATGCGTTTTTATTTGGAGTTAAATATGATTATGTCGATCTTCAAAAAAGAGGATAAAGTTAGTGGCCAAATGTTTAGCTGACCGGGAATGCATACTAAGTTGGTTAAAGAGAAGAAGGTTTAGGGTTTGTGAGAGGTAATATTTCTAGAAACTTTACAAAATAAAGGGAGCATGTTTAGAATGCATCCCACAATTACAAAGAGTATAAATATAGATCACCAGTCGTTATATCTCCGTCCACTATTTACCTAAGCAGTTTCCTTTCAACTCAACAAATTTCGGAACGTATGAAGATAGTAATACAAAAGGAATTTCCTCTCGCTTTTAAAGCTGTTAGCGCTTCAGACAATGTCTTTTTGTCCTTCTCACTCAAAAGCCCGCGGTCAATTCTTTCAAAGTTTAAAAGGTCTTTCAGGTTTTGTTTTTGGTTTTTCATTGTTTCCTCCTTTGATTTTTTCATTTGCCTGGAGAAGCGAAAGATTCTCCGAAGGGGATTATTTTTCCCCTTTGGCGTGGAGAAACGAAAAACTCTCATAGGCAATCGGTCAAGGGATTCATCACAAAAAGTTTTTTGCTGTTGCGATAGCGTCATTAAGCAAAAAAGTTTTTTGCCCCTTGAACGATTGACTGGCCGTCTTAGCTTCCTGCCGGAAAGGTTCGGGTGTCCTGCCGGCTGGAAGGTTAGTCGGCCTGCGCTGTTTTACGATTCAGAAGGCAAAGGGAAAAATGATAAATAAAAGGCAGCCGTATGGCTGCTCTCCGCTTTTGATCTTTTATTCTTTTAGGTTTTATTCTTTTGATCTTTTAGTTTTTAGGTTTTGACGGTTTTCGGCTCGTTCGGTACGGCGGCGTTAGCCGTAAAGGGATGAGGAACCTACGGAATGTTAAGAAAGGCGCTCTTTCCTTTCTTTACAGGCCGTGGTTATCCAGCCATTTAGTGCCGCAAGCGACACGTACAGACTGTTAGAAAGGGCGCTCTTTCCCTTTCTTACAGCCTGTAAGTGCTGCCGCCCAAAGGAAGGTTTTAAGGTTTTTAAATCATTTGACCTTTATCTTCAGATGTTTTTACAAAAACGTTCGGAATTAGCTCGCTCAACATCCAGGAAGATCCTCTTTATTATTCGGCTTTTAACGGCTTCAGCCGGGCTTT
This sequence comes from Bacillus sp. V3-13, assembly GCF_002860165.1. Lineage (GTDB taxonomy): Bacteria > Bacillota > Bacilli > Bacillales > Cytobacillaceae > Bacillus_BJ. The sequence continues at coordinate 25,387 of NZ_PGUZ01000014.1, read as the reverse complement.
CTCATGTTCACCATAAGATACAGCTGTTTCTCGGGACCAATACTGTGGGCCGCCTACGATCAAGTCCTGCTTCGGGAATAATTCTTCACTTTTGAGTAAAAAAAGGGAGAAATGATCTCTCCCTTCCTGACATTCTTACATGTCACCCTTTTTCTTTCATGCTTATAATAAACACATAGAAAGGGGTGGATTTTATACTGCGGGATCGTGGAAACATCCTCAAGTATTAATGCTTTAATACCTGGTATCTCACAACAACAGTAATCCTCATGTAAACGGCGAATTTGATGTAAAAAAACCTTATGTTCCTTCCCTCTCATATATTGCGCCCCTTGTTTGTTGAAAATACAAAGAGAAACAATCTAACCTATTCCAGTGACCAAGTGCAAACGACATGTGGATATAAGAGCACTTTATTCACTAAAAAGCATTTAGATTATACGGTTCAGCTTCTAGTCGCCTTATGCGAAAACCCCGTTTAATTAGAATATTAATTTCTTCTTTGGAATGCAAATATCTTCCTATCAATTTATTAATTGTTACATATTTGTGAATTTATTGATTTTTTAGATAAAAATTTGTTAGATAAACAAGGAAAAATCGTCATTTTGTAGAATTTATTAAAATGTAAGTAAAAATAAAAATAGGAGTGGAAACCAAATGCTAAAAAAATTAGGAATACCATTGTTAAGTTTACTTACTGCGTTTCCTATTATGTCCCATGCAGAGGCAGTTCCTTCGACGACGGAATATTCAGTAAAATCAGTACCGCAAAAAGAAGCAAGTATAAATGCTGAAAGCGATACCTCCACAAACCAAATGACTGCGCTAGCAATAAGTGATCCAGGTGGTTGGCAATCTAGAGGAAAATACGGTAATTATGTTTATAATTATAATAACTATACTTACATCCCAGCAGGAGATGGTGTTAATTGGAGGTCAGGAGGTGGAGATTTTAAAGTAGAATTTACTGGTATAACATCTGGAAACTCTTTTTCAGCTCAACTATTTGAATACGACCCTGATAATGCAGATGATCCAGTGGGGAGTGCAGTAAGAATAGATGGTTTTAACAATGTATTATTAGCACAAAATATATCTGGCTTTAAAGACGGCTCCGATAATGAAGCAGAATTTTATGTTAGACTTTCGAATGCTTATACGCAAGACTATGTATATGGCGAAGGGTTCGATTGATTAATATAAGTGAAAAGGGTGTTACCTTTATAAGGTGACACCCTTTTGACCGTACAAGACCTATAATTTAGTTACCTATTCTACAAATATGATATTTGTTAAACAATAATGGAAATTCTGATTGAATTGTTTAATTTATTATCTTATTATCTTGACTATAAATTGTAATATGATAAGTATCGTTTCCAATTTTTGATTTCATTTGTTCTGATTTTAGAAAATCACCAATAACTTTTTCAATCTGTTTTGCAAAAACTTTTGCATTTTCGTCTGAACTAGGTAAAGTAATAAACGCTTGAATCTCCGGTTCAGGTTCTATCGAATATCCTACCGTTGTCACTTTGTATTCCTTTTTCCCTAATAAATCTTCACCAACAATATTAAGAATTTCTATCCATTTTTTATCTTGCTCTCGTTTTTTCATATCAATTTTTTTTACGTTTAATGGAATGGCATCTATTTTATTTTCATTAAGAATATGGTTGACTTCTTTCTTCAGCTCAACAATCCTTGTTTCTGTATCAGGGATCTCTATTTGAATTGTTTTTGGACTATCACTCATCGACAAAGATAATACGTCGTAATCCCGTCTTTTTAATTCTTTCGTTACTACATTATGGATTCTTTCGTATTCTAGATCAAATTCTTTCCTTTTCATCTCTTCCTTTTCATCCACTTCATCTTTGGATTCTTTATATAGCATCACTTTTTGTGTATATGCATCATATTTTCTGGATTGCAAAATCTCCCTTGCAATATATTCCACATCATCTTTGACGTTTTCAAAATATTCATCCGAACCGTTAATTCCAATCAGGAGTTCCTTTTCGGGGAATGAAACACCTACTCCAGATATTTTGTAACCTCGTGCTATTAATTCCTCTGAAATATGGCTTACGATATCATTTTTTGATTCAAAAATTTGACCAAGATAAGGAATTTTAGATACGACCTTTGCCATAGTTGGAGAAACAAATAAAGAACTTACTAATAAGGCGAATAAAAGAACTGCTGCACCGCTCATGTAAAATACTTTATTACCAAGTCTACGTTGATTTTTTTTACCTCTTTTGATGGCATACCCTATCCTTTCATCTAATTTGTCTTCTGGAATTTTAATTCTGTCTACCTCTTTCTTTATGTTGCTTGTTAAATAATCATTCATTATATACACTCTCCTCTTTTAAATCAGATTTCAATTTATTAATAGCTCTATGTAATCGAGTCTTAACAGTACCTTCAGGACATTCCAATATTTCACCTATTTGCTTTATGGAAAGGTCTTTGTAATATCTGAGAATAATCACTGTTTTATACTGCTCTTCTAATCGTTCAATCGCTTCCACCAAGTCTAAGTTTTCAACAATGTTAGTCTTGTGACTATTAGCAAATCTTTCTACATCACTCAATGGAATCATACGGTTATTTTTCTTAATAAAATCTAAAGCTGTATTAATCAAAATTTTTGTTATCCATGTTGAGAAATAATGAGGTTCTTTTAGATGTTTTATTGATATAAACGCTTTATAAATCGTATCTTGCACAATATCTAGGGCATTTTCTTCATTTTTTACATATAAAAAAGCCATACGAAAAAGTTTGTTTTTTTCACCTTCAATCAACTCTTCAAATGCTCTTTCATTACCTTTTTTTGCCTTGTATATTTTTTTTTCAATTCTCATCTACTCACCTCTTTTCTACCGTTAGACAACAGACAGTACAAAAACGTTTCAAAAAAATAAAAAAATCCTAAATTTATTTTTGAAAATGCATGAAATTTAAGTTAGATTTTTAGTTGAACTAAAATTCTGGAATCAATAAGATATTTAAATCACCAGTACTGGTAATAAAATTAAAAATAAACAAAAAAGGGGCTTTCCGGAAAGTAGTATTTCAGCCGAAACCTTAATAAAAGCAGAACCCAAGAATGCTGTTAAATCAACATTTTTGGGTTTTTAATTTGGGTGCATTTTGCTCTTAAATGGACTTTTTAGACAGCCCCTTAAAAATATTTGTTTTTATAAAGAAAAATCGTAACTACTTAGGTCCCTATCAAAAAGAAAACTGACCCCGGTTAACCAACTTGATCGATTCAAGCAGGTTTTTCCCTTGTTTTCGCACAGTAGAAATAAACCCTCTGATACGGGCAAATTGCTCAGCTCCATTCTGGGTGCGGAAGGAACCTGAAATTTTCTCTTTCACCTTCACCGTACGGATGTCCCGCTCTGCCTGGCTGTTGCCGAAAGGTACATGGGCATCCCTAAGAAACCGAAGGATATCGGCTTTGTAAAGGATGAATCTTTCAGCCAGGTTGGCCGCCTTGGTTTTCGCTTTCCGTGCCCTTTTTCCCGGTTCCTCGGAGGGATTCGGCGGCTGCCATTCCTTCTTTCCTTCGAGAAGGATTTGGTCATACCTCGCTTCCAGCCCGGCAATCGTTTCAGGGGCAACCGGCTTACCGGCTTCTGTGGCCTTATTTTTTTCCTTGCAGGCCTCCCTTAGCAGGGCTTGCATCCTGGAAGCCCATTCGTGCTTGTCATAATCGATAATGCCTTGGCATTCCCTTAGGAGATGCACGCCGCAAAGTGCATTTTTAAAACGATAGTGCTCGTTGAAATAGGACTTCCAGAAATCATGGACGACTGTCCCTTTATAACCTGGCAGGACTCCTATGGAGTCGATCGCTTCCTTTCCGCGTTTCTGATGCACCTTGTAGAGGATCCATTGCACACAGTGTGCAGCCAATGGAGGCTGCCTTCAACCCGCATGCCTGTCTCATCGGCATGGACCACCTTGCTTTCACACAGCCTGCACTGGATATCCGCCTCAATTGGTTCAAGACGGGATGACAGCCTGTCGAGATGGGACAGAAGGGTACCTTCGCTTGGCCAGTGCCCAGTCAGGTCTTCAAATACCTGGCTGATCCTTTCAAGTGGAATGTGCTGATATGTATGTAAATAAGCGCACCATGCACTCCAGCTCTCGCCATACTGAACAGGCGCCATCACATTCTCGGGAAAGGCACCGTGTTCGATTGACTCGCAGTTAGGGCAGCACTTTGAAACTGCCCTGTGTTCCGTATAAATGAGCCGCGGAGTGGGCACGTCAACAGTTTGTCTTTTCTTCACGCTTTCTACTGGCACATGAAGAAGGGAATGATTGCACTGGGAACAGGTCACAGGCTCATGCCATATGATTTCATCGGGCGTGACAGACATCTTTAACGTATGCCCTTCATGTCCTTTCGGGGCACCCTTTTTCCCACCGGGCACCCGCAGGCTTTTTGGTTTGCGGAGTCCATCGCTGGAGGGTGGTTTATTGCTGTTTGAGCTATTGGAACCCACCTGTCTCTCAAGTTCTTTAACCCGCTTTTCAAGTTTAACAATATGTTCGACCAGCATAGTGATAAATTGTGCGATGTCCGAAGGTTTCCCTTCACTTATTTGTTTGATCTGCTTTTTCGTGTATTTCATCTGAATCACCAACTTTCCTTCTTTTTGGAAGTTGGCAAACAGTACACGTTTTTTTAAAATACTAAACATTTATGAACCTAAGCAGTTACGAAAAATCTATTGTCGTAACTATTATTTTCGAATTAAATAAACACCTTTTGCCACTTCGCGGTACAACATATCCATATTTGCATTTGTTAATTCCTTTAACTCATTCTTCTCAATGTTTGTTATGATTTTATTATCGTCATTATCTGCATATACTCGAAAACCAATAAATATTAATAGAATGTTCAAATACAGTAAGTCATTATTAACGTAAATAATTCCCACAATCATAAATAATACAAGATTAACCACCATGCTATTTACGCTGTCTATATCAATGACAGTCAAAGGCACTACATAGGTAATAATATAGCTTAAAATACTGTCATTGATGGGCTTCAAGCCTTGAAATTTTCTGCGTTGATTAAGCGATATATGTTTTAATACATAGACTGTAATCAATGATATTATGAACAAAGATATAATTACAATCCAAAAAGTCATTTTGTGAGTGGTACTGATCGCTTCTTTATAATTCTCAATGATAGTTTTATCAAATTTGTAATTGTTGAGGGCTAATAATAAATACAGAGGGGCATAGGATGAAATAAATAATAACCATTTATAAAATTTTGCCATGATATGACCCCTCTCCTACTTACTATGCCAGTTCATCAATACCTAAAGTATCGGTTATATATGTTTGATAATAGGCATCCCTGATTATTAAGGTAATGCTGGGTAACTGCTCTTTTTTCTCATAAATAATTTTAGTTCCATCTTCTGAGAAGTTAATATCCAGATCGACAACTTCTACTAGCTCCTTGACCTTATCAAAATTTTCAAAACACTTGATAACTTTCTGAGGGTCTTTCAGTAACTTTGTTAGTCCCCTAATTACCCGACCGTCATTTATGCTGTCATCATGGAACTGTTCGAAATTTTCAATCATATTAGTTTCCTTTATTAAAGCAAGGGTTTTTAAGGCACTCTCCTTGTATTGCGTTCTTATATCAAAAATTCTTTCCAATGATATATGATTTGCAATGGTTAGAACAGAGTCATAACCAATGATGTCTACATCCCCATCGATACCTATTAAGTCCGCCTCAATTTTTCTAAAATCTCCTGTTGAAATAGTACCAATAACACCTTTTTTTAATTTTTTAAACTTAGTGACCCTTCTAAAGAAGAGGAAATCCTCTCCTTCTTCTATATTTACTTTTATACAATAGAAGGTGAACCTGGATAAATCGGTAGGTGGGTCCTCTAACAGATTGCCTTCTTCATGACTTTCTATAATATGTTCTAAACTTTCTACGTATGAAAAATCACAAGTTTCTAAAGTTTCATCGAGGGACCCTATCGGGTTAAAAGGTACGGTACTTTTACCACTTATGCCTTTCAGAGCCTGAATGATTATGGTTAATAGCTCCTTCTGTAAAGATGGGGAAATTCCCGGCTTATAAGAACTATATTTTCCGTTATATCCTTTTCGGGTAAAGTAGAGAACAATTTTTCCATTTGCATTATCTGTCAATTTTTCCAGTTTTGTAATAATATTTTCAATCGTCATCTAAAAGTGCCGCCTCCCTCTTGTTGTTATTTTCAAGCATTTATAGAACATTTGTTCTTATTATGCCACAATTATCAAAAATGGTCTTTTTGTTCAAAGAATTTATTTCAAAAATTGCTGGCAAATCTAGCAAAGACTACTAAACATTATCGCCATAATTCTTTTAAACTATCCATTAAACTTAAGACAATTGTTGAAAGATGCTATTGCCCTAAAGAAAGGGGTTGAAATCCCTTTCTGCATGGGGTCATAAAAAATAAAACAAAGACATCTGCTTGGCAGAAAAATGATGCCATGGGGATAAAAAAAGATTTATAGCGATTCTGGCTTAGTGGGCACGTGAGCATCAAAAAAACTTGGTATGGTCAACCAAGTTTTTGTCGGTACTTATGTACATAAATTTTTTCTGCAAAAAAGCTGATAATAAAGCCAATAATCAATGGCATGATTGAACCAGTTGAAATGAAGACACCACTTGCATTATTCGTATATTCGTAGCGAAACATTAACAAAGGAATCGTAAACAAATGCCCTATTAAGAAAAGCAAACTTGTTGTTACAACCAGTGTTGACAATGTGACAATCAAGCTCTTAAATTTCATCTGGGCACCTCCTGAAAACATTTTTACACATTTAATTATCCTCTAATATAGAAGGATAAAAACACGTGCAGTGCGAAACCGCACGTGTCTTCATTTTTCATCAGTGATTTCCAAGGTTCAACTGCCATGTAACTCCAAACTTATCCATTACCCAACCGTATTTTTCACTGAATGGATATTGCGCCAGCGGCATGAGAACTCCGCCATCTTGAGATAACTTTCCATAATCTTCATCAATTTCTTCCTCTGTTTCACATGCTACATATATAGATATGGCAGGAGTAAATGTAAAGTCATGCTTAACATTACTATCTATGCACATAAACTCTTGTCCGTTAAGTGAGAATATAGCATGCATTACTGTTCCTTCCTCCCCAGGCCCTTCTGGCCCATAAAGGGCAATACTTAGAATTTCTGAATTCCTAAATACAGACGTGTAAAAATTCATTGCTTTTTCAGCTTGGCCATCGAACATTAAAAAGGTCGTAAATTTTTGCATTTTCATCAAACTCCCTCAATTTTATTAATTATTTCACTTGCAGCCAAAACTTTTTTACACATTTTTACTTCCGAGCTTTTCAGCAAGATATTCCGGTTGAGTTTTTTTAACAACAATATGGTCCGCATTATGAAAACTGGCAAAGATCTTCAGTCCATTCTTCAGTTGCTCAATGAGAGCCGTATTAATCGGAACATGGTCCTCAATCTGAAGATATTTGACGGACAACGTGTTTCCTTGCGTAATAACTGCGGATCCATCCTGCCGATTAAAGAATCTCCGTATAAAATCGGCATAACATAATATCCATACTGCCGCTTGGATTGCGGAAAGTAAATTTCCCATTTATAACTGAAATCAAAGAGGTGCTCAAGGCGGGGTCTCCTCCAGAGCAGGTTATCCAATGGCGGTGAACACCACCCACAGCTGAAGCAGTGTGCTTTCTTCGACCCAGTCTGTAATAAGTAGTAGTGATCCTAACTCAACTAAACCCGATCTTTATCCCCTCGGTTATTTCTCTATTTTACAACAAAAGGATACTTTTCAGGTTATCCCACTACAAAATTTTTATCGTTTTTAGTACCAAGTCCTAATACTTAGTGATAAAATGAAGATGTAAAAAAAGGAGGTTATAAGATATGACTCAATCTCATGCAAGAATTACTGCTATTGGTTCATATGTACCTGAGCATAAATTAACAGTCTGGGGTCTAACTCAGCCGGGAAGATGATCAAGCATGACAAAATTAATCTTTCTGGTGTTGGCAGAGGTTTTACTCATTGTGGACTATTAACTAAATTGGAGCTGTTAGAGGGATGAAAAACATGTATAGAATTATCACGAACATACTAAACGTCATTTTAAAAATGCGAGGAGCATTTATCATTGTTAATAAAGAAAATCTACCGAAAGAACCAGGTTATATAATTGCCTGTACACATCGGGGATGGGTCGATGTTGTCGCTCTGGGTGCTGCCATCTTGCCTGAACAAATTCACTTCATGGCTAAAAAAGAATTATTCCGCAATGCATTCTTTTCCCGCTTCTTAACGTCCATTAATGCCTTTCCCGTCGACCGAAAAAATCCGGGAACAAGCAGTATTAAAATTCCTGTTCAATTATTGAAAAATGGAAAAAATGTTGGCATATTTCCCTCTGGAACGCGGACATCGGAGGAAGCACCATTAAAAAGAGGAGCCGTGACAATTGCCAAAATGGCAAAAGTTCCAATTGTACCAGCAGCCTATTCAGGACCAACCAATCTCAAAGAATTGCTGACTAATAAGGAAATTAAAATTATATTTGGGGATCCGCTGTTTTTTAACTATACAAATAATAATAGAGAAGAAATTGATAACAATACAAAGACGTTATCAGAGGTTTTTAAGAGTCTTGAAAAAAGTATTAATTAAATAAAACTGTCGCTTTATAACCAACATATCAAAAAATGCTGCCGTATATACCTTAGATGAGACCTATTTTATCTGTTGCTCTGATATAGAAACTTTATGTTTGAAATACTAAGGACTAAAGTTATTTATTGTATTCTTAATTCAACTCTGGACATATACTTAATCAACCAAGTCTATTGAAGGGGATCTGCATGAACTTAAAAGACATTCCTAATCAAGAGAATAAAATGACAACTGAACAGTATGTAGAAAAAAAGCTGGCCAAAATAAAAAACATAATCGATAAGTCCGTAGATAAGATGAAGCAAATCGTTAATGAAAATAATAAAAGCGATAGTGCATAACTATCGCTCCTCACACACCAATATCTAAGATTAAGCTTGTTTTTTTCCTTCAACGATGTTTCCGCATTGCTGCTGTTCACCCATACGAAATTTATAGTCCGCTTCCTTACTAGTCCAATTTCGCTTCTCAAGTTCCAACTCTTTTATATTTTTACCCTAAGTGGACGAAAAAGGAACCTTCTAATTCAACATATATAGATCACTTAACTCTCAAATCCAATTTTAATCTTAAAAACAACCTCTAATTAATAAGCCTCTACGTAAGGATCTGCTATGGCAGGAATATATAATGCCTGCCCTTCCTTATTTTTAAAAACATAGTAAGGCTGTAATACTTGCCTTGAATAGCTTGGATGTTGTTCATGATAAGCTACTTCAACTTCGTTTATAACAAAACGGTCAATATTCCCCTTGAGCTCTGAAGCCGAATCAGTTATATAAATGTGCAGCCATTTTCCCTGTTTAAGCAGCTCCAATGCTTCCTTTGGTGAACGAGAGGGATACAGAATTTCCTCTATAATGGGTCTTCGCCTGCCTTCTATCGATATCACCCGTCCATCTTTGTCAAACACTACCCTTAATGGTTTGTCTACATACACCTTGTATCATTGATGTGTCGATAGAAAATGACTGTCCACCCACCGTTTTCGTGTTGAATAGTTTTTGGTATGATTGAGCCGGGTGTAATTAATTTCCCAAGAACTTCTTTTGCTTTCTGTTCAATGTAATTCTGTTGCAGCTCATCGGCTTTTTCAGTAAGTGGATTTATGCCAGCAAAGTAGATCCCTGAATATGCCGGGTGGTACTCTAGAGATTCATGGTAGGGGGTAAAAGATTTAAAAAGTTCTTTATGGCGTGATGGGTAACTTCCTTGTATATAAACTGGGAGTTCTTCAGGAATGGAGGGTAGTAAAGTATCAACTTCAAAGTTCTTTATTGAAACATTGATATTTGTTAGAGAATTGTGAGTTAAAGTTCCGAAAGCCATTCGTTCTAATTTTCTAGGTGCATCTGCTGCCCAGAACTTTCCTTCTTCAGGAAAAGCCTGATCTGCTGGTTCTCCCCACTCTTCTGGAGATTGCAAACAGGGATTATACCGTAACACAGGTTTTTCTTTCCCTGCTATTTTCTTGTTCAGATTCTTACCGGCATTATCAATTCTACTAATCTTATGCTCATCTGCTTTGGAAGTACAGGCTAAAAGAAAAAAAGGCAAAATACTGATTAACAAAAACACTATGCTTTTCAATTTCAATATATACGCCCCTTTCAGTAACATTAAAACACCACAAAAGTAATGAAAAACGTAGGTATATATTCAATGAGCAATATAAAAAGTCCTTCTTGTTGAAAAATGACCGTTGCAGCAAAATTAGAAAAAGCGGCTCATACTAAGCTATTGTTCATCACTTTATTCTACTACTCTTATTTAATTACTCCCACGTTGGAGAAGATTATTTAACAGAGTTTTTAAAGATAAATTCCCTTAAATGATATAATAAGGAAATAAAAAGGAATTGAGAAATTTATTAGCGAAATTAAAATAAAAGGATCATTCAAGAAGGGGTAGACGCAGGTGGGCTTCCAGTATGACAATATCCTTCTCCAAATGTTAATGGTGCTGTTCCCGATTATTTTGTATTTGGCACTAATGAATGACAGACAAACTGTAAAAAACGAAAATTCCTATTGGGGATATATTTGTGCGATTACGATGGGGTTATCTATGGCATTCGCAATCAATATAGAGGAAGGAATTTTCCTCGATTTAAGGATGGTTCCATGGTTTTTATCATTCATTTATGGGGGGACTGCTGTAGGAATCTATGTAACTATATTTTTCTTCGTCATCCGCTTTCTAATCGGCGGAGCAGGAATGATACCAGCCTTCATTGTGATGTTCTTATCAAGCTTTGTTATTTGCAGATTCTGCAGTAGTTTTCAACAATGGGGACGTAAAAAGAAAATCGTGCTATCTGTCCTTTTCCTTGTTGTTTTGTCTGCTTCGATCCCATTTATTGGTACCATTGTACTTAAGCAGCCACTCTCGATGGTTAGACTAGTCAGTTACGTATGCTTTATTATTGCCAATGGCATCACGGTATGGCTTGCCATTCACTTGATGGAGTCACATCGGGAGAAAAAGGAACTGTTAAAGGAAATCCGAAAAAATGAGAAGTTGCATGTAGTGGGACAGATGGCTGCAAGCGTTGCTCATGAGATAAGGAATCCGATGACAAGTGTACGGGGTTTTATTCAACTCCTGTCATTCTCCAAAAACATCACTGCTGCTGAGAAAGGTTACCTACACGTATGCCTGGATGAATTGGACCGGGCAAATGGCATCATTTCTGACTACCTTGCTTTTGGGAAAAGCGGCGACATTGAGCAGCTTAGACAAGTTGATGTTTCCCTGGAAGCCATACAGTCTGTAAAATCGCTCTCCTCCTATTCGGTTCTTCACGGTGTTAACGTATCAGTGGATACTTGTGACCGTGCTATTGTCATGGGCAGCCCCGGCAGACTGCAGCAAATGTTTGTCAATCTTATAAAGAATGCTATTGAAGCAGCAAGTCCTAATGGCAATGTAAATGTGAAGATACATACCAGCCACCAACAGGTGGAAATCACGATATCGGATGACGGAGAAGGAATGACTCCACAGCAGATTGAGAACCTTGGACTGCCTTATTATTCAACAAAAGAGAAAGGCACGGGCCTTGGATTAATGGTTACGCTTCAAATCATTAGGGAGATGGGCGGTAATTGGAAGGTGTCAAGTCAAATAAACAAGGGAACCCTGTTTAAAATATCCCTTCCGTTATTGTAAGTATTACTTCAAATTGTTTGATGTATTACATACCACAGCCAAAAAAAGCTGTGGTATGCCAAAATTTTCGTATCTAACCAAGAAAGACACCCACCAAATAGTAGGCGCCTTTAAATGTCTTGTTCAAAACCTGCCCTGTAAATGAAAAATAATCTCCGCAAATAATGTAGCAAAAAGAAACGTTCCAGTATAAACAACCAATGATACCACTACGATCCTCCAGCTTAACTGTTTAAAGCTGTCGATATCCTTGCCAAATGACAACCCTGCATATGCCAATATTGGAGTGGCCAATGCCATGAAATTGATTTTTTCTGTTTGTGCGACAATTGCTGCATTCCCTGGAAAAATTGGTGAGGTTACCAGTAAAGCAAATAATGAAATCCACACAACTGCAGGTATTTTAACAGGTAAAAAGGAAGTAAGGCTTAGCCCTGCAATCGTAATCAAAATAATAATTAAAATGCCAGGCAAAGCTTGTATTGGAGATACACCATAACCTACCCAATTTCCAAGAATAGCGATAATTCCAATCAAAACCAAAATTCCGGATTGTTTCATCATTGGCTTTTATCCTCCTGTGCAACGGAGATTTCACTGCTCTTTCTTCCGATTTTTGGCTCAAGCCAGTTGTATAGACGGGCCGTAACAGGAAGCGAAAAGAATACACAAATATAAGTGCCCAGGAGTGTCGTAATAAGATTCGCTGCCGCTGCGAACAAGGCAATATCATCTGCAGCCTCTGGAAAAGTAACAGCCAGTGCTCCCGATGCAGCAGCCATCATGCTTCCTGATCCAACTCCCGCGCCCATTGCCAATGAGATCGGATGAAAAATTCCGGTACTTCCCAGAAAACCGGCAAGCAAGGCTAAATAAATCGCCCCAAACAATGTGCCGCAAATATAAACACCAAGCGCCCCTCTTCCCTCTGGTGAATCAGCACCGTATTTTTCAGCGATGATGGCAAGATTCGGCTCACGATCAATCGAAAAAGTAGCGCCTATAGCTTCGCGCTTCATACCAAGCCACAATGCGATCGGCAGCCCTATCACAATAGTACCGAAAACATGTCCCACCTCTTGAAAAGCGAGTGACAAGCCTGCATCGAAGATCTTTGGAAGCGATGGACCAAGCATTGTGCCGAGCTTGGCGACGAACAGCATGAAAGATATACCAAGTATTCCTGCAGCACTCTTCATTTGTTTTTCAGTTAACAATTTTAACTTTGGCAGACTCACGATTGCTCCCGCTATCAATACATATAACATAGGGAAAAAAGCGATCGTTCCAATCCCTAAGTTAATTTGTTTAGCCCCAATAGCTTCACCGGCCAACACAAATACTAGAACGAATAAATGAAGTTTCCAATCTTTCCACATACAAAGCCTCCTTTTAAATATTTAGTATGATTATACTATTTTTTGCTGTCCCATTGTTTCAATTACTTGAACGACCGCACTTGTATCAAGATTTCCTTTTCCTTGTATTCTGGCAATCTCAAAAAGCTGCTGCACCATTGAGCCAAGTAAGGAAGGTGCTTGTGAATACCTGGCTAAATCGGTATACAATCCAACATCTTTTGCCATATGGCCTAAAAAGAAATTAATATTTTGATGTGTATCATGAAGCAAATTCGGCCCGAAAACAGACAGTACTTTACTCTGGGCAGAACCAATAGACATTACCTCTGCAATCTGTTTCGCATCTACTCCTGCTTTTACTCCTGTTAACAATGTTTCACTCAGTAATACCATAATGCCTGCTACAACCATATTGTTACAAAGCTTTACAACCTGGCCCGATCCTGCAGGACCGATATAACGAATTTCTTTTCCAACCGACTGCAAAACAGGCACGATTGATTCATAATGTTCCTCTTCCCCGCCCACCATAATCGTCAGTGTCCCACTTTCAGCACCCACCGGGCCATTACTCACCGGGCAATCAAAGAAAAAAATATCTGAGTCTTTCGCCGTTTGATATAATTCTTTTGTCAATCCGACGTCAGTAGTGCCCATATCCAATATAAATGTCTGGGCGTTCATATGCTGAATAGCACCATTCGGACCTGTTAAAGCGTCTTTTAAAATTTCCGGTTTCGGCAAGGAAGTTAGAAGAAAATCCACTTCTTTAGCCAGTTCACTTATATTTTCTTTAGGCGTTGCTCCCAAAGATTCTGCGATAGCCAGCATATCAGGGTCAATATCATAAACAAATACATTATATTGATGCTTGATTAGATTTTTCACCATTCCTCTTCCCATCGCACCGCATCCGATTATCCCTGCATTTTTCATTGGTTTTGTCCTTTCATTTATGGATTGATATATACTGTCTTGATTTCAGTCCAGAAATCGAGTGCGGTGCTTCCTTGTTCCCGAGGTCCTATACTGGATTGTTTTTTCCCGCCAAAAGGATATTGGTTTTCAAAATAGGTCGACGGTAAGTTTACATGTGTAACTCCTGATTGTATATTTCTCACAAAATGAAATGCTTTTTGCAAATCCTTTGTGTAAATAGTGGAGGAAAGGCCAAATTCTATATTGTTCGCCACTTCCAGCGCTTCTTCATATGAATCGACTTCAATGACACCAATAACAGGACCAAAGATTTCTTCTTTTGCAATCATCATGTTCGGAGTAACTTGGCTGAATACTGTCGGTGCCACAAAGTAACCATCCGCTAAGTACCCATCAGTTAACCGCTTTCCGCCGGTTTCCAGAACTGCGCCTTCCTCTATTGCGGTTTTTACATAATGCAAATATATGGTTAACTGATTTTCATCAATGACCGGACCATTATCTACTCCTTCTTCAAAACCATTTCCAATTTTTAAAGCCTCTGCTTTTTTCACAAGTTTTTGAATGACTGTTTTGGAGATCGATCTTGGAACAATTAAGCGGCTCGTTCCGGTGCATCGCTGTCCATTATCAAGGAATCCACTTGTTACGATGCTATTTACGGCCATGTCTATATCTGCATCCTCAAGAATAATGGCAGGGTTTTTCCCGCCCATTTCAGCCTGCATTTTCCCGCCGTGTGCCGTTACAGCTTTCCCCAGTGCCACTCCAACATCTGTTGAGCCCGTGAAAGAAACTGCTTTCAACTTTACATTTTCACCAAGTTCCTTTCCTATCACAGACCCAGAACCGGTTACCATATTAATAACTCCTGACGGAACACCCGATTTCTCAAACAATTCTACAATTTTTACACTGATTAATGTTGTTGTACTTGCTGGTTTAAAAATTACTGTATTTCCCGCCGTTATGGCAGGTGCGATTTTCCAAATTCCAATACCTAAAGGGAAGTTAAAAGGAGCGATCACTCCAACAACACCAAGCGGTTCCCTTACGGTATACCCAAAGATATTTGAATCGTAGGAGGGAATAGTTTCGCCATTTAACCGTGTCGCTTCTCCACTGAATTGTTTCATTGCCTGGATTGTTTTTAAAACTTCTCCTCTTGATTCCCGCAAAGATTTGCCCACTTCTTTTGTAATAATTCTGGCAAGCTCTTCTTTTTCTTCTTCAAGGTGATAAATAAGTTTAAATAGTACTTCCCCGCGAACTGGAGCGGGGGTATTTGCCCAACCGGGAAAAGCATCCTCAGCAGCTCTAATTGCTTCCTGCACATCTTCGACGGTTGATGTTTGGAAGTAACCTAATACCTCCTGATTTGCAGGGTTTATACTGGGAAATGTCTTTCCGGAAACAGAAGTTACCCATTTGCCGTTAATATAATTGTGATAGGTTTTGATCATTTTATATCTCCTTCCCCGTTCAGTTATTAAAATTATAATATTCTGAATTTTAGAAGGTAATATGTCCCTATACAAAAATTTAAACTAGTTTTTGTGTTGATCCACAATTATCTTTTTTTGAACATACAATTTATAAGCTAACATGATATTTAGCCAATCCTCTTTATTTTGAAAAGAAACATTTAGCGTCTCTTCTATTTTCTTTAAGCGGTAGTACAAAGTATTCGAATGAATATGCAATTTTTCTACTGTATCTTTATTACTTCCATTTAAATCAATATAGGTTG
This sequence comes from Bacillus sp. V3-13, assembly GCF_002860165.1. Lineage (GTDB taxonomy): Bacteria > Bacillota > Bacilli > Bacillales > Cytobacillaceae > Bacillus_BJ. The sequence continues at coordinate 9,379 of NZ_PGUZ01000014.1, read as the reverse complement.
CCAAAGTATGAAAATACTCTTGATTCATTTCCATAAGCATGCCGAGCCTATCCTCAATAAATCTGTCTATTGCTGTAGCCTCTATTTTGGTCGATAACCGTTCGAATCCGAGATTTGAGTATGTAGTTACATGTGGAGTTTTTCTTTTTCTCCCATAATGCACCGCCTCTTTGGCTTCATGCAATGATTCCCCGATTGCTTTGATAGACACTTCTCTCCCAATTCCTATCACGCATTTACCAGGCCATCGATTCATAATAGCATGTGCGATCGTTTCACCGATCATTTTCTTTATGAAAGGGATCACAATGATGACTTGATATGCCTTTGTAAAAACAAGAGGCTTTTCGCAATTCAGACGGGCAATTTGTTCTATTGAACGGATAACCTTTGCTTTTTCAAGAACCGCTTTTGTATCCCAAAGGAGTGCCTCATATCCATCAATTAAGATACATTGTATTTTTCCTTCAGGATTCCATGATAACTGATGAACCATACTTGTAAGCAAAGTAACTGATTGTTCATCCACCAGCTGTTGAAAAAACTCTTCTCTTATGGATAATTCTTTATCGTACAAATCATTTTGTTTAACAAGTTCCAGTGCTATCGCTGTTGCCGCATGTTCCAAGGCGGATTTTTCAATGTTGGTTAAAGTATTGAGAGATTTTTTTAACACAATAAAACCGAAGGTGTCGCGGCCTCGAGTAATTGAAAAACTTTGTGAAGGATCTTGCGCTGACTCGGAATATGATGCGGGGCATTGCAGAAATTGGCTAAGCAAAGTTAGTATCGGTTCAACACCTTTGCCCTCCAAGACAAGTTGTGTGAACTTCTGATGGATAAGTAAGGAATTCTCCAATTGATGATTCTTTTCTTCTAATTCCTTATAAAGCTTGGAATTCATAATGGCAATCGCAGCCTGGTCAGCGATAGATTCAATGACATAAATATCTTCAGAGAGGAAGTCGCTATCAGTTTCAAAATTATCAACGACAAGCACACCGATGCATTGATCACGGTAGAGGAGAGGGACACAAATCGTACTTTTTATGATGCGATGATTGACGCCTTTAAGAAAATAGTAAACGTTTTCCTGCGACATCGTCTTCATAAATTCAAGAACTTCATTACCAGTCCTTAGCTGCGGTTTTTTAGTTGTATATGTATAGCCTGTTAACGACTCTTCAGGTGAAAAAACAACCCGGTTCATCCATTGTTCATTCACGCCAACTCCTGAAGCAAAATACAGCTTGGCTTCCTCCCGGCAATGATAAAGGATAACGGTGTCTGCCTTTTCAATAAGTTCATATGCTGCGTGTACCAACGTATCAATAACAAATTTAAAATCAAAGCTCTGTGTCAAAACCCGGTTTAATTCAAGCAATCTTGTAAACTTATCATTTGCATGCAAGGTTTTCAATATTTGATCCTCCTCGTATTCCAGATTTCCAACAAATAAACATAAACACAGCATTGACCTCTATTTCCTTTATGGTTGGTGAGCTTTTCAAATAGTATAAATTATTGTACAAAAAACGCAAACTTGCGTTGCGCGAATCTAAATCTGCTTATGCATATCCTGCGGACTCCACGTGAAATGTAATGTAAGATTTCCTTTCATGATTTTCATAACTTTTTAAAAAAGTATGGAAGATTTTATAACAACTATAATGTAATAAATTTTCAAGTCCTTTAAGCTAATAAACAAAGCTTTACAGGATGGAGGGCGAAACGTGAAGCTAAGTTGGCTTCTTCAGCTTTTGATCATTTCAGCATTCCTGCTGCTTGGCTACGGTACAGTCGCTGTCTTTCGCATCCCTTTACCGGGTAGTGTCGTGGGCATGATACTACTGTTCGTTTTCCTGTTAACCGGCATTATTAAATTGGATTGGATAGAAAGAACAGCTTCATTTCAGTTAAAACACCTGACACTACTATTTATTCCGCCCATTGTAAGTCTCTTCTTATCTCCAAGCTTGCAACAGATCATGCATTGGAACATCGTCCTGATTCTAGTTGTGAGCAGCATGTGCTGTTTGTTGGGCACAGCTTTCTTTGTAGAATGGTATGAAAAAATAAAAAGGAGAAATGGACAATGATTACTTTTACCGGATTTTTATGCATTGTCTTCACCCTATTATGCTACTTGTTAGGCTTTCAACTTTATCGTAAATATCAAAAAGATTGGCTAAATCCGTTATACACCGCATCTTTGATTCTCATTTTTTTATTGCTTGCCTTTCATATCCATGAGGAAACTTATCAGCAAGGAAGTTTCATTTTTAATATGCTGTTGGAACTTGCGGTTGTCTCTCTAGCTGTTCCGCTATACAAACAGTGGTCTTTTCTAAAGAAGAATTATAAAAAAATATGTTCAGGCGTAGTTTGTGGCACGGTGCTGGGGATCATTTCTGTCATTGGGCTGGCACAAATATTCCATTTAAAGGAACAGTTAATGGCATCATTAATCCCCCGGTCCGTCACCCTTCCTATCGCCCTGACCTTATCAAATGAACTGGGAGGTTACACGTCAACCACCGTTTTCTTTGTGATTTTTTCAGGTCTCGTTTCCTTAACCGTTGGTCCAAAATTATTAAAGCGATTGGGAATACGCAGCAAAGCCGCCAAGGGATTGGCAATGGGGACCTCAGCACAAATGCTCGGGGCGAACCGTTCACTGCATTGGGGTGAAGAAGAAGGAGCAATGGGCAGCGTAGCAATGACTACCTCTGCATTGTTTCTTTCCTTGTTAGTGCCAATCCTGCCGCTCATTTTGTGAATGTGAATTGATCAAAAGAGCTGCCAAAGCAGCTCTCCTTTTATTGATATATTGCATAGCGAAATTGATACTCAAGCTATTTATTATCAGCAACCTCTGCAGAAATTTGCCAGGTTACACCGAATTTGTCTGTTATTTGTCCATATGAGGGACTCCAGAATGTTTCTTGAAGCGGCATGATTACTTGTCCGCCTTCTTGTAGTTTTCCGAATACTTCTTTTGATTTTTCCACATCGGTTATGGTCATCGCTATCGTGACTTGTGATCCAAGTTGATATGGTTGACCCGGGAATGTATCAGAAAGCATTAGATCTGTATTACCAACTTTCAAATGTGCATTTAATACACGGTCTTTTGCTTCAATTGGAATGGGGTGTTCCGGATTTTCAGGCATGTCTCCAAAAGTTTGAAGCCCCATAACTTTCGCCTCCAAAGCATGTTCATAAAACTTTACAGCTTCTTGCCCATTACCATTCATAACCAAATAAGGATAAAGCCCTTTAATCATACTGGACACCTCTTTTTTGTTAGTTTTTAATCATAATAGAACTAATGTTCCTATGTATACTACCATATATTACATATGTCTGCAACAACTCATAAAATCCCCGCAGCGACCTATGATATTTAAATGAAGCGCTTACCATAGAAGCAGCTCAACCGATTCATAATGATTTACAGGCATGTATTGAAGAAATTGAACGTCTTACTAGGCAAAGCCCGGAATTCATTCTAAATATTAATATGCAGGAGCATAGAGCGAGCGTAAATTATTTACTAATACGTACAAGTGAGCTCGTACGTGCCAAAACACTTCATAAAAAGAACCGGAAACAATTTAGTCGGGGAAGTGACCTGATAGGTGCCAAGCTTAGAGGATCTGATCTTAAAGGAGCTAACTGCAGGCATCGGTATTAGCCCAGCAATGCTTTTTTTGCTCCAGTAGTCGGCTAACCATTTAGCATTTTGCGTAACAGCACTTTCATCAAACAATCGTTTGATTCTGTTTTGTTCAACTTTTATCTTAAATTGTCCAGGTTCCAACAAAGATACGATTTGTCGTGTTTGCCTGCCAACAGTTGCTCTCCGAGAAACAATTCAAAAAAACTGTGCCTATGTAAGTACGAAGGAGATTCGTTTGTTTCCTCCCAGTCGATATTAAGATTTACAACACTGGCATTTTCGTACTGCCTGACAAAGGTTACCGAGTATAGGTGATCACCGTTTTCGACTGACTTTAAGATCGGTATATTCTTTCGGAAACCAACCGGATCCACATACGGACGAAACTCTTCATCATTTCTTAGCATCCCAAATAGCGATGTTAACAGATCCTCATACAGATCGAATTTTTCAGCCCAATTAGAGATAGTTTCAAGAGGGGGAAAACCTGGATCATTGTTTGAGATATCCTTACGTTGTCTCAGCAAAGCACAGATTTGTTCATCGATTGGTAAAATGCGTTCATCGTAATGGTCGGTTGGACTTTCGAATGGCATACGTTTCATTATAATACCCATTCCTTTCGCTTCTACTTTTTCATCAAATCTTCTGCTACACTTACTCACATCTTAACAGATAATTGTAGTTAAGGTATGAATGCCAACATCTTTTCCAGCATCTTTTGAGAAGATAATCAAAATTATGCAAACGGGAAGCGGCTACCTGCCCCTTCCCTTGTTGCTACCAATAAATCTCGGTTGTCATCATTCACTTAATGTTCACCTTTACAGAGCTACCTTTTCACTTAGATCAGCCTCTTCCCAACCTTTACAAACATCTACCCATTCTTTTGCAAATGAATATTGAAATAATTCATCAATCGTCAATTCTATTGCAGAGTTAGTGCTTCCACAAGCCGGGAAAAGAGTCTTGAAGCGTTTCATGGAGACATCCAGATAGACATCAAGTTCATTTTTTAACCCAAATGGACAAACCCCGCCGATCATGTGTCCCGTTTGCTCCAGCACTTCATCAGGAGTGAGCATACGTGCTTTGAAGCCAAAAGTATGACGGAATTTCTTGTTATCGATTTTTGCATCTCCAGCAGCGACGATTAAAATGGCTTTTTCTTCTTCTCCTCTGAAGGATAATGTTTTCGCAATCCGGGCAGGAATGACACCAATTGTGTCGGCTGCCTGTTCAACAGTAGCACTCGATGATTCAAATTCCATCACATCATCTTCACGGTCCCATTGTCTAAAATGGGCTTTTACACTTTCCAAAGACATCTTATTCATCCTTCCCCTATCGGTGTTATATAGAATAATAACACACTCATCTGGGAAAAAAATAATAGGTGAACTGTAGAGCCCGGGGGAGGATACGGTTTGTCCTTATGGACCGAATACTGCTACACCCATTTTTTCAGCTCTTGATTTAATCGCTGAGACCATTTTATTATAAGCAAACATATTGAATTTGAAGTTTGCTTTTTTATTTCCATATGGATGGGATACTTTCGATTTTGTCGTATCTAATTTTTCAATAGCCAACGGCTTGTTTGCCCGATGGGCAATATTCACTAATTCGATTGCCTCTGCCTCAATCATTTTAGAGATTTGACCCGATGTTTTTCCTAAAATATTGAATTTTAATGACGATGAAGAAATAAGCTGTCCCTTGGAATTAACATTCGAAACATGCAATTTGTTTAACTCAGGTAAGGCTTTTTTGCATGGCAGATGCTTCTTGGACAGCACTATTTGCGTAATAATCATCAAGATTGAATCTTTCTTTCACCGTAAGGTGCATAGATTTTGGACGTCTATTTTGACCGGAACGCTTTTCTTTTATAGTCGTGCTGAAAGCAAAGTGTTTTGCTCTATTAAACACTAAAAGGGCATGGCTAGTGGCTTCCACATATTCTTTCGGAAGAGTATTTTTATATACTCGATTTGAAAAATACGTTTTTATACCCATAATCCATGCTCCTTTCTAAACAATTATATTCTATATTTTATCAGAATATATGTTCCCTTTTCAATTGAAAAGCGTTCTCCTTCGGAGGGGCGATTCATCCCCTCCATACTCATTGGGCTACGCCCGACCCATTCCTTGAGGAAGGGGTCTTCTCGCCCGAAATGATAAATACGGCATTGCACTATTTGACAGCCGGTTTTCCCAACGCTTTATTCCTGTGTCTGAACGCTTTATTCTTGGCCCGATTGCCACAGGCTTTCATCGAACACCACTTCCCCGTCCCTGGCCGGGAGCGGTCAAGAAACACCCACTGGCAATCCTCTGCTGAACAAACCCTTAAACGGTACGACAATTCTTTCCTTTTGATTTCAAAAATCAATGCAATTAAGTTAGCAATACCTCTTTTTCCACCTGTTTGCACAGGTTGGAGCTTTGCTCCCTGTTCGCCGAAAACGATCGTAAATTGAAATTGTTTTACAAAATCATTTAATACTGTAAATTCCGCTTGCTGATCGTGAGGATTGTTAATTGTTCTTCTTATTTCGGTTCTTAATTTCAGAGCCATTTGCAAATCGTCATTAGAAACCTCATCGTCTTTAGAAATTAGATCATGCTTTATAAACCATGCATGTAGTCGACGTGTATTTTCTAACAGCTCTATTCCAGGGTCTCCTTCAAAACGCATCCGTTTATCATGGGTATTTAAAAAGTCTGCTATTATTTCAAGCTCGTCGTATCCAGTCCCCATTACAAACCACTCCTATTGACCATTTATAATTTAACCATTAAAATCATTTTATAGGTTAGTTAACCACTAAAAATTTTTATCGGTCACTTTCAAAAAATAAGTTTCATTTGAAAGATCATTTTCTTTTCAGTTTATCAGAACACTTACTACGATGACATCTTTCGTATTCATAATTGCCGGCTATATCTATTAGCTATATACACATTTTCCTACATACTGTTGCCCAGCTTGTGACTATAAATCCTAATTTCCACCCTGCTTTACTTAAATTTCTAATCTATTCATTTTTCATAAAGGAGACTTAATATGGACATTCGGCCTTTCACCACCCACATACCCGACGATGAAATCGAAAACTTAAACAGACGCTTAAAACTGACGAGGTGGCCCGATGAAATAATTGATGCCAAGTGGGAGTATGGCATTCCATTAGAATTCATGAAAGACATCAAGACTTACTGGGAGAGCGAATTTGATTGGAGAAAGGCAGAACGTAAAATTAATTCTTTCTCAAATTATATCGCTGAAGTTGATGGAGTTGATGTTCATTTTATCCATGAACGAGGGAAAGGCTCTGATCCGCTTCCGATCATCATTCCTCATGGGTGGCCCAGTTCGTTTTATGAAATGCTCGAGCTCATTCCTCACCTGACGGATCCGGAAAAGTTCGGTGGGAACCGCGAAGATTCATTTGACGTCATCATTCCTTCAGTTCCCGGACATGGATTTTCGCAAATTCCATTAACATCTGGATTTGAAGACCGGCAGGCGGCTAATCTATTTGTGAAACTAATGAACGGATTGGGCTATGAGAGATTCGGAGCTCACGGCTATGATTTAGGAGCCAGTATTTTAGGTTTGCTGTGTCTCGATCACCCTGATAAAGTCATTGGGTACCACACGACATCACCTGGCAATCCAAGTCCTTATATCTCCAAGGACACAGCATTAACAGAAGCAGAAGAAGAATTTCTATCTTATTTAAAGCAATGGTATAACGAAGAAGGCGGCTATGCCCATATCCTCGGTACAAGGCCACAGACAGCAGCATATGCTTTAAATGACTCCCCGATCGGTTTAGCTGCTTTTATACTGGAAAAGTGGCATTTTTGGACATGTCCGCCAAGCGGGGATTTGCTAAACCATTTCAGCAAAGAAGATCTATTGGCCAATGTATCTATTTATTGGTTCACACAAACAATAAATTCTGCGAACCGTTATTATCTTGAAGGGAAACATACAGCCTGGCCGGGGGAAAACGATATTTCTCCTGTCCCTCATGGTGTGTCATTGACTGCGACACAAAAACACGAGCGCCCACCGAGGGAATATGTTGAACGGCTCTTTCCCAATATCTATAGTTGGGAAGAATTACATAAAGGCGGACATTTTGTTGCACAAGAAGAGCCGAAGCTGATTGCGGAAAAAATACGATCATTCTTTAGGTATTTTCGATAATGGTTATTGTTATTGAATTGGTACGCTATATTAATAGATAACACCAAAAAAACACAATAAATTAAAAGTTACAGTCCTTTTAATTGAAAAAAACGCCACAAGGACGTTTTTCCTTAAACCAAATATTCGTTTCGCAGGTTCCTGAACATGAAGTATCTTTTCTAACAAAACAGGTTCCCTAAAACTTACTTATTGTAAGATTTTGTTCCGGATGGCTCGCTCACTTTACCCAGATAAGCAGACTGATAGATTTGGAAAATATCTTCCTTGTCCAAAGGCAAAGGGCTTCTTGCCAGCAGCCGCTTCTGCTTCGCTCCGTCTTCGGTTAATTTTTCAAGCGCGCTTTCCGGGATTCCGAATCCCTGCAATGTTTGCGGGATTCCCACGTCGGCAACCAGTTTTTCAAGCTCTTCGACACATTTGTAAGAAGCCTCTTCATCGGACAAATAAGCTGAATTGCCTCCTAAAGCGTTTAGAATGTCAGCCATCCGTTTCGTACAGCTGCTTCTTATATACCCCATCACATATGGCAGAAGAACAGCATTGGATTCGCCATGCGGAATATGGAACTGGCCGCCGAGTGGATATGCAAGTGCGTGGACGCCTGCTACCCCGGCATTGAAAAAGGCAAGGCCGGCAATAAAACTTCCATTGCTCATATCGATGCGTGCTTGTTTATTTTGCCCGTCGGTCACAGCTTTCCTGATCGACCGGGCTATCAAACGAATCGCCTGCAGGGCCAATCCGTCCGTTGTCGGGCTGGCATTGACTGACACATATGCCTCAATTGCATGGGTCAGTGCGTCAACGCCCGTGGCGGCTGTAACATTTGCTGGCACCGTCAACGTTAATTCCGGATCAACGATCGCTGAATCAGCCAGCAAATAATCATGGGTGACAACATCTTTCGTGCTTTCCAACGACAGGACCGCTATATTCGTCACTTCTGAACCGGTACCCGATGTGGTCGGAATCAGGATTTTCGGCAGCCCTTTTTTCGATATTTGCTTTGTGCCGGAAAGGTTTAAATAGTCTGCTGCCAGACCTTCATTTTCCGCTAAAACAGCTGCAAGCTTGGCCAAGTCCAGTGCGCTTCCGCCTCCCAACCCGATCACCAGGTCGAAATGACCCTCCCTCGTATATTTGACGAGTTTTTCTCCTACTTCAAGCGGAGGTTCCGGCTCAATATCCGTATAAATATCGACCTCAAATCCTTTTTCCAGCAACGGAACCGTTACCCGGTCTGTCAAACCAATTTGCTTCAGCACAGGATCTGTCACTAACAAGATATTGTTAGCCCCGTATTTTTCAACCTCAGGAATGAGCTGCTCTATAGAACCCCATTCTGTATAGCTTAACGGTGTGAACACCAGTTTTGAAAAAGACATATTAGGCCCTCCTTTACTTATTCCGTATTGTCAAAAATTAAATATATAAATCAAGCAAATACATTGATATCAGAGGGTTTATAA
>NZ_PGUZ01000107.1 GCF_002860165.1 Bacillus sp. V3-13 | reverse complement strand
ACATTCGTCAATCTTTTTTGCCCGTCATAGCTGTAGTGAAAAACATTTCCTTGTGCATCGGTTTTGCTGGTGATATTAAAATCGGCGTTATAAACATACGTCGTTTTAAAGCCCAATGCGTCCGATGCGGTCACTTTTCCTTCTTCATACACATACTGGGAACTAAGCTCGCCTTCATGACTGACCGACGAAACCCGGTCTCCCGTGTAGGCAAACTGCTTCGTTCCGGACTGCGATTCGCTGATGGATAACAATTTATGGGCGCCGTCGTACGTGAACGATTCGGTCGTCCCGTTGGGATGCGTCACCGTTCTCAGTTCATTGTTTAGATAATCATAACGGGTGACGCGGCCGATCGGATCGGTCATCGAGGTAATCAGCTGTCCGCTGTATCCAAAATGCACGGAGCGGCCATCCGGGCTTTTGATTTCAATCAGGCGCCCTTCTGCATCATAGCTGAGGCTGACCCGGTTTCCCTTTGTATCCTGGACAGCAACCAGTTTTCCGGCAGCCGGGTCTCCATTTTCACGCCATGGCGCTTTATACCCTTTAAACGTGTAAACAGTTCCGTTCGGCTGTGTGATGCGGTATTCCTCTTTCGACACGCGGGTCAGAGCCGATTTTTCATTGTCATCGGTCGTGTAGTGGCCACGGTCGAGGGGATAGTAAATCGCCGGATCCCCGTCGAATTCATCAACCAATAATGTGTCGTCGTCTTTGTGGTATGTATAGTTGACCTGGCTTCCATCCGGTTTGAATTCGGCGATATTAAAATCGGCAAACATCTGGATCGTATGGTCATACGGAAATGCCCACCCATAGCCGAATGGCGACAGCCTGTCCTTTTGTTCCGTTTTGTACAAACGCTGGATCGTGATCGGGAATCCATAGGAAGGGAGAATGAAATCATCCTTCACAAGCGATAAGCTCCCCTTTGGCAGGTCGACAGGCTCGGATTCGATTGGCGGTGTTTCCGGCAATGCGGCAAAATCGTTTGAGCCAAAGAAGCTCGGAGCGCCTGTCCCGTTGCCGCCTGTCTGGTTGGAAAAAGCCGAAAAGCCGGACGAAAATCCGGGCGGCTGGCCCGGCTGCGGCAGCCAGTCCTCCAGGAGCGGATTTAAAAACGCTTCCGGCGTGGCGGCCTCTGCCTTGTTGGCCAGGCCGGGCAGGATGGAACTCGTGATTAATAGAATAGTAAGAAAATAAATAAGAGATTTGTAGAATAGCCTTTTCTTCAAAACGCAAAAACAGCTCCTTTCCCTAAAAGGCACCACCAGCTAAAAGCAGAAGGGTACCTTGAAAAAAAGAAGCTGAACATAAGCGTTCCTTGATCCATTCGGTAACCCGGCTGTCATGGCATCTGCTTTAGACCCGTGGCTTTGCGTCTCCAACTTTCGTCGGATTTGCCTTTATCATTGGTTAATATTGTTG
>NZ_PGUZ01000106.1 GCF_002860165.1 Bacillus sp. V3-13 | reverse complement strand
GTCTTGACACTTACTCGGGTTGGACTTTCACCAACTAGCAATTAACGGCTTGCTGGGCACGCAAAAATTAAAAAACCAGCTTACCGCTGGTTCAATGCCATGCCAACACTATATGCACATAACTCACAATGAAGGAACGAGTATCAATGTGAGATGCCTATTTCCGCAGGCACTTTGTATAGTATATGCAAGTGTTATAGCATTGATTAATTATTATAGACTCTGAAGCTCATCTTCGAAATAAAAAGTTGAAGGATGCTCTTTTACGGTATAAGAGTACTCCTTCATGTTCTTCACATACTGCCATTTATTTATTGTTACTAGTTCATCAGTTGTTTTTATTCTTACTATTTCACCAGTATTGTACTTGTTTTTATCTGCCACCTTTACACCTCTTTTTTAAAATAAATAAACACGTTTAGCGATGCTTATTTATCGTCATTTTCTTTTTCGACTATTCGTATTCCAATTAATAATTGTATGGTTTGGTGGGGTAGAAAATGAATATCATTTAATTTCGGATCTAAGTAAGAAATCTCAACTGTGCTTTCAGGGTTTAGTCTTTCATGGTCTTGTGTAATTTGTTCAATTTTACGATCCAACTCTTTTTGGTTATTGGCGAAAGTGATTGTAGTCATAGTCATTTACCAGCACTCCTTTTAAATCTTTGTTTAGACAAAAGGTAACACCATTCCTCCAATCCACTTTTAGAAATTTGTCCATAGGATTAACCCTTAACCTCTATCTTACCATTATCACCAAATTTAATCTTTATTATGTTCCTATGATTTAAATACGAAGAGCACCCGACTCCTGGGAGGTATGCTTAATTATCCATAAATCAATTGAGTATTCTTGCTGTCCACACTCTTTTAGCTAAATTTCTTATTCTGTGACCAATTCGTTGTTCAACAAGAGTATTGGCATCTTAATTAACCTTGTAAATTCTCTTCAAGGGTGGTTTAGTTAAAAGAACAACCAAAGATAAAGAGGCCAAAAAATAACAATGAAATTTACCAATTAATCACTTTTATTGTTAATAAAATTATAATTCCTATTACATAAATAGAAAAAAACCTTGATATACAAGGTTTTTCTGGTATGGAGAATAGGGGGCTCGAACCCCTGACCTCTACGCTGCCAGCGTAGCGCTCTCCCAGCTGAGCTAATCCCCCGGGATGAAGTTTTGTTAAGGTACAAAAAAGATTATAGCTTGAACTTTCTTCACATGCAAGCGAAATTTAAAAAGAGGAACATTGATTGCTCCTCTTTTTTAATGCAGGTTTTCAATTTCAACATTGCTGACGCCGTCAATGTCTGAGACTGCATAATATACATCGGTCGTCAATCGTTTGAAGTGGACAGTGATGACGAGCTGGACGAGCTGGTCGCCATCTTCCAGATCCTTGATACGAATCGTTTTGATCGAAATTTTCTCTTTCTTAATATGTGTGATGATGTCAGCAATATTCTTTTTCTCCCGCACTTTTAATTGCAGGCGGATTTCTTTTTCACGGAGCTGCTTTGGCCCGATCAGCCCCATTAAGTGGGGCATGATTTCAACGCTGATGATCAGCAAAGTGACACCGGCAATCGCCTCCATGAAGAACCCGGCTCCTACTGCAATCCCGATTCCTGCTGCTCCCCAGATCATCGCGGCAGTCGTTAAACCGGAGATGCTGTCATTGCCTCTCCGCAAAATGACCCCAGCACCTAGGAAACCAATTCCGGAAACGATTTGCGCAGCGAGCCGCAACGGGTCCATCGTAATATTAACTGAGTCACTGCCTGGAAACATGTAGGCTGATTCAATTGAAACAATCGTCAGCAAACAGCTGACAATCGAAATAACAAGGCTTGTTTTTAAACCGACCGGCTTTCTTTTGATTTCCCGCTCAAGGCCGATCACAAGCCCGAGCACTGCTGATAGTCCTAATTTAATGAAAACTTCTATTTCTGCATGTGTCATTCGTTCTCTCCTGTAAATCAAGTTGTATTGATGTTTATTAACCTATTTTAAAAAAGTTAATCCTTTTCTTGAAAATTTGTAATAGTATAGCAATTTTATCATGAATCGTTGTAATATTATGTATATAAATTCTAACATCGTAAATGGCAAGGAGTACAGACATGAACGAACCGAGAATAAATCCTTATCTTGCTCTTGCAGTCGGGGTGATTTCCGTATCTACCTCCGCGATTCTTGTCAAAGTAGCGTCGGCGCCTTCCGGGGTGATTGCTTTTTACCGGCTGCTGTTTTCAGTGCTGTTGATGCTGCCATTTTTTCTTTTAAGGTATGTTTCTGAGCTTCGTCTTATTACGAAAAAGGATTGGCTTTTCTCGATCATTGCTGGAGTGTTTTTGGCGTTTCACTTTATCCTCTGGTTCGAATCGTTAAACTATACATCTGTCGCCAGTTCCACCGTGCTTGTGACCCTGCAGCCATTGTTTGCATTCGTTGGAACGTATTTATTTTTTAAAGAAATGCTGACAGGAAAAGCAATCATGAGCGGTATTGTCGCGGTTGCGGGAAGCATTATTATTGGCTGGGGAGATTTTCGAATTAGCGGAATTGCTTTGTTCGGAGATTTGCTGGCGCTGGCAGCCTGTGCGCTCATAACAGCCTATTTATTATTCGGACAAACGGTCAGAAAACGGGTATCGCTGATGACTTATACATTTGTAGTTTACAGTATAAGTGCTTTAACTTTGTTTGTTTATGTAATGGTAAGAAATGAACCATTGATTCCAACGGCCAGCAGAGATTGGATTTACTTTTTATTGCTTGCCGTCGTTCCTACGCTTTTAGGCCACACATTATTTAACTGGTCATTGAAATGGCTGAGCACATCAACGATTTCAATGGCAATCTTGTTTGAGCCGGTAGGAGCGGCAGTCCTGGCTTACTATTTACTCGGGGAACAGGTTATAATGACACAAATTGTCGGCGGAATGATTGTGATTTTGGGAATTTCAATGTTTTTATTGGATGAAAGAAGAATAAAGATGAAAAAGTTAAAAGAAAAATCAGTGCCAAGTTAGGGGGAAAGAGATGATCATTCGAGCAGCAATTGAAAAAGATGCAGATGGAATTGCCGAAGCGCATGTAAAAAGCTGGAGGGAAACATATCAAGGTATTGTTAGCCAACAATTCCTCGATGAATTAAGTAAGGATGAACGGTTGAAAATGTGGAAGCAAATGTTATCCGCTCCTCAGCCAGGTGCAGCCGTTTTTGTCGCAGAAGAAAAAGGCAAGATCATTGGCTTTGCTTCGTTTGGGAAAGAACGGACGGGAGAGCTTGAAGCTGATAGTGAATTATATGCGATTTATCTTCTTAAGGAATATAAAGGAAAAAAAGTTGGGACAATGCTCTTCAAAAGAGGGGCAGAAGCATTATTGGCGAATGGTTTTAGCTCATTGGTTGTCTGGGTGCTTAATGATAATCCAAGCAGGCTTTTTTATGAAAGCTTTAAACCAGTAAAGCTGACTGAACAAATGATTAATATTGGTGGAAACGAATATAAAGAAACAGCATATTACTGGGATAACTTACAGGATTTATACTTAAAATTAACAAGTAGTGAGGAATAGTATAGTGGGAATTGAGACTGCTTTTGAAAAGTTTCCGATTTTAGAAACGAGCCGGCTGCATTTAAGAGAAGTAAGACTGGAGGATGCTCCTGCCATATTTGCTTATTTTTCAAAGGATGAAGTAACCAAATACTATGATCTGGCGTCATTTACGGATGAACAGCAAGCGGTTGATCTGATTAAGAGATTACAGCAAAGATACAGTACTGGAGAACAAATCCGCTGGGCGGTTGCTTTAAAAGAACAACCTGATCGATTAATTGGAACATGCGGACTCCATGCCATTGAACCTGAGCATTTTAAAGCGGAAATCGGCTATGAGCTTAATCCTGACTTCTGGAATAAAGGCATCATGGCTGAGGTCATTCAGCAAATCGTTGACTACAGCTTTAAGGAGATGGGGTTAAACAGGCTTGAGGCCTTCTATGATCCTGCCAATGTTGCTTCAAGAAGGGTACTTGAGAAAAATGGATTCGAATATGAAGGTATATTAAAGAAGAGATTTTTCGAAAAAGGCCAGTTTGTTGACGCTGCTATCTCAGCAATTATAGATGGTTCAACCAGGTAACAAGGATCCGGATTTGTCCGGATCCAAAACTACAAGAAAATATGTGTAAAGCCGGAAAATATAAATCCCGATGTTAAACTTAAAATGAATGTACCTCCACATATTTTCCCATCAGCATTCGAAATTTTTATTGCTTCAAAATAGGCAAAAGCAAATAGAAATATTGCCATAACTAAAGAAAGATATAGTGCAAAGGTTTCTGCCATCATTCCACATCTTTTCATTTAAATTATCATTATTTTATGTATAGCTTGCCCTTGTTATGACCACGACATGAAAAACTATTTAAAGCGGTCAGACCGTGTATTATTCTCTGCATAATAATTCCTGGCTATTATCATTAGTGAAAACTGGTTAAAACTAATCTGAGAAGGTCGGTCTATCTTCGTAAAATAGGAATAATAATGACTAAAAATGGTTAAACGATGGAGAAGCAATTTACGAGCAATAACCAGCAATAAATAATTTACGATTTCTTAAAAATTATATTGCAAACATTTTTTGTTCGTGGTATATTAATTTTCCGCCTCAAAAACGGGGCGCATAAATTTAAACAAACTGTTTAATAATAATTAAATTATTGTTGACATTTAATTTGAATTTATGTTATATTAAGAAGGTCGCCTCGCGGAGGCGAATGAATTAATAATTGCTCTTTGAAAACTGAACAAGCAAGCAAAAACGTCAACGTTAATTCTATTTTATTTAAGA
>NZ_PGUZ01000105.1 GCF_002860165.1 Bacillus sp. V3-13 | reverse complement strand
AGAGAGTACTTTCATTAAATTTTTGTGCCTTGAGCACAGCGAAAGGAATGAAACTTATTATGACAATAGACAAATTATTTATATGTATAGGTATAATAGGCTTTCTAATCGGTATTTTTCATAGTATAGGATGGTTTATCGGACTTTTTTGTACTGGTATAGTTTTTATTCTTAGAGGGGATACTAAACTAAAAAAACTTGATCTCGGTTTTGGGATAGTTTTTCTTTTATACTCACTCTATGTTTTATTTACTCAAACCAATATATTTTAAAACCCCCGGATTGCTCCGAGGCCACTGAAAAAGTCCCTTTAAACAAAAAAGCAGAAATTCTTACATTTAGTGAGGGTTTCTGCCTTTTTTGATTTATAATGAAGGTATCTATTTTAAGTGGGTGGTTTCGGTTATACAAAAGCAACAATCGATGATGTTCAGTCCCTATATGGAGCTCTATAATCTAATCGTCCCTGAGGACAACATGTTACGCAGGATCAATGACCTGGTCGACTTTTCTTTTGTTTACGATGAACTTCAGGATAAATATTGCCTTGATAATGGCCGGAATGCCATTGATCCCATCCGTATGTTCAAATATTTATTGTTGAAAACCATCTATGATATTTCCGATGTCGATGTGGTTGAACGTTCGAAATATGACATGTCCTTCAAGTATTTCCTGGGCATGGCCCCTGAGGATTCCGTCATCGATCCGAGCTCCCTGACCAAGTTTCGGAAGCTCAGGCTCAAGGACGTGAACCTTCTGGACTTGCTTATCAATAAGACGGTTGAGATTGCGATTGAAAAAGAGATCATCACGAGCAAATCCATCATTTGTGACGCCACCCATTCAAAAGCTCGCTATAACGAGATGACACCAAAGGAAGTTCTGATGGAGCGTTCCAAAAAGCTGAGGAAGGCCGTTTATAAGGTGGATGAATCCATGAAGGAGAAGTTTCCTGCCAAGACGAAGACAGATGTGTTGGAAGACGAAATCGCCTACTCCCAGGAACTTATTGAGGTCATTGAAAAGGAAGGAACCCTTATCCAGTATCCGAAGGTGAAGGAACAGTTGAATCTATTGAAAGAGACGGTGGCAGATGATATTGAGCAACTTCAGTGTTCGAAGGACCATTATGCCAAGGTTGGGCACAAAACGGCCGACTCGTCCTTCTTTGGATACAAGACACATATGGCAATGAGCGAGGAACGGATCATTACTGCAGCCGTCATTACGACAGGAGAGAAAAATGACGGGAAACAATTACAGACACTGATCGAAAAAAGCCTGGAAGCAGGAATGGAAATTGAAACAGTCATCGGGGACACTGCCTATTCAGAAAAGGATAATATTCAATATAGTAAAAAGAATAAGATCAAACTGGTTGCCAAATTAAATCCTGCCGTTACACAAGGCTGCCGTAAAAAGGAAGACGAATTCGAGTTCAATAAGGATGCAGGCATGTATGTCTGTAAAGCAGGACATATGGCAATCCGAAAAAATCCGAGGTGGTAAAAAAATGTGGCAGCGAATCAGGTAGATACCTATTTTTTCGATATTGACAAATGTAAGCGATGCCCCTCAAGGACAGGTGCTATAAAGAAGGCGCGAAAACTAAGAGTTACTCGGTTTCAATCAAGTCAGATGAACACTCGGAACAGGCGAAATTCCAGGAAGACGAGTACTTTAAGGAGAAATCAAAAGAGCGCTAAAGATAGAGGCAAAAAATAGTGAGTTGAAGCACAGACACGGGTACGATGTGGCCACATCCTCGGGTCTAATTGGCATGGAGTTGCAAGGTGCCATGGCCATATTCACCGTCAATTTAAAGAGAATCTTGAAGCTAATGAGTTAAAAATAGAGGGAAACGAGACTAAAAAACAAGAAAAAGCCGACTCTTTCTTCCAGAAATCTGGAGTAAGAGTCGGCTTTTCTTTAGAAGCTATCAAGAAGACCATAAAATCCGCAGATTTTCAGTGGCCTCGGTCTTTCCCGGGTTTTTTTTTGAAATTGTTCATTATTGAATATTATAAGTCAAATATGGATGCTCTCTTAAACTTTCCAAAACTATGACGAAATAAAAGGAGAAAGAATAGGAGGTGTTCACTTGAAAGTAAAAAATAAATCATTAAAAAGCTCCTTACTAGTTTTACTTTTCATTTTAATAACAAGCTTCTTTTTATTATTCAGTATTTTTATGTTTTTCAACTCAAAACTATCAATCAATGAAACGATGAAACAAACGAGCATTCTTCATGCCAAGAGGATCGCCAACGAAATTGATGCAGATGAATATGCGAAGTTCTTGAAGAACCCGGCAAAAAATGACCAGTATGAAGAATTTAGAACACAATTAAATGATTACCGGGAAAAAGTTGGCGCCATGTATGTTTACACCCTCCAGGTCTCTGATGGCAATAAATTAGGGATTATCATTGATGGCATGGCATCACTTAAGGACACTGTGGACATAGGAGAGCCGACAACAGCGACAACATATGAAGATATTGCTCCTGTCCTTAAGGGCAAAACAGCGAGTACGGATATCGTCAAGGATCCCGAATATGGGGATTATATGTCCGTGTTTGCGCCGATCAAGGATGCCAATGGGAAAATAATCGGTGTTTTAGGCGTTGATATGGAAGCCGAAGTAGTCAATACGATTTCCGCTGATGTGCTGACGAACTCAATGCCGTTATTCCTGATTGGATCACTGCTTGTGCTCGCGATTATATTAGCGATCGTCTATTTATTTTTGAACAAAAAACTGAATCCGCTTTCTAAACTCAATGACATTACTAAAATGATTTCTGAAGGAGACATTCAAAAAGCAAAACAGCATATTTCCAAGTTCAATGTAAAATCAAAGGATGAAATTGGTGTTTTAGCTAATTCTATTTCGATTATGACCAATACACTTGAAAAGATTATCAAAGACATCCAAACCCATTCATTGAATGTAAACAAACAAAGCAGCATACTAAATCAGACATCCAATGAAGTAAATGAAGCGTCCAATCAAATTGCTGTTACCATGAGCGAAATGGCAAGTGCAATCGAAATGCAAACGAATTCGACAACGGTTATTTCCGAAGAAATGAATGATTTTTCGCAGCTAATCATGTTAACCACCAATCAAGGTCAAGAAGTATTGAATTCTTCTGAAACGATCATATCCAGTACCGGGAATGGTACTGAGCTTATGAATTCATCGATAAATAAGATGGAAGATATCTATCAAATGGTAAAACAATCGGTCGCAAAGATACGCAATCTTGAATCACAAACAAATGAAGTGACTACGCTTGTGCTATTCATTAGGGAAATTGCTGATCAAACCAATTTACTGGCCTTAAATGCGGCCATTGAAGCTGCACGGGCAGGGGAGGCAGGCAAAGGGTTTGCTGTTGTCGCCGATGAAGTAAAGAAGCTGGCAGAAGAAGTATCGAAGTCAGTAAATAATATCAACAACATTGTAAGCAATGTAAAAAACAATACAAACGAGATGGCAACGATTCTGGAAAAAGGATTAAGCAGCGTTGAAGAAGGCAAAGAAAATTTACATAAAACGAGCCATTCGTTTGCAGAGATCTCTTCAGAAATTTCTTTGATGAACACTCTTATATCTTCAATGTATCAGCAATTGCAAACCGTTTTAACAAGGCAGGAACAAATGAAGAGTTCTCTCAATGATACTGCAGCCATCTCTGAAGAAAACGCAGCCGGTATTGAACAAGTTACTGCGTCATCCCAGCAAATGAATGCCTCATCGCATTTGATTCAAAATCAAGTCGAAGAACTTCATCAAATGTCCAACCAGCTAAATCAAATAAATGAAAGTTTTAAAGTGTAAGGTGAAAACCTGACTGAAATGTATATGAAAATCGAAGCTGTCGCCTGTGACAGCTTTTATCTTTTTTCAATCAAGCAATTTAGTGAGTTAGAAAAAAACTGGGATTTAATAGAAATAGTCCAAAAGGATTACTTATTGTTTCCTCTCCGGGGTTAATGGAAAAGTAATCATAAATATTGTGCCCTCCCCCAGCACACTTTGGACTGTAATGATACCATTATGTTTTTGGACAATTTGATAGCTCACCATCAGGCCTAATCCATTCCCTTTTTCTTTCGTTGTGTAGAATGGTTTGCCGATTTTTTTTAGTTCTTCTGGCGACATTCCAACTCCGTTGTCTTGAATTGAAATGGATAATTTCTGCTTGTTTATTTCAGTGCCAATAAAAATTTCGCCGCCGTTCGGCAAAGCCTCCACAGCATTCTTAATAATATTTAAAAATACTTGTTTTAATTGATTTTTTTCTCCAAAAATATGGACTTTGGACTGTGGCAGTTTGTAATTAATAGCAACATTTTTTAAAAGTGCTTCCGGTTGCAAAAATTTAATGACGCTCAGGAGAGTTTCGGCTACATTGCATTCGCTCAGATAATAAGTATGAGGCTTTGAAAAGACCATAAATTCGCTTACAATGAAGTTGATTCGGTCAATCTCCTCCAAAATAATATCGGTGAACACTTTTCCTTTATCGGTTTCATTCATTAACTGGACAAACCCTTTTATAGAGGTTAATGGATTGCGAATTTCATGGGCAATCCCGGCTGCCAGGTCACCTACCATTGATAACTGTTCAGCTTTTCGAAGTGTTTCTTCCGTCTCCTTTTTTTCTGTAATGTCGTATTGAATATAAAAGAATTGATAAATTTCCCCGTTTTTATTTACGAAAGGCACAATCGTCGTATCGACCCAAAATTTTGTTCCGTCCTTCGCCTGGTTGAGGATTTCACCTTTCCAGGTTTCTCCTTTTTCAATGGTCCCACAAAGATTATTAAAAAAACTTTCCGAATGGAACTGGGAATTTAAAATATGATGATTATGCCCCATTAATTCTGCTTTTGTAAATTTAGAGATTTCACAAAACTGATCATTAACATAAGTGATGTAGTTATCTTTATCCGTAATCGAGAATATCGTTGCTTCAATAAGAGCTTTTTTAAAATCGGATAGTTCCTTTAAAGCGGCATTTACATCATCGTTAGATTCTTGAAGTGGGCAGGGTGATAAAGATAAGCTGTCATCATCAGGATTTGTGATTGCATTAAAAAACATCTGATAAAAATGGTCTGCCAGTTTCATAATTTGGATGAGAATATTAGCCGCCAGCTGACATTTGTCTACTTCTTCTTCTAAAAATTCTAAAATCATCGAACGGGAGACGGCTATAAACTTGTTACACTGCTCGAGTGAAGCCGATTTGTTATCGGGGTTTTGTGGAAAAGAACTTACTAACGGAATGATTTTGGTCCTTATGGATTCATTTTTGTGGCATAAAAAATCTCCAACAAGATTAAATATATATTCCTGCAAATATTGCTGAGCAGGTATTTCCGAAGTTTTCATCGCTAAATCGTAACTGAAAGCCTGAATTTTTCTCCCTATTAGCGCCAATTGATTTTCCATAAGGATCCCTCACTGAAAATATAAATGTCATAATAGAAATTTGACATAAATGCCGGAAACCCTTCTTTATTTATTATGTGGCTACGGAATAAAAGAAAAGGAACTCCTCTTG
Source organism: Bacillus sp. V3-13 (assembly GCF_002860165.1). Classification (GTDB taxonomy): domain Bacteria; phylum Bacillota; class Bacilli; order Bacillales; family Cytobacillaceae; genus Bacillus_BJ. Next base: position 560 of record NZ_PGUZ01000105.1, on the reverse strand, counting down.
TATATAAGAATTTCTTTCACACTATAAAAATCTACGGCAAAATTTCAATTGCACATAGGGTACAGTTGAAAAAGGGAAACAGACTTTGGACAAATGTTGGGAGACTTTGCAGCAATCAGAACAGAATGTTTTATCAGCACTCGATAATGAAGGAAAAGCTCTATTTAAACGGTACTTAAAAAAGATTCTAAAAGGGGAGAAAAAAAGGAACCTTGATATTTATGATCAGAACTTAAGATTTACGAGCGGAACTTGAGATTTACGAGCGGAATTTAAGATTTACGAGCGGAACTCGAGATTTACGAGCGGAATTTGAGATTTACGAGCGGAATTTGAGATTTACGAGCGGAACTCGAGATTTACGAGCGGAACTCGAGATTTATGAGCGGAACTCGAGATTTATGAGCGGAACTCGAGATTTACGAGCGGAATTTGAGATTTACGAGCGGAACTCGAGATTTACGAGCGGAACTCGAGATTTACGAGCGGAACTCGAAATTTACGAGCGGAACTTGAGATTTACGAGCGGAACTCGAGATTTACGAGCGGAACTCGAAATT
>NZ_PGUZ01000104.1 GCF_002860165.1 Bacillus sp. V3-13 | reverse complement strand
GTAATTTTTGAAGATTGTTAGTATTTCAAATCATCTGATTTAATTAGTGCAACGCTAGTGATTTATTATATAAAAATATTAGTTTATTATTTAAATTAAACAAGAACCTTTTTCCTGCTAAATAATACATAAATATTGAGAGGAGAGTTCACATTGAAAAAAGCAATTCTTTTTAGTTTGTTTGTTATTGGTTATTTTCTATTTCCACCTGATATAACCAACGCTGCTTCTAATTTTAGTGAGATTAAAACGACCCAAGAACTCCACCAAGAATTAAAAGACGAAAAATTAATATATCTAGATGAGAATGGATTAATTAAAATTCCAGATAACTTAAGTTCTTTAGGAGTTAATCAAGATTTATTTGATAAATATATTAATATGGTTAATATAACCAATCAACAAATACAAGATGGTATTATTTCTATGGATAAAGAACTAAATGTAAAGCCATTTACAATTGAAGAAATTGCAGATAAGATATATGAAAACGACAAAAAAAATGACGAGAATAATATTTCCTTTTCTACTTTGTCTACATCATCCTATCTTGATCTTGTAGATTTAGTTGAAACAAATAGAGATGAATTAGAAGCAATATATAACACACAGGCTACCTTTAATCCTAGCGGTGCGTATAATTTCACTGTAGGTTGGTGGGTAGGTAAAGTTCGAGAAGATGGAGATTGGGATTATAAAGTACAACCCGGATTCTCCCCATGGTATAAAACTTTTAACATGGCACATTATAACGGCATTGTAGAAGAACATAATAGTAAATGGCTTGGAAATTACAATTATGGATATACAGGGGAATTCCTATTTTCTTTATCTGTACTTCTTGCAGGCGGGGATGCAATCTCTTACCTTATAAATTGGGAACCAGATACTCCAGAAGCTAAGGAAGCAATCGAATGGGGATATTCTGACGCATATTATTTTTACTAAGAATCTATTATTCTAATAGGACCGTAGTGGGAAAAAGGTTCTTGTTAAAATCCAAATTAAGAATCTATTTTGATCAATAATTTCAAAATGGATTCTTTTTATTTATCGTAAAATATAGATTTACGATGTATTTTTTTGTTAAGCTTTTATATTTCTGCCTATGTTTCTCCTAATTTGTTGACTATTAAAAAGCCGATGTTTCCTTAGCGTATATTTTCGTTAAAATGTTGGCGGGACCCCTAATAGATAAAAAAGCCTGAGTTCATATGAATAACTAACTCAGGCTTTTTTGATATTGTATGTTTAGTCTGTCTGCTTTACAAATCGCTAAGTTAACACCCAGTCTTCTTTATTAATTCCTGTATGATTAAGATGTTTTGACAGGTACGAAGTTTGAGTTAATAACAATACTAATAAATTTACTAGGACAATACTTGAATGGTGTAATATAAAATTGGGGAAAAGTTATTTAAATATGAGGTTGAAAAAAATAATACACAAGATTATTCCTATTACAATAAACCCGCCTATTGTTGGAGTTCCGTAAAGCGTCCGGTTAAATGTATCATCTGTCTCTATTTTACTCTTCTCTTCTTTATCTTTTTTTTCCTTCATTCTACTTCACTCCTCAGATTTTATTTATTCTATTGAGTCAATTTCATAATTAGTTTTTCAAAGGATTATATTTGCCGAATTTCGTGAAATTAACCGAAATTAATTTTTTGAAATGATTGTTCCTTTTAAATGTACAGAAAATCTGGGTTAATTGTAAAATCAAATGCAACACCATAAAAATAGAAAAGCCATAGTGAAACCGTGTTA